>JBBJNU010000215.1:0-3174 GCA_037721005.1 Thermoleophilaceae bacterium | reverse complement strand
TTTCCGCGGTCGGACGCTGATCACGATCGTCTTCCAGACCGTGCCGGCGGAGCGCTTCGCCGAGCTCGCCCCACTGTTCGACCGGATCGGGGAGACGCTGCGGATGACCCCCGGCTGAAGGGCGGCGGGCTCGCTCCAGCTCCACGGTCGGGGAGGCAAAGGCGCTGCAGCTCAGACCCCGGTGAGACGGGCTGCGGCCGCAGCCGCCTGCCCATAGGAGATGCCGCCGTCGTTGGGTGGTAGCCCCTCGGGCATGAGCACGGTAAGTCCGCGTCCCGAGAGGGCGGCCACGGTCCGCTCGGCCAGGAGCCGATTTTGGAAGACGCCCCCCGATAGGGCGACCACGCCCGTGCCCTCCGCCTCCGCAGCCCGGGCGCAGGCCTTGGCGGTCACTCGTGCCACGCCGTTGTGGAAACGGGCGGCTACCGTCGCTGCGGGGGCACCCGCGCGTAGGTCACCCACGATCGCCAGCACGGTCTCGCGCGCATCGAGCACTAGATCGGGCGCCTGCGACTCGCCGCCGGGCGCGACCATCGCGATGTCGTAGGCGCTCACCTCGCCGAGGTCCGCCACCGCCTCGAGCTCTACGGCGGCCTGGCCCTCGTAGCTGACCTCGATCCGCAGCCCGCAGAGGGCGGCCACGGCGTCGAAGAGCCGCCCCATGCTCGAGGTGAGCGGCGATGCCAGCCCGCTGCGGGCCAGCTCCGAGATCTGCTCCCAGCGCCCGGCGTCGATCGCCTCGAGCCCAGACGGCCGGGCCGGCTCGCCGGCCGCAAGCAGCCATGCGCACGCCATCCGCCAGGGCTCGCGGATCGCCCGCTCGCCGCCGGGCATCCGGACCGCGAGAAGAGATCCCGTCCGCCGCGAGTGCGCGAGGTCTCCCGCCAGCACCTCGCCACCCCACACCGTGCCGTCCTCCCCGAGGCCCGTGCCGTCGTAGATGGCTCCCACCGCCGGCCCCTGCACTCCATGCTCGGCCAGGCACGCAGCCAGGTGGGCGTGATGGTGCTGTACGCCCACCAGCTCAACACCGTCGCGTTCGAGCGCGTACTTCGTGGCCAGGTACTCGGGGTGAAGATCGTGAGCCACCACCTCGGGCTCGACCGCGAAGAGCCGCTCGAAGTGCCGAATGCCCTCGCGGAAGGACAACAGCGTCTCCCAGTTCTCGAGGTCCCCGATGTGGTGCGAGACCCACGCCCGTTGCCCCTTGGCCACGCAGAACGTGCTCTTCAGCTCGGCGCCGCAGGCGAGCAGCGGCCGCGGTGATTCAACCGGCAAGGGCAGGCTTCGAGGAACGTACCCGCGCGAGCGGCGGAGCATGAGCGGCGCAGTCCTCACGGTGCCCAGCGAGCGCACCACGGAGTCATCGGTGCGCGTGTGGATGGGCCGGTCGTGGAGGAGGAAGAGGTCGGCGATCCCGCCCAGGCGCCCCGCGGCGTCGGCGTCGTCGAAGGCGATCGGCTCATCGGACACGTTGCCGCTGGTCATCACGAGCGCGACCCCCACGTCGGCGAGCAGGATGTGATGCAGCGGCGAGTAGGGCAGCATCACGCCGAGGTCGGGGGCCCCCGGGGCCACGGACGCCGCAACGGGCGCGCCGGGGCGGCGGCGCGCGATTACGATCGGCCGCTCGCGCCCCAGGAGCAGAGCGTCCTCCGCCGGGGTCAGGTCCACGAGCGCCCGCGCGGCGGTCAGATCCTTTGCCATGAGCGCAAACGGCTTCTCGTCGCGATGCTTGCGGGCGCGTAGCGAGGCCACCGCGGCCTCGTCGTCGGCGCGACAGGCAAGGTGGTACCCCCCGATGCCCTTGATCGCCACCGCTTGCCCCGCGCGCAACGAGGCCTCAACCCTCCCAAAGGGGTCTGACCCTTCTGGGAGGGTTGGGCTCAGCGTGACCTTCGGTCCGCATTCGGGGCAGGCGTTTGGCTGGGCGTGGAAGCGGCGGTCGGCCGGGTCGTCGTACTCCGCCTGGCAGAGCTCGCACATCTCAAACGCCGACATCGTGGTCAGAGGACGGTCGTAGGGCACGCCGCGCACGATCGTGAATCGCGGGCCGCAGTCCGTGCAGTTGATGAAGGGGTAGCGGTAGCGGCGGTCCGCCGGGTCGAAGAGCTCGCGCAGGCACGCCTCGCAGGTGGCAACGTCGGGGGACACGAGGGCAAGCGGCTCACCGGTGCGCACGCTCGCGGCCACAGAGAAACCACCATTCTCGCCGGTCGCCTCGATGTCCTCGGCCGCGACGCGCTCGACCGCGGCGAGCGGCGGGGCGTCGGCGTGCAGGCGCTGGAGGAAGGCCTCCACAGCGCCTGACGGGCCCTCGGCCTCGAGCAGGACGCCACGCTCGTCGTTGAGCACGTAACCGCTGAGGCCCAGTTCGCCGGCCAGCCGGTGCACGTGCGGTCGGAACCCCACGCCCTGCACCGTGCCGGTCACGCGAACGCGAACGCGCCGCCGGGCTCGAAGCCCCGGCACGCTCAGGTCCGCGGTCGGCGGCGCGTCTCGGAGAGGACCAGTCCGTACAGCAGGTGATCGACGATCAGCGCCCCACGCTCTAGGGGGCGCCGCTTCTTGTTCTCGTCGAGCCCCATGAGGGGCGCCTGCACGAACTCAAAGCCCATCCACATTGCGAACCCGTAAAGCGGCCCGAACCAGGGCTTTTTCTTCAGGTCGTCGGGGAGCGTCGCGAAAAGCGCCCCCCCGCTGGCTCCGTAGGCCCAGTGCATGAGCTCCTGAACCGTCCGGCGCTTCTTCTTGGGGGCAATACGGAACAGGCCGCTGGACTTCTGCCTGAGGATCTTCCGCGGCGGCGGCTCACCCACCAGCCCGGTGCTGACCGTGAACGCCCGCATCCCGGTCATTGCCATCGCGGCGATCGTGCCCTTCAGGGCGCCGTGGGCAATCTCGACGGGTGACCAGTCGGTGCCTTCGGACTCCTCCTCGTTCATGGGACCTCCATCAGCTCGCGGATGACGTGCCAGGCGCTGGCCTGGGCCTCCTGGATGCGCGGGATGTTCTCTGAACGCGTCACCACCACGTGGTCTGCCAAGCGGTCACCCGCCACCTTACCGCCGTCGTAGCCCACCATGGCGATCGTCTCCAGGCCGCCGCGCCGAGCCTCCGCCAGCGCCTCGATCACGTTGACCGAGTTGCCGCTGGTGGACATCGCCAACAGGA
>JBBJNU010000044.1:0-11942 GCA_037721005.1 Thermoleophilaceae bacterium | reverse complement strand
AGCATCAGTGCACCCGACGAACGGTCTCCGAACCCATGATCAAGCCCCGCCTGGATACGCTGCTCGAGCAGGTCGACTCGCACTACGCGTGCGTACTGGTCGCCGCCAAGCGCGCCCGCCAGATCAACTCCTACTACCACAACCTCGGCGAGGGGACCTTCGACGAGTACCCGCCGCCGATGGTCGAGACGGGTTCGAAGAACTACCTGAAGATCTCCCTCGACGAGATCGCAGAGGGCAAGATCAAATACTCGTACAGGGACTAGCACCCGCCCGATGACCGGCGCCTCACTTTGTCCTCGGTCGCTCGCGGGCATTCGCCCGCCACGCTCCCTGCGTCCTCGTGAGGCTTGGTCCTCGAACGGCTGCCAGCCCCTGTTGAGGTAACCGTGGCACGGTTACTCCTCGGCGTAACGGGCGGCATCGCCGCCTACAAGGCCGTGGAGATCGTTCGCCTCGCCACGGCGGCCGGGCATTCCGTGCGGGTCATCCAGACGCCCGCCAGCCTGCACTTCGTCGGCAAGGCCACGTTCGAAGGAGTGACCGGAGCGCCCGTGCTGGTGGACGAGTGGGAGCCCGATCCTTCGCGCGGCGCCTTCCCGGGCGACGAGCCCTCGACCCACAGCCCGATCTCGCACCTCGAGCTCGTACACCGCGCCGACGCCTTCGCGGTGGCCCCGGCGTCGGCTAACACGATCGCAAAGCTGGCCACGGGACTGGCCGACAACCTGCTCACGAACGCGGCTCTGGCCTCGGTGGCGCCGCTGGTGATCGCCCCGGCGATGAATGGGCGGATGTGGGAGCACCCGACCACCCGGGCCAACGTGGAGACGCTGCGCCTGCGGGGCGCCGCCATCGTGGAACCGGAGACCGGGCGCCTTGCCTCGCGCGGGGAGTGGGGGGCCGGGCGACTGGCCGACGCCCGCGACGTGCTCGCGGCGATCGACCGGGCCTGGCAGGTGGTGCCGCCCACCCTCGACGGGCTCGAAGTGCTGGTCACGGCCGGGGGCACCCGCGAGCCGATCGACTCCGTGCGCTACGTGGGCAACCGCTCCTCGGGTCGCATGGGGTACGCCCTGGCCGCCGAGGCCGCGCGCCGTGGAGCGACCGTCACACTGGTGGCGGCCAATGTGTCCCTCAGCACCCCGCCCGGCGTGCGCGTCTTGGAGGTGGGCACAGCAGCCGAGCTCGACGCCGCAACGCAAGCTGAGTTCGCCCGGGCCGACGTCCTTCTCATGGCCGCGGCCGTCGCGGACTTTCGCCCGGCCCAGGCCGAGGCCACGAAGATCAAGAAGGCCGGACGCGAGGACCTCGCCATCTCGCTCGAGCCCACGGCCGACGTGCTGGGGGCTCTGTCGGAGGCGCGGCGGCCCGGACAGACCCTGGTGGGCTTCGCGGCCGAGCATGGGCGCGGCGGCATCGACCATGCGAAGGGCAAGCTCGAGCGCAAGGGCCTCGACGCGGTGGTGCTCAACGACATCTCGCGGGAGGACATCGGCTTCGACTCTCAGGAGAACGAGGTGGTGATCGTTACCGCCGCGGCTCAGCAGGCCGTGCCGAAGGGCTCGAAGGGGGCCGTGGCGGTCGCCATACTGGACACGGTGGAGCGTTTGAGGAAAGCCCAGGTGCAGGAGAGCCGGCGGTGAGCGAGCTGAGTCCCGAAGAACGCGGCGAACAGGTCTACGACGCGTTTCGCCGCGGCAGCGAACTGCTCGAGGCCGGTGATTTCGCCGCCGCCACCGTGCCCCTGGAGCGTGCCCGACACCTCGAGCCCGACAAGACATCGATCCGCGAAGCCCTCGGCCGGGCCTACTTTCGCTCGGGACGTTTCGAGAAGGCCGGCGCTGAGTTCGCGGCGGTGGTGGAACGAGCGCCAGTGAACGACTTCGCGCACTTCTGCCTCGGCAAGGCCCTGATAAAGACCGGACGCGCGCGCGAGGCGCGCCACCACGCTGTGCTAGCGGCCGGCATGCGCCCCGACAGGGCGGACTACCAAGCCTTCAGGGACAGGTTGCGCGGCACCACGTAGAGCTGCGCTGTCATCGTGCCTGGCGTGTCCGTAACCCGTGTGGTGCCCGTGGGCGTTCGCCGCTTCTTCGTCCGCGACCCGAGCGGCGAGGTGCTCAAAATTCTCAGCCACCCCTGAGCGTCAGCCCGCGGGCTGAAGCCAGGATCCACCCGCGGAGTCCGGCTGCTTCGGCGCGGCCTGCGCGGCCGCCTGAAACTCCCTCACGGCGATCGCGCCCTCCACCACGAGGCCAAGCAGACGGTCGGCCTCGCGCTCATCGACGGCGCCCACCGGCAGCTCTCCGTGCACCCAGACCTCACGGGCCTGCGTGCAGGCGAAACGCACGTAGCGCGTCTGGCGGTTCCACCACAGCAGCATCCACGGGTCCAGGCCCTCCGGCGAATCGAGGGCGTGTGCCTGGGCGTGCAGCACGCCCTCGGCCAGGCGCAGGCCCACGTCGAGGGGCCAGCCGCCCGCGCCGTCAGGGGCGAGGGTGATGCCCCATTCGCCGTGGGCGAGGCGCCGGGTTTCGCCCGGCAGACCATCGATGTACGCGTCCAAGATGTCCACGGCTGCCATCTCGGAAAGAGTACGGTCGCCGCCTTGAAGGCGATCGTGCAGCGGGTCACGGAGGCGTCGGTGGAGGGGGAGGGGGAGAGTGTCGCGGCCATCGGGCCGGGCCTGCTCGTGTTGCTCGGCGTGGCCCGCGGTGACTCGTCTGAGCAGGCCGATCGCATGGCCGCAAGGCTGCTCGCCCTGCGGATCTTCGACGGCCGATCGGTCACCGATGTGGGAGGCGAGATCCTGTGCGTGAGCCAGTTCACGCTGCTCGGGGACACTCGCAGGGGAAACCGGCCGAGCTACACCGCGGCGGCGCCAGCCGAGGAGGCCCAGCCGCTCTACGAACGAGTGGTTGAAGCACTCGGCGCACAGGGCGGGCGATTCGGCGCCCACATGACGGTGAGCCTGGTCAACGACGGCCCGGTGACACTCGCGCTGGAGTCCTGAACCACAGGTCTATACTGGCCAGCGGTGGGCCTCGCGGCCCACCTTTTTTTCACCCTTATGCCCCAAGACGACCACCAAATCCAAGCTGACATCGAGCACCGGCTGGCGGACACCATGCCGCAGGTCGAGCTCCTCGCGTGCGAGCGCATCGCGGCCGAGCGGTTGCGCCTCACCATCGACCATCCCGACGGCGTGACCCTCGACCTCTGCGAGCGCGTGACGAAGGAGATGCGGGATCTCCTCGAGCACTACGCGCTCGAGGTCTCCTCGCCCGGCCCGGAGCGTCCTCTCGTCAAGCCCGAGCATTTCCGCCGCTACCTAGGGCGCCGGGCCCGGGTGCGCACGCGTGAGCCGCGCGATGGGCACAGGTCTTTTACCGGCGAGCTCGTCGGGGCCTCCGACGCCGAAGTCACCGTGGCCGCCGATAGCGGTGTGGTGGCCATCCCGTACGAGGAGATACACCGCAGCCACTTGGTAGCCGCCAACCGGGGGCCCCGCCCCCCGGTGGGCAAAGGAGCGCGAGGAGAGGACACATGAGCAAGGAGATCGTCGACGCCATCCACGTGCTCGAGCAGGAGAAGGGCATCGCCGCGGACACGCTGATGGACGCGCTCGAGGATGCCCTGCTCTCGGCCTACAAGAAGAGCCCCGGCTCGGCGCGCTACGCGCGGGTCGATATCGACCACGAGACCGGCGACTTCGTGGTCAACCAGCTGCTGCTGCCCGAGGACCTGGAGGAGCAGCTTCTGAGCGAGGCCGAGGCGCTGGTGGATCCCGCCGACCTCGAGCCCACGATCGACCCCGATACGGGAGAGCTTCGCCCGCCCGAAGAGCCTGAGCTGGAGCCCGCCGTGCTCGCTCAGTACAGCGATCAGATCGATGAGCGCGACGTGACGCCCGAGGACTTTGGGCGCATCGCGGCCCAGACCGCCAAGCAGGTGATCCTCCAGCGCATCCGCGAGGCCGAGCGGCACATGATGTACGACGAGTACCAGGACCGCGTGGGCGAGCTGATCACCGGCATCGTGCAGCAGTCGGACTCGCGCTACACCCTCGTACAGCTGCGCGAGCGCGTCGAGGCCCTGCTGCCCCGCTCCGAGCAGGTGGGCGGCGAGCGCTATGACCACGGCGCGCGCGTGAAGGCGATCATCACCGAGGTCTCCGAGGAGTCGAAGGGCCCGAGCATCATCGTCTCGCGGCGCTCGCCCGAGCTCATCCGGGCCCTGTTCGAGCTCGAGGTGCCCGAGATCGCCGACGGCCTCGTGGAGATCCAGAACGTGGCCCGCGAGCCCGGCTACCGCTCGAAGATCGCGGTGGTGTCGCACACGAACGGGGTCGACCCGGTAGGCGCCTGCGTGGGCCCTCGCGGCTCGCGCGTGCGGATGGTCGTATCGGAGCTGCGCGGCGAGAAGATCGACATCATCCCCTTCAACGAGGAGCCGGCCCGCTTCGTGGCGAAGGCTCTCTCTCCCGCGCGGGTGCGCGAGGTGCTCGTGGACGACGACGGCCGTCAGGCCACGGTGATCGTGCCGGACGACCAGCTCTCGCTGGCGATCGGCAAGGATGGCCTCAACGCCCGGCTGGCCGCCCGCCTCACCGGCTGGCGCGTGGACATCCGCTCGGAGACCGAGTTCGCCAACGAGGAGACCGAGATGGGCTTCGAGGAGGAGGAGACCGCGGGCCGCTGCGCCGCGATCCTCTCGAACGGCAAGCGCTGCCCGAACGCCGCCATCCCGGCCTCGCGCTACTGCGGGCTGCCCCCGCACCAAGCGCTCGAGGGTCAGGAGGGCGACGAGCTGGCCGCCAACGGCGTGGTCGAGGAAGGCGCGTAGTCGGCGTTCCCCGGCGAGAGGAGCGCAGCCGGATCGGTACCGGAGGAGCGCAGGGCGATCGTCGATCGGCCGAGCACCGCACGCTAGGCTCTCCGGCGAGCACCGAACGAGGGCCTCACCGCCGTTGCGTGAGTTGCGGCCGGAGCCTCCCGAAGGACGGGCTCCGCCGCTTTGTGCGCGAGCCCGACGGCCGGGTGCGCGCTGATCCCGAAGGCAAGGTGCAGGCACGAGGGGCGTACCTGTGCCGCGACGAGCGATGCGGGGCGCAGGCGCGGGACGGAAGGGCATTCGCTCGTTCCTTTCACGCGCGGGTGACCGTTGATGAGAACGATTTAGACTGACGAGGACAGATGGCGAAAAAGCGAGTTCATGAGATAGCCAAAGAGCGCGGGATTCCCTCGAAGGAGGTGATCGCGAAGCTGCAGGCCGCCGGCCTCGATGTGAAGGCCGCCGCTTCGTCGGTCGACGAGGCGGACATCACGATGGCCTTCGATGGCGGCCCTGGCAAGAATGGTGCCGCGGCCGCGAAGGCCGAGGAAGAGGCAGCGGCAGTTGAGGCCGCCAGCCCAACCCCCGGCTCGCCCCCTGCTCAGCGCCCGACTCGCAGCGGACACGAGCCCGCGCCCGCGGGCGGCGCCGCCGCCGGCCGCCGGCGCCGCGTGGTGATCGACTCGCAGGCTTCGCGCCGGGCCCCCGGTCCGCCGCCACAGCAGCAGGCGCCGCCGCGCCGCCGCGGCCGGCGCCGGCGAACGCCGTGGGTCGAGCCCGACCTCACCGCCAAGCCCGACGAGCCGCAGGAGATCCAGGTAACGGCGATCCAGTCCGGCGCCACGGTCAAGCAGGTGGCCGAGTCGCTCGGCCTCTCCGCCGGAGAGGTGATCAAGAAGCTCATGGAGCTGGGCGAGATGGCCACTCTCACCCAAACCCTTCCCGACGAAGCCATCGAGGTGCTGGCCGACGGCTTCGACAAGAAGGTCGACATCCAGCACGCCGCTGACGTGGTGGCCGACGAGCCCGTGTACGACGACGCCGCCGAGGACCTGATCGAACGGCCGCCGGTGATCGCCGTGATGGGTCACGTGGACCACGGCAAGACCTCACTGCTCGACGCCGTTCGCGAGACCGAGGTGGCTGCTGGCGAGGCCGGCGGCATCACCCAGCACATCGGGGCCTACCAGGTGCACCACGAGGACGCCACGCTCACCTTCCTCGACACCCCGGGCCACGAGGCCTTCACGGCCATGCGTGCCCGCGGGGGACAGGTGGCTGACATCGCGGTGGTGGTGGTGGCCGCCGACGACGGGGTCATGCCCCAGACGGTGGAGGCGATCGACCACGCGAAGGCCGCCGACGTGCCGATGATCGTCGCCGTGAACAAGATCGACAAGGAGGGCGCTGATCCCAACCGCGTCCGAGGCGAGCTGGCCGAGCGCGGTCTGACCCCGGCCGACTGGGGCGGGGACACCGAGTTCGTGGACGTGTCGGCCAAGACCCGTGAGAACCTCGACGGCCTCCTCGAGACCGTGATCACCCTCGCCGAGCTCCAGGAGCTGCAGGCCAACCCCGCCACGGAGGCGTCGGGCACCGTGATCGAGTCCCGCCTCGACCCGGGCCGCGGCGCCGTGGTCAGCGTGCTCATCGGGCGCGGCACCCTCAGGGTGGGCGACGCCCTCGTGGCTGGCGCCCATCCCGGCCGGGCGCGTGCGATGCACGACTACACGGGTGCTCGCGTGAAGGAAGCCACCCCCGGCACCCCAGTGGAGGTGCTCGGCTTCGACGGTGTTCCCGAGGCGGGCGAGCACTTCCGTGTGGTCTCCAACGAGCGTGAGGCCAGGACCCTCGCCGGCGAACGCGGCATCCGGCTGAAGACCGAGGCCCTGGCCCGCCGCGCGGGAGTGAGGGTCTCGCTCGAGGACGTGATGGCCCGCGCCCAGCGCGGTGAGTCCGCCGAGCTGAACCTCGTGGTGAAGGCCGACGTGGCCGGATCGCTCGAGGCCCTGGCCGACGAGATCGCCAAGCTGCCCCAGGAGCAGGTCAACGTGAACCTTATCCACGACGCCGTAGGCGGAATCAACGAGTCCGACGTGATGCTGGCGTCGGCCTCCGAGGCCATTGTGATCGGCTTCAACGTGCGCCCCGTGGGCGACGCCAAGCAGGTCGCCATGCGCGAAGGCGTGGAGATCCGCACCTACTCGGTGATCTACAAGATCGTCGAGGAGTTGCGCCAGGCCATGGAGGGGCTCCTCACACCCGAGGACGTGGAGGCGTCAGTGGGCAACGTGGAGATCCGCGAGATCTTCAAGGCCTCGAAGGTGGGCACGATCGCCGGCTCGATGGTCACCGAGGGCACGGTCACCCGGGGTGCGACGGTGCGCCTCGTGCGCGACGGCACCATCGTCTTCGACGGCAAGATCGGCTCTCTGCGGCGCTTCAAGGACGACGTGCGCGAGGTCACGCAGGGCATGGAGTGCGGCATCGTGCTCGAGAACTACCCCGACGTGAAGGAGGGGGACGTGCTCGAGGTGTACGAGATCCGCCAGGTCGAGCGCGCACTGTCATAGCTACAGTGGCGCCGGATCGCATGCGGCGGGTCAACGAGGCCCTGAGGGAGGTCCTTTCCGCCCGCATCTCAACGGGTCTGAAGGACCCGAGAATCGGATTCGTGACCGTTACCGCCGTGGAGACCAGCCCTGACCTCACCCACGCGCGCGTGTACGTGAGCGTGCTTGGTGACTCAGACGAGCGCGAGGCCTCACTCGAGGGCCTGAACCACTCGCACGGGTACCTGCAGGCGGCGGTGGCCGGGGAGGTGCGCATGAAGCGCACGCCCACGCTCGAGTTCCTCCACGACGAGTCGATCGACCGGGGCTTTCGGATCTCCGAGCTCCTGGAGGACGAGCAATGAGCGTCACGACCGCTCACGAGCAGATAGTGGCCGAGCTTCGCGCCGCGGACAAGCTGCTGCTCACCACCCACGAAAACCCGGACGGCGATGCGTTGGGGTCGCTACTGGCCATGCACTGGACGCTCGAAGCGCTCGGCAAGGACTCGCTGATGTACATGTCGCCCGACGAGTTCCCGCTCTCGCACGAGTACAGGCACATGACCTTCGACGGCCTCCTCGGCGCGCCCCCCGACGACCTCGACGAGCGCGTCGTCGTGTTCCTCGACTGCGGGAACATCGACCGCATGCCCGTCGACTTCCTCCAGGACGACGGCATCCACATCCTGAACATCGACCACCATCACGACAACACCATGTTCGGCACGGTGAACCTGGTGGTGCCCGAAGCCTCCTGCACGGCGGAGATCGTGTTCGACCTCGCCAACCGGATGGGGGCCGAGATCTCCGCGGAGACCGCGAGCGCCCTGTACGTCGGGCTCGTGACCGACACCGGGCGCTTCATGTACGAGAACACCTCCGCGGCGGCCCACCGGATGGCGGCGGACCTAATCGAGGCCGGCGTGGACACCCATCTCGTGTACCGCAGGCTCTTCGAGGACCTTCCCTTTCGCCGCCTCGAGCTGCTCACGCGCGCGCTGTCGACCGTGGCCAGCTACGACGGTGGAGCCATCACGCTCGCGATGCTCTCGCGCAGCGACTTCGAGGAGACCGGCGCCCTGGAGACCGACTCTGAGGGAATCGTGGACCACCTCCGGGCCGTTGAAGGCACGAAGGTGGCCGTGCTCGTTCGCGAGCTGCTCTCCGATGAGCGCCGTGGCTGTCGCAAGGTGAGCCTGCGCTCCACCGACGGGTCCGTTGACGTGTCGGTGATCGCGCGTGAACTGGGCGGCGGCGGGCATCGCCAGGCCGCCGGCTTCACCACCCGGCTCGGCCCGGAGGAGCTGGTGAGCACCCTCCGCGAGCAGGTCGCGGCGCAGCGCTAACCGCCCCGAAGGTCGGCTCCTGATGCAAGAGCCTTCCCCCGGAGTAGTGCTTCACGCAAAGCCGGCGGGCAAGACCTCGCACGACGTGGTGGCCGCCGTGCGACGCTCGCTTCCAAGGGGAGTGAAGGTGGGCCACGCGGGCACGCTGGACCCCTTCGCCACAGGTCTCCTGCTGATCCTCGTTGCCCGCGCCACGCGCGCTCAGCGCTACTTCATGGCCCTGCCGAAGACGTACCGGGTGGTGGCCCGCCTTGGCTGGCGCTCGGATACGGGCGATAGGGACGGCGCGCTCGAGGAGACCGGCAACGTGCCCGCCACCCCGGAGATCGCCACGGGGGAGCTCATGCAACGCCCGCCCGCCTACTCCGCCGTAAAGGTGGGAGGTGAGGCGCTCTATCGAAAGGCGCGGCGAGGGGAGGCGGTGGAGGGCGAGGCGCGTCCGGTCATCGTCCACCGCTCGGAGCTCCTGTGGCGTGACGGCGACCGGGTCGCCTTCGAGATCGAGTGTTCATCGGGCACCTACGTGCGCCAGCTCGTGGCTGCCCTCGGCGACGCCTACTGCGAGGAGCTCGAGCGCACGGCGATCGGCGCGTTTCGCCTCGAGCACGCCAACCCCGAGCGCGTGGTGGGAATAGCCCGGGCGCTCGAGTTCCTGCCTGAGCACGTCCTGGACGCCGACGAGGCGGCGAAGGTGGCTCACGGAGTACGAGTGGCGGCCGGTGAGGGCATCGTCGGCGAGGCGGTCCGGCTCACCCACCGGGACGAGCTGCTGGCTGTGGCCGAGCCGCGCGGCTCCGAGCTGCAACCAGTCGTAGTGTTCGCGGGGTGAAGGTCACCCGCCTGCCCGACGTTGCGCCTGGAGGCACGCGTCGCGTGGCCATCGGCACCTTCGACGGGGTCCACGTGGGCCACCGCGAGGTGATCGGGGGCAATGACACGGTGCTCACCTTCGACCCCCATCCGCTGTCGGTGATCCACCCCGAGGCCACGCCTAAGCTCGTGATGCCCTTTGCGATCAAGCGCGACCTGATCGCCGGCCTTGGTGTGGAGGAGCTCGTGGTCATTCCCTTCGACCGTGATTTCGCGGGCCGGGGCGCGGAAAGCTTCGTGGAGGACGTGCTGATCGGCCAGCTCGGCGCCAAGGGTGTGTCGGTGGGAGAGAACTTCCGCTTCGGCAGGGGCGCGGAGGGCACGCCCGAGCTCCTGAGCGCCCGGCCGGAGTTCGAGACCCGGATAGTTCCCCTCGTGGAGGTCGAAGGCGAGACCGTGTCCTCCTCTCAGATCCGTGGGCTGGTGGCCGCCGGCGAGGTTGGAAAGGCGGCAGGGTTCCTCGGCAGCCCGTTCATGCTCGAGGGGGAGGTGGTGCACGGCGACAAGCGGGGCCGCACCCTGGGCATGCCCACCGCCAACGTGGTACCCGACGATTCCCTGGTGGCGCCCGGACACGGCGTGTATGCCGGCTGGGCGCACGGGTACCCGGCGGCGATCAACGTGGGCGTGCGGCCCACGTTCGGGACCGGCCGCAGCCTCCTCGTCGAGCCCTACCTGATCGGCTTCGATGGCGACCTGTACGGCGAGACCCTGCGCATCGCCTTCGCGGAGAGGATGCGCGGCGAACGGCGCTTCGACTCCGTTGAGGCTCTGATCTCCCAGATGAATGCAGACGTGGAGCACGCCGAAGCCCTTCTGCAGCGCCGTTGACACGAGCCTGGCTGCTAGCTTTCCCTGCCGCATGACGCTCACCGTCGAACAGAAGCAGGACATCGTCTCCAAGCACGGGCGAGGCGAGAACGACACCGGCTCGGCCGAGGTTCAGGTGGCCCTACTCACGGCCCGGATCAACGAGCTCACCGAGCATCTGCGTAGCCACAAAAAGGACCACCACTCGCGTCGTGGACTCCTGATGCTCGTCGGCAAGCGCCGCCGGCTGCTGGGATACCTCCAGCGCACGGATCTCGACCGCTACCGCGCCCTCATCAAGGAGCTCGGGCTGCGCCGATGATCGAGCCGGGCACGAAGGCGCCCGGCTTCGCGTTGTCGGATCAAGACGGAAACGAGGTCTCGCTCTCAGATCTCGAGGGCCAGACAAGCGTCCTTGTCTTCTATCCGCTGGACTTCAGTCCGGTGTGCACCGACCAGCTGAACGTCTATCAGGAGATCCTGCCCGAGCTCGAGGAGCAGGGGGCCAAGCTCTACGGCATCTCCGTGGACTCCGCGTTCGCCCACAAGGCCTTCCAGGAACGGCTGGGCATCTCGATCCCGCTGCTGGCGGATTTCAACCCCAAGGGGGAGGTGGCCAGGGCCTACGGCGTGTACATCGACGAGCGCGGCCACAGCCAGCGGGCGCTCGTGATGATCGGTCCTGACCTGACCGTGAAGTGGGCGCACCAGGCGACGAGCCCGCTGGAGGTTCCCGGCGCGAACCTCATCTTTGACGCCCTCGAAGCAGCCTGAGTCCCTAGGCAGCGCAGGTGTCCCCGGGGTCACACCCGACGACCACGCGCGCGGAGAGGGCCCGGTCGTGATCGAGTACGGCTCGTACGAGTGCCCGTACTGCGCAAAGGCCGACCGGCTTCTCACCGGGGCGCGGGTCCGGCGGGTGTTCAGGCACTTCCCGGTGGTCTCGAAGCACCCGCGCGCGCGAGTGCTGGCCCAGGCAGCCGAGGCCGCCGGCCTGCAGGGCAAGTTCTGGGAGATGCACGACTCGCTCATGGCCGATCAGGCCCATCTCGATGATCCCCATCTCTGGGAGCGTTGCAAGGCGCTCGGCCTCGATTTGGAGCGCTTTGAGTCCGACCGCCGCTCGGAAGCTGTGGCCGAGCGGGTGCAGCGTGACTTTCGCTCCGCCATACGGGCGGGGGTCACCACCACGCCGTCGCTGGTGATCGACGGCAGGGTGCATGCCGGGGTGCCCGACGCCGACCTGCTGACGCAACAGCGCTGATGGTGTAAACGTTGCGGCTGCTGGCCTTCGGCGCCTCCGCCGGACCGGCGAGCGCGGGTGAGCTGCTGTCCACGGGGACTGGGATCTGGCGGTCTTCGACAAGGAGACCGGCCGCAGGGTGAGTGGCTCGGCCTTCTTCGGCGCTGATGAGGTCGCCAACGGGCCCCCTACAGCGAAGTCGTCAGGGAGTACGAGGGCACCACCGTCCGGGCCGACGAGACCCGCGACGGCAAGGGCAACCGCGAGGCCTACCTCATCGCCC
>JBBJNU010000214.1:0-3185 GCA_037721005.1 Thermoleophilaceae bacterium | reverse complement strand
TGCCATACCCACAGACTCCCGGTCAACCCGGACGAAACTTCAACAAGCTCCTAGGGGCGCGCGAGGTCCGCCGCCGCCAAGCACGCGCACGGCAGGGGCTCGAAGAGACTTTGGCCCGTGCCTTCGACGCCGAGCAGGTCGTGAACCCGCTCGCGATGATGATGAGCGAGAACTAGCCCGGAAAGACGAAGGCCCGGCTCACGGCCGGCCCTATCGCCACGACCTGAGAAGGAGGTCGCTGTGCCTAAGAACCGGACCTCGACCCTCGATCTTTTCTGGGCCGAACCACTACACCGGGCCTACAAGACTCTCGACCGCCCTGGACGCCTCCTGCGGCGCGTAGAGGCCCCCCGCCCGCAACGCACGACTAGGAGGCCATCCTGCCGTCCTCGAAGCCGTAGGCCGCGGGCGCGCGCACGCCGGGCGCCCCGCCGTACGAGAGCCGGGCCAGGAGAACCCCCCGATGGTGAAGCCGCCTATGCCTGCCGGGTGGCGCCATGAGGCCGCGCCTGGCCCTGACTGACGACCCGGAGGTCAACCGGGAGATAGTGGCCGGTCACAACGAGCGGCTTCGGGCGCGAGCCATGGAGTCCCAGACGCTGCGCCAGCTCGACGTGGCGCGCATGGTCCGCGAGGCGCCGCCACCGATCCCGTGGGCGGTGGAAGGGCTGGCGGCACGCGGCGGCCTGACGGTGCTCTCGGGTGCTCCCGGAGCGGGCAAGAGCCTGCTCGCATCGGCGCTGGCGGCGGGCGTAGCGACCGGCTCGACCGAGGGCGGTTTCCGCTGCCTGTCCGGGACGGTGGTGATCGTGGACGCCGAGAACGGCGAGGGCGAGATTCACCGCCGTGTGCGGGCGCTCGGGATGCCCTCGAAGGGGCTGCGGATTGTGGAGGCGGACGGCTTCGACCTGACCCGCCGCGAGGACCAGGACGCCCTAGAAGGTCTCCTCCTCGACCGCCCGGACCTGCTCGTGCTGGACTCCTATCGCTCCCTCTGGAGCGGCGAAGAGAACGATTCGGGTGCGACGACCAAGGTGCTGCAACCGCTGCGGTCGATGCTGCGCCGCCACCACGTCGCGGCGATCATGCCCGTCCACGTCGGCCGGGAGAACCGCGAGTACCGAGGCTCGGAGGCGCTCGCTGGGGATGTCGAGTTCGGCTTCAAGCTCTCGCGCGCCGAGGGCGACCCAGACCCCACCCGTCGATCCGTGGAGTGTTGGAAGGCCAGGCCGTGTGCCGAGCCCACGACGCGGTGGCTGCACTTCGGATTCGAGTCGGGCGTGTTCGTGATCGACCAGGCCGAGCCCTTCGAGACGAGGACACCGGGGCGACCGCCGACCGCGCAGGACCAGCTCGTGCCTCGCGTGCTCGCGGCGCTGGCAACGGGTCCGTTGACCCGCTCCGATGTCGCCCGCGGAGTCGGCCGGAAGCCCGATGACGGGTCCGTCAGGCGCGCTCTCGACACTCTTGAAACGAGTGGTCAGATTCGGCGCGCTCTTGACGGAAGGTGGGCCTTGGCCGAAATGGCCGAAAGCCCATGGCCAGCACGGCCAGGCTTGGCCACCTGGCCACCCCCTAAAGGGGGTGGGGCCGATGGCCAGGTGGCCAAGGCCGACCCTGGCCGAAACGGCGGCCAGGCCGAGGCGGCCCCGTGAGCACCCCGCTCCTCACCGCCGAGGAGGTCGCCGCCATGATCGGCATGACCTCGGATTGGGTCTACGGCGAGACCAGGGCCGGGCGCATCCCGCACGTGAAGCTCGGTCGCTACCGGCGATACCGGCGCGAGACCATCGAGCAATGGCTAATCGAGCTTGAGTCTGCGACGATGGCCCCAACATCAAAGCGCCGGGGCACCGTTGTAGCGGCCCCCGGCATGGCCCAGGAGGCATCACCCTCATGAGCAACGGAAACGCTACCGCTCGGCGCACCTACGGCACCGGGTCGATCCTCGAGAAGAACGGCGTCTACTTCGGCAAGTGGCGGGTCGGCGACCGGCAGGTGAAGAGAAAGCTCGGCCCGGTGCGAGCCCCCGCCAGCCGCGATGGCCTCACCAAGACGATGGCCGAGGCCAAGCTGCGAAAGATCATGGCCGAGGTCACCACCGACCCCGTGGTCGAGCGGATCACCGTGGAGGACTCGGGAACGCGCCTCATCGACCACTTGGAGGCGCTCGGGCGCAAGCCCTCCACGATCCAGAACTACCACTCCTACCTCCGCTGGCACTTGGCCCCGTTCTTCGGTGGCAAGGCGCTCGACCGGATCACCCGCCACGACGTGGAGGCGCTGATCGAGCACGAGCGCGCGGCCGAGCAGTCCGCGAAGTCGATCCTCAACTATCTCGGTCTCCTGCACTCGATCTTCGACTACGGGCAGCGCCGCGATTGGGTGACCGGCAACCCGTGCAAGCTCGTGGACAAGCCGAGGGCAGCCGACCGCGACGCCGACGTGCGCTTCCTCGACCAAGAAGAACTGGAGGCACTCATCCGCGCAGCAGCCGCCGATGACCTCGGAAGGGTCGAGGCCGTCATGTACCTCACGGCAGCGATGACGGGCATGAGGCAGGGCGAGCTACTCGCGCTGCGCTGGATGGACGTGGACTGGCTCGCCCACCGAGTGAGGGTGCGGCGCAATTTCGTACGGGGCGAGTACGGCACCCCGAAGTCCAAACGCTCCACACGATCCGTCCCGCTCGCCGACCGCGTGGCCGTCGAGCTTGAGGCGCTATCGAGGGTGACGGCGTTCACGGCCGACGATGACCTCGTGTTTGCCCATCCGCACACCGGCAAGCCCATCGACCGCTCGAAGCTGCTCAAGCGCTACAAAGCCGCTCTCAAGCGGGCAGGAGTGCGCGAGCTTCGCTTCCACGATCTACGCCACACCTTCGGCACACGGACCGCTGGCGCAGGTGTCCCGCTCCGAACCATTCAGGAGTGGATGGGACACCGCGACTCGAAGACGACGGCGATCTACGCGGACTACTCGCCGAGCGACCGAGAGGCCGAGCAGGTGGAGGCCGCGTTCGGCTCGGGTACCAATTCGGGTACCAATTTGAGCGCAACTGAGCACAACTCAAACCCACTCAACCCGCTTGCAGAGCACTAGGAGCACCCCCATCCGCTCACCTGAGCCAGTTGTGGTCCAGGCGGTCGCGGGTTCGAGTCCCGTCGCTCACCTTTACGAAGTGC
>JBBJNU010000043.1:0-11993 GCA_037721005.1 Thermoleophilaceae bacterium | reverse complement strand
AAGCCGTCTGCGCGGCGGGCTCGCGCTTCGCGCCGAGACCAAACGCCTCGGCAATCAGCTCGTACGAGCGCCTGCGCGCGGCGTGGTCGAAGGTGATGGTGACCGCGATGACCTCCTCGGCGCCGTAGTCGGAGGCCACCTGCTCGAGTCCGGCCTTCACCGTTTCCGGTGAGCCGAGCACGGCGCGGCGGCTGGATGGCGTGGATGGCCGCTCGCGCGACTCGAGGTAGGCGAGCGCGCGCTCGACCGGGGGGATCGGGATCAGCTTGCCCTGGCGCAGCATCGACATGCTCATGCGGCTGGAGGAAGCCAGGCGCTCGGCCTCCTCGTCGGTGTCCGCGCAGATCGTCCACACGCAAACGGCGGCGCGCGGGGCGATCAGGCGCTCGGAGTCCACGAAGCGCTCGCGGTAGAGGGCGGTGATCTCGGCTCCCGAGGGGTTGATGAAGTCGGCGAACGCGTACGGCAGGCCGAGGCCTCCCGCCCACACCGCGCTCTGTGGAGAGGACCCGAGCAGCCACGGCTCGGGTCCTTCGGGCAGGCCGGGCAACTTGGCGAGGCGCGCGAAGGGATGGTTCTCGGGCAGGCGGTCCTCCAGATAGGCCAGCAGCTCCGCGAGCTGCTCGGGGAAGTCGTCGGGCACGGTCTGCCGGCGGTCGCGCTGCAGCGCGTGGGTTGTTACCGGGTCGGTGCCGGCTGCGCGGCCCAGGCCCAGGTCGATGCGTCCGGGGTAGAGGCCGGAGAGCACGCTGAAGCTCTCGGCCACCTTCAGCGGGCTGTAGTGGGGCAGCATCACACCGCCGCTCCCTACCCGGATGCGCGAGGTGGCGGAGGCGATCGGGCCGATGAGGGCCTCTGGGCTCGGGCCGGCCAACATCGGAGTGCCGTGGTGCTCGGCGACCCAGTAGCGGTGGTAGCCGAGATCGTCGGTCAGGCGGGCCAGGTCGAGGGTGTTGCGCAGGGCGTGGGCTCCGGTCATGCCTTCGGAGACCGGCGACTGGTCGAGCACGCTGAGGTTCGAGACCACGGGCAGAATCTACGCAAAGGTAGGTCACCGGAGGCCGCCGAAGCTCGGGGGGCAGCCCGGACGCACTCTGTAGATTGGCCCCTGTGCCGAGCGCAAATCCTCCGGTAACGGCCGGCACCGGCACGGCAACCGGAGGCATGGGCCGGCCGATCAAGGGACCTTCGGCGCTGGGAAGCGACCCGCGCCGCCTGCTCCAGCTCACCGTGGTGCTGGCCGTCATGGACTTCAAGTTGCGCTTCTTCGGCTCCGTGCTCGGCTACGTCTGGCAACTGATGCGCCCGCTCATGCTCTTTGGCGTGCTCTACATCGTGTTCACGCAGTTCGTGAAGATCGGCGAGGGTGTGCCCTTCTACCCCGCGGTGCTCCTCACCGGCGTGGTGCTCTACCAGTTCTTCTCCGAGGCCACGAGCCGGTCCCTGGCCTCGGTCGTGGACCGGGAGGGGCTGATCCGAAAGATCGAGTTCCCCCGGCTGGCCGTGCCCTTGGCGGCGATGCTCACCGCCTACTTCAACCTGATCCTCAACCTGGTGGCGGTGCTCATCTTCGTGTTCGCCACAGGGGTGAAGCCGCGCTGGGAGTGGTTCGCGCTGCCCGTCTTCCTGATACTGCTCGGCCTTCTCGCGGCCGGGGTGTGCATGTTGCTAGCCGCGCTGTACGTACGGTTTCGCGACCTCAAGCCGATCTGGGAGGTACTCCTCCAGGTGGGCTTCTACGGATCACCGATCCTCTACCCGCTGGAGATCATCCCGAGCGAGACGGCCCAGCGGCTGATACCGATGTTCAACCCCCTGGCCACGATCCTCGTGCAGTTCCGCCATTCGCTCATCGACCCATCCGCCATCAACTCGTGGGACGCGGTCGGGGGAGCCAGGTACCTCGTTGTGCCGATCGGCATCTCGGCGGCGCTCGTGGTGCTCGGCGTGTGGGTCTTCCAGCGCCGAGCGCCCGATCTGGCGGAGGAGCTCTGATGGACGCGCCGGCGGTGGCCGTCAAGGGTGTGAGCAAGGCCTTCACCGTGCCCCACGACCGTCAGCACACGCTCAAGGAGCGAGCCATGCGGCCGTTCGCGCGCGCTACCGGCGAGCGGTTCGAGGCCCTGAAGGACATCTCCTTCGAGGTCGAGCCGGGTGAGTTCTTCGGCGTGGTGGGGCGCAACGGCTCAGGCAAGAGCACGCTGCTCAAGTGCCTGGCCGGCATCTACCCCGTGGACGCCGGCGAGATCTACGTGCGCGGGAGGGTCTCGACGTTCATTGAGCTAGGCGTGGGCTTCAACCCGGAGATGGCCGCCCGCGACAACGTGATCATGAACGGGATCCTGCTCGGCCTCTCGCCGCGCGAGGCCCGTGAGCGCTTCGAGAGCGTGATCGAGTTCGCCGAGCTCGAGGAGTTCGTGGACCTCAAGCTGAAGAACTACTCGTCGGGGATGCACGTGCGCCTCGCGTTCTCGGTGATGATCCAGGTGGACGCCGACGTGCTGCTCATCGACGAGATCCTCGCGGTGGGCGACGCTGCGTTTCAGCAGAAGTGCTTCGACATCTTCTTCGCGCTGCGCGACCAGGGCAAGACCTTGATCTTCGTGACGCACGACATGGCCGCCGTCGAGAACTTCTGTCACCGAGCGCTTCTCTTGGAGCGCGGGGAGACCGTGATGATCGGCGAGCCCAGCCAGGGCGTCGCGGATCGCTACCTCCAGCTCAACTTTGCGGGGGTGGCCTCAGCCGGAGCTGGCAGCGTGGAACGCGCGGGCGACGGTGCAGCGCGAGTGACCGAGGCCTGGATGGAGGACGAGCGCGGGGAGCGGCAGGGCTCCTTCCCCCAGGGCCGGCCCTGCACCTTCAGGGCTTCCGTGCACTTCGAGCAGGCCGTGGAAGATCCGTCGTTCGCGGTTGCTTTCGTGAACGCGCAACACCAGAACGTGTTCGTGGCGAGCAGCGCTACGCAGCACGAGCGCACCGGGCGCTTCGAGGCAGGGGAGTCGGCTTCCTTCTCGGTCACCTTCGACAACGCCCTCGCCCCCGGCCGGTACCTGCTGTCCACCCTCATCGCGCACCCCGGAGCGGGCAACGCCATCGTGGACCGGTGGGAGGGAATCGTGTCGATCGTGGTCACCGGCGCCCGGCCGGCGGGCGGAACGGTGGACCTGGCGCACGACCTGCGGGTCGAACGCGCGGGGGCCACCGCACTCGATAGCGCTGAGCGCCGGCGCGGTCTCAGGTAGCGGCCGCTGCGTCCGAGCGTTCGGCCACTCCCTCGAGAACCTGCTCGAGAGAGTCGATGCGCCGCTCCCAGCTGTACTCGCGCGCGGTGCGTAGCCCCGCCTCGACCAGCCGCTGTCTCAACGCGGCGTCATTGAGCACCGAACGGAGCGCCCCGGCCACGGCGTCGGGGTGGGCCTCTGGCATCAGGCAGTTCTCGCCGGCGGTGCAGAAGTCGCGGTTGCCGTGGGCGTCGGTGCACACCACCGGGGTACCGGCAGCCATGGCCTCGAGTGGAGGCAGGCAGAAGCCCTCATGCCGCGACGTCTGCACGAACACCGCAGCCTGGTTGAGGAGCTCGTTCACCCCGGTGTCGCTCGGGGTGTCCCAGTAGCGCGCTCCGTACTTGTCGCCCAGCTCGGGCTCGATGCCGAACATCCACAGCTCGGGTCCGGCGAGCCTGCGCCAGGCGTCCACGGTCAGCGGCAGGTTCTTGAGCGGGTTCGATCGCCCCACCGCCAGCACCGCGTCCGAGCGCTGCTGAGCGGCCAGCGGCCGGAAGACCTCGAGATCGATTCCCGGGGGCACGATCGCCGCCTCGAGCCCCAGCTCGCGCAGGCGCTCCGCGTTCCATTGCGAGATCGTCATGTACTGGAACTCCTGACGGTAGGAGGCGAGCACGCGGTGTCGCATCGCCTCGTTGCCGGAGTAATAGGACGTCTCGATGTCCTGCACGAAGTACACCGGGAGCCCGTTTCGAACGGAGGCTCGCCAGACCCATTCGGCGGTGCGCCACCACGTGGCGATCTTGATCGCCTTCTCCGGCTCGAGGGCGGCGCTCAGCTCCTCGTAGCTGGCGAAGGTGTGTACCGGCACGTCGAGCGCGAACCACTCCGGCGCTCCGCCCAGCGAGTAGAGAGCCACGGAATGGCCGCGCTCCTGGAGGCGGTTCAGGTGCTCGAACACATCGCGATGACCGCCCCCCACGCCCGTGTCCTCGGTTACATAGATCACCCGCAGGGCGCCCTCGGGAGTGCGCACATCTCTCCCATCGAGCCATCCACCCCAGCGCTCCCAGAAGCGCTGCTGGGAGGAGCGCTCCCGATCTCCTACCTCGGTGCCCCTCGTGGGGGACTCGACATGCGTGAGCACCGAGGCGGGCTCGTAGCGCACACCGAAGCCCTCCTGCCAGGCCCGCAGGCAGTAGTCAACGTCCTCGAAGCCCATCCGGTATCCGTCGTCGAAGGGCCCCAGCTCGTCGAGAACGTCACGCCGGATGTACATACAGGCGCCGGTGACCGCGAGGGCCGGCCAGGCAACCGCGGCCGGGCCGTCCGCGGCGGGCTTGAAGCGATAGCGGTGGTCGAACCACTCGGGCGCGCCGAGGTTGCGATAGGAGCCGGCGGACTGGATCCGCCCGTCGGGGTAGAGCAGCCTCGGGCCGACGATGCCCGCTCCGTATGGGTCCTCGCTGTGGGCGGCCCGCTGCAGGGCCTCGAGCCAGTAGGGCCTGGCCACCACGTCGTTGTTGAGCACCACGAGGTCGTCCTGATCGCCCGCGCGCTCCAGGCCCCGGTTCACGCTGGCGGAATAACCCCCGTTCTCGGAGGCCAAGACCACCTCGGCACCCTCGAGGGCCCGGAGGCGCTGCTGATGCTCCTCGGCGCTGGCATCGTCGACCACCACGATGCGCGTGCGGGCTGGGTCGAGCGTGCGCCGCAGCGATCTCACGGCCTCGATCGTGACCCCCGGGTCCCCGTAGCTCGGCACGACCACGGTGACCGGCCGCCAGTTCGCCTCGTACCACCGGCGCAACTGGCGCACCTCGGCGCGTCGCAACAACTTCTTGCGAAGCTGCCCCTCGAGGCCCACGAGGCGCAGCGGCGAGGTCACCAGCCGGTAGGCCAGCTCCCGCCAGCCGTGAGCGGTCACGGTCAGGTACGCCCGCTCGGGCAGGCCGCGCAGTGGCGGCCCGCCGCCCGTGGGCAGCGATCGGCGCCGCATCAGGCTTCTCCCCTGCCGTCGAGCGAGCAGGCCCGGCGAAGGCGCTCCGGCATGTGCTTCGCACGCGACCCCAGCGCCGCGCCCGAGCTGCTGGCGACGTGATGGGTAAGCGAAGCCGCCGCGGCGCGCACGAGCGGCCGGCGGCCGGCCCCTCGCCGGCGGAGATAGCCGAGGTCGTCACGTACCTGGCGCTGCACGGCGAGCGCCATCGCGAGGGGGTTGCCTTGGGCCACGGCGCCTCGGACCTCGTGAAGGCCACGCCACTCGTCGAAGCGGCGCCGGAACAGCTCGACTGGCGAATAGTCGTGTGAATGGAGGACCACGGCGCCGGGATGGTAGGTCTTCGCGTAGCCCTCGGCGAGCATGTCGCGGGCGAGCAGCTGATCCTCGGCGTAGGCGACCTGCTGGAAGGGCACACGTTCCCACGCCCACCGGGCGACGCAGCCGTTCGCGTCGGTGAAGAACTCCAGGCGGCGGTCGGTCGCGATCCCCTGCGGGGCGCCACGGTCCACGCGTGGCTGCCCGTCGGGAGCAAAGGACGCGAACCACTCCTGCAGCTCGCGCGCGACCGTGGCGCTGGCCTCCGGGCGCGGGCGGTAGGGGCCGAAGACCAACGCCACCTCTTCGGCCAGCTCGAACCCCTCGAGCAACCGTGCCAGCCAGCTTTCGTCCGCGGGCACGGCGTCCTGGGTCAGGAATGCGACGTGGCTGCCGGAGGCACGCTCGAACAAGAGGTTCCTCGTGGCACCATGCGAGAAGTCCGAGGGCGCCACGGAGATCACCTCGGCGCCGTGGTGTCTTGCCACGGCAGCGGAGCCGTCGGTCGAGCCTGAGTCCGCTATCACGAGCTCGACGGGGCGCTCGAGGCGCTGCCCGCGCACGGCAGCCAGCACCTCGGCCAGTCGCATACCTCCGTTGAGTACCGGGATCGCGACCGTGACAGGCTCGCGGCTCTCAGCGCCCACGCCGCTCGCGCAGCCTCGCGGGGATCCGCAGCGGCCTGGTGATGCGCCACGACAGTGACTCCTGCATCCGGTGCACGTGGGCCCATGCGTCCTCGGTGCGCTGCTCCTGCTCCTTGTAGGTGTCGTGCCAGAGCTTGGCGGCGTCCTCAGCCTTCTCGTACTCGGCGTGCCATGTCCGCGCGGTCTCCTCGCACTTCACGAGGCGCCTGGCCAGTGAGTGCGCCTCGTCGGTCCCGGCCGCAACCATCACCTGGGCCAGGGCCACGTCCGTCTCCTCGCCACACAGGGCGACGGTGTAGAGCTCCCGACCGGGCTCGCGCGCCACCGTCTTGCGCAGGTCCACCTCCAGCGGGAGCGAGCCGCTTGCCTCTCGCAGCCCCTCCTCCTCGAGCACGGCCGACGCAAGCCAGTTGTGCTGGTAGAGCAGGCGCACACTCGCGAAGCGATCCCTGAGCAGTGCCGAGAACTCCTCGTGGCTGAACTCCCGCACGTGGAACTCGTTCTCCACGAGGTACTCCTCCGTATTGGGCGTGGAGACGATCAGGAGCCCTCCAGGAGCGAGCACTCGCGCGAGCTCCGACAACGCGCCCTCCGCGTCGGACACGTGCTCGATCGTCTCGAACGACACCACGAGGTCGAACGAATCGTCGTCGAATGGAAGGGCTGCGATGTCGGCGCAACGGAAGTCGCAGGAGTAGCGCTCGCGCGCGGCGACGATCGTCGGCTCGTCCACGTCGACGCCCACGGCGTCGGCCGCGCCCGACTCGTGGAGCAGAGATGTTCCGTAGCCCTCGCCGCAGGCAACGTCGAGAACGCGGCGCCCCGGTGCGAGCTGGGCGGCGAGCAGGTAGCGCGCCAGATGCTCGGCATGCACCAGCTCGCCGTGCTGGGCCTCGGGCATCAGGCGCTCGCCTGTGAGCTTGTCGTCCTTGTTGTCCATCAGTCCCCGCGCTCCACCCGCTCGATCCAATCCCATTGCCTGCCGCAGAGGCTGCGTGCCCTGCTCGGAGCCACGCTCACGAGCCTGCTCGGGCCAACGGACTCGAGCGCCACGGGCCCGATGTAGCCCCGGTAGCCGTCGCCAGGAGCCAGCGAGGTCTCAGGACGGCGGATCTCGATCCGCTGCCGGCCCTCTGGCAGGTCAGCCGTGCCCACCGGGAGCCACTGCTCCGGGGTATTCACCTGGCCGGTGGAACCCGTGAGATCACCGTTGAGCGAGACGCTCACCGAGCGGCCGAAGCTCCCGTGCAGCCAGACCCGGAAGCGCCCGCCGCCCGTGTTGATCCAGCCCCGCTCGGTTCCGGCCACGACCGGCGTGAGCGTCCTGACCGGTTGCGGATAGAGGTTGAGCACCCAGCCGGGTATGCGGTTGCGGGCGGTGTCGAACACCGCCACCGCCGGACGCTGCGCGGCCACGAGGCGCTCTCCCGGCTGTGCGCGAGCGGCCATCCGCCTCAGCTTCGCGCAGGAGGGCGTGGTGGTGGCGTGAAATTTGCTCTGAAGCGGCAGGTGCTCGCGCACGCTCACCTCGGAGATCCGGCGCCAGACCTCGTAGTAGCCGTTCTCGTGCACCATGCGGAAGTTGCCCGGCGGCCTGCTGGCCACGGGCGAGCGGCGCTTGATCACGCCGGGGAACTTTGTCACGTAGGCCAGCTCGTGATCGTCCAGGTCGTAGAAACGTCCGAAGATCGGGCGAGGCTCGCGCAGTCGCGCGGGATCCGGCGACTCTGCCTCGAATGCCATGTTCACGCGAATGTCGCGCATGAAGTACCTGCCGAACTCCTCCCATTCGTTCACGAGCCATAGGCCCCCGCCCCGTGCGTGCTCGGCGGCGTCCTCCATCGCCTTCATCCGCTCGGTGGGGGCGAGCCGCACCTCGCGGTAGGCCACCGCCGCGGATCCGCCGATCCCGACGCAGACGCCAAGCGTTGCCAGGAGCGCCAAGCCGAAGCGAACACGACCACCCCGCCCGAGCGCGTACGCGCCGATACCCGCTGTGAGCACCACGACCGGCGAGAGGACCACGAGCAGCTTGGCATCCGCGTACGGAGACAGGATGGGCGACAGCACGGCAACGGGCAGGCCCACGGCAAATAGCAGCGCCAGGGTGTTGAGCCTGCGGCGGCGGGCTTCGGATATCACGCCGGCCACGAAGAGCAGGATCACGAGCGCGGTCAAGACGTTGTTGGGCAGAACGGCGTCTCCCACCTGCGGGTAGCGATAGTCGCGGCCGAACCAGACCCCGGCCGCCTGCTCGAGCGGGAGCGGGCGCACGAGCTGCCCCAGAAAGGCGGTGGACGCGCCGCCCTCGCTCGCGAAGTCTCTCTTGGCCAGGGCCCCGAACTTCACGGTGTCGACGATGGTCGGTCCCGCCACGATCGCCGCCACCAGCACAAAGGCTGCGGCTCCAGCCGCGACATGTCGCGGCTTGGGCTTTGCGCGCCACAGGACGACCGCCATCAGCGGAGCCCCGAGGAGCATGCCGTACAGGGCACCGATAGCGGTGAACACCCCCAGCAGCGGAGCGAGGGCAACTACCAACAGCACGAGCGAGCGTGGGCCGAGGCGCCGAGCCAGCAGCTCTCCGCCCACCGCGGTTGCCGTGGCGAGCAGCGCGACCACCAGAATCTCCTTCATCGCTCCGTGCAGCACGTAGCGGTAGAGCAGGTTCGGCGCGGCCGCGAGCACGCCGGCCAGGGCGGCGGCAGCCACGGGCATGCCGACCCGCCGGGCAATCGACGCGAGGCTGATCGCCGCGAAGGCGCCGATGGCCGCCATGAACGGCGCGTAGATCGCCTCCAGGGGCGCTCCCGAAAGCGGCCTCAAGGTCGCCAGCAGGAAGTGGGCGCTCAGTGGGTAGTTCAGCTCGAGCGGCGTTGCGGCTACAACGGCGGTGGTGGAGTCGAGCTCCTCCGGCAGGGTGACCCCGTTCTCGCTCACGTAGTCGGCGAACACCAGATTCGCCGAGGTGTCGTTCACGAACTCGTACCCGGCCCACGTCCAGTGGCCGCTCAACGCCACCGGCGCGAGGTAGAGCGCGTACGCGCCAAGGGCGGCGGCCACCGACATCCACCCGGGCCACAGCCGAGAGCGGATCGAGCGGCGCGCGAGGAACGCCCCGGCAAGCGCAGCGGCCAGCGTTACGGCGACCCCGACCTCGAAGCCGGCGCCCAGGCGGTAGCCCGGCGTGATCAACAGGACCAGGACCGCCAGTCCCACCGGCGCGACCAGGGGGTTCGGAAGGCGGACGCCCGCTACGCGCTCGGCGAGCAGTCCGCTGCCCAGGGCAAGGCCATAGAGCAGCAGAGGCAGCCACAGCCAAGCCAGGACTTCAATCATGGGCGGCCGGCACTCTGACCATCGTACTTAGAGGTTCCCGGGACCCGTCCACCCGCGCCGGGCGCCGGTTCAAGTCGTGCCCGCTGTTGCCGATAGGGCCCGGAGTATGCGACTCCGCGCCTTCGCCCTCTTCGTGCTCTGCGCAGCGTTGGGTGCCGTGCCGCACCCCGTCGAGGCAGCTACACCTGCACCGTCCTTGCAGACCGTGGTCCCGACCCGAGTACAGGTAGGGAACGTGGTCGTGCTCCGCGGCAAGAACTTCAGCCCGACCCGCTCGCGCAACACGGTGGTCTTCCGTGGCGCAAGCACCACGGTGTCCGCCAAGCCGTTCGCCGCCTCGAAGGGTCGGCTCTTCGTGAAGGTGCCGGGCCGCGTGCAGTTCCTGCTTGGGTTGCGCGACGGCAAGCGAGTGCCCACCCGTCTCGGCCTCCGGGTGCTGACGCGGGGCAAGGCGAGCACGGGTCCGAGCCGGTCGGCGGTCTTTCTTCCCCTGCCGGGTCCCGTGATCACGTCGGGCCCCGACGGCCCCACCACCGATCGCAGCGCCTCCTTCGAGTTCAGTTCGGCCAAGGCCGTCTCGTACAGCTGCCGGCTGGACGCCGACGCCTGGCAGGCGTGCGCCAGCCCCGCCTCTTACTCGGATCTCGGCCTGGGCGGGCACCAGTTCTCGGTTCGGGCCCACGACCGCGCAGGGAACACCTACGCGCCCACCACCACGCGGTCGTGGACGGTCGTCCCCGCCCCGGCGCCCGACGTCGAGATCTCCTTCGGCCCGGATGCCGTGAGCGACTCCAACAGCGCCGTCTTCGTCTTCTCCTCCGATCAGGACGGCACGTTCGAGTGCGCCATCGATCTCGAGGACTACACGGCGTGCACCTCACCGAAGAGCTACTCGGACCTGGCCCCAGGGGCCCACGAGTTCCGCGTGCGCGTGACCAACGCGAACGGCACCGACACGGCCACCCGGAACTGGGTGATCAACGACCCCTCCGCGTAGTCGGAGCCGGTGGACGTGGCCGTCCAGGGCACGTCGGCCGACGGCCTGACCTTTCGCGGATCCACCACCGGGACGCCCGAGCCGAGCAACTTCGACACCTTCGAAGCGACGCTCTCCCGCAGTGCTCCCGACGGGACGAATTGCGTATCCGCCTCGGGAACCTGGAGCTACTTCAACGCCGATGGCGATCTTGCCGCCGAGTTCACCCAGGACGGCTACGGCCTGTACTGCCCCACGTCGGACTCCTACAGCTTCTACTGGCGCCAGGTGGACGGCGGGGAGAACGACACCGGCAGCTTCACCCTCGTGTACGACCCGGTCGCAGACACCTTTACGAGCCAGCAGAACGGTCGCTACACCCCCCAGCCCTAGGCTGTCAGGTCAGGTGGAGGCTCGAGGGCGGCGGGCGACGAGAGCGAACGTGGTGAAGTAGCGGCCTCGGTAGGTACTGCGGTCTTGCGAGTCCTCCAGGAGGGCGCGACCGAAGTCGGGACGACCGGCCAGCTCCAGTCCCGCGGCTGTCACAGCGGGTAGGAAGGTCTGCTCCAGCGCCTCGAAGCGATACGCCGACCGGATCGGTCCAGGCCTGCCCTTGGCCCAGGCGTCGGTGTGCTGGCGGTCGGGCAGGAACACGTCGGTGGTGAGGTACAGATGCCCCCCAGGCCGGACCACACGGGCCAGCTCGCGCACAGCCTGGTCGGTGCGGTCGATGTACTCGGGGTAGGCGAGCATCGGATGCGCTTCCGGGTCTCGGTGGTGCAGGGCCGGGTTTCCGTCGAGGTGCTCGATCGCCGAGATGCAGGTGACCAGGCCGAACGAGCGGTCCTCAAACGGCATGTCGAGCATCGATCCCGCCACCTGCTGGACCCGCCCGCCGGCCACGGCCGGCCGCTCGAACGCGTCGGGAAGGTCGAGCGTGGTCATGGAGCCCACGTTGTCGCTTGTCAAGAGGTACTCGGGAAACGCACTCCCACCCGACCCGACGTCGAGCGCCTCGAAGCTGCCGCGCTCCGGGAGCCCATGCAGGTACGCGAGGAGCATCCCGTACTCCCATGCCCGAAGTCCCTCTATCCGCGACTCGGCAAATCGCCTCAGCAGCCGTTCGTCTGCGTGGGCGGCACGAAGGACATGGCCGCGCAGATCCTTGAGGCGCGAACGCGAGAAGAAGGTGTTCGGGTCGCTCACCGTCTCCTGTCTGGGCCAGAGGCGCGGATTGGCGCGGAGCCGAAGCAGGCGCGGGTCGAGCTGTCCCCTCAGCCGGGAGCGGCCTGTGCCCAGAAGCGCCGATGAGGAGGCGCGGATGCGGCTCACCATGACCGTGAAGCCTGTCCCGTCGCCTTGAGCATCCCGTCGTCTGAGATCGACTCGCGCGCGGCGATCTCGGCCAGCCACTCCTGCAGGCGATCGCCGTAGGGATGCTCGTCCCAGTGCAGCCACCAGCGGATCTGCTCCTTGAGCGGGCGCTG
>JBBJNU010000213.1:0-3206 GCA_037721005.1 Thermoleophilaceae bacterium | reverse complement strand
CGGCTCCGACGCCGGCGAAATCATCCGGCAACACATCGAGACACTGTTCGCCGACGCGGAACGGAAGGCAAAGGCGATCGAAGGAAACGCTGTTGAGCGCGGACGGCGCCGCGCGGCCGCCTACGAGGCCGCCGCCAGGGAGAAGATCGACCGCGAGGCTCTCCACCTCCTGGACGAAGCCAAGGGCCGCGCCGGGGCGATCGTGCAGGCCGCCGAGGAGCAGGCGGCCGAGGCGCGCCGACGCTCCCGGGAGGAGATCTCGCGTAGCCAGGAGAAGGCCGTGCAGGAAGCCCAGCGATCCGCGGAGCGCGCGCGGGCCCGGCTGCTGAAGTTCGCGGACGCTGCCGAGCACGAGCTGTCCGCGCTCTTGACCGGATTGCGAAGAGATGCGGGAGAGGCGCCGGACGCTACGTCACCGCGCCGCCGGCGCAGCGGGTAGAGCGTGACTACGGCACGGGCTGCAGGTCTCCGGAGGACACGTTGCGCCCCCGGCCCTCTTCACCCAAGGCCACCGTTCGCAGATCGCCCCCACCGGCGCCGACCGAGGCGATGATCGAGTTGCCGGCTTCGCGGCGGGTAAAGAGAACGCTGCGTCCGTCGGGACTCCAGGCCGGCTCGGTCGCCGGACGGCCGGTGAGCCTGCGCAATGCCGTCCTGCGCGCGACGTCGTAGCGGTAGAGAAAGGCCGGAGCGTCGCGGAGCGAGTTGTCAGCCTTGCGGACAAAGGCGATCACCCGCCCGCCCGGGCCCCAAGAGGGCTGGTAGCCGCCTCGGGTCGTAACGCGGCTCACAACGCCGGCCCGGGTCAACTTGAAGATGTTCTTCGAGCGAACGAAGGCGATGGTGCCCCGCGAGGACCACGCAGGCGACTGCCCACCCTTGAAGGTCACGCGCTTCGGGCCGGCCGAGCCGTCGGCGAGAACCTTGTAGAGCTCGCGCCGCCCAGCGGTCTCGAAGGCGTCGAATGCGAGCTCGCTGGAGTCGGGGCTCCAGGTCGGCGAGGCCGGAGAGCGCACCGAGCCGAGATCGATGACCCGGAGGTCCGTGCCGTCTGCGTTGATCGTCGCCAGGTCGTCGCCCTGCGCAAAGGCCAGCCTGCTGCCATCCGGCGACCAGACGGGGTCCGAAGGACAGACCTCAGCGATCGGGGTGGCCTCTCCGCCGCACCGCGGCCCGATCTCGCGCGTCTGGGCCCCGTCCGAAACCATCAGGCCCACGGGCATGGTCGATCCCACATCGCCCTGGAGATACACGAGCAATCCGTTGCCGCCGGGCGAGGCGGCCGAGGCGGCGCCCACGCCAAGTGCCGCCAGCACGGCTGCGACCAGGGCCAGGAGGCAGGCGGTGCGGATCTGTCGGCTCGCATTCATGCTGGCTTCAACACGGGAGCAAGCCGAGAAGCGCGGTGTGACTCGACAACGGCACTTGCCCAACCGTCTCGCCGAGATGCCTTATCGAGGAGTCGGCTCGCTAGCCCCCAGGCCGGCGCTTGCTCGCGCGCCGAGCGGGCGACCCGCCGGCCCCCGGAACAGATCCGATCGCTGGGGCCCCGAAGACGCGCGTATCCGTTGGGTTGCCACAGTGCTCGCAATTGACCACCGCGGGCGGACCCTCGCTCATCATTCGGATGACGAGAGTCGTGCGCTTGCACTTGCTGCAGAGGTAGTCGTAGCTGGGGATCGTCGCCTCCTGGCGGTCATCCACGGACCTCGTGGACCTGGGTTGATACTGGCTCTAGTACCCAGCACGGCACTGCCGGGCGCGGCCGAGCAGCAGCTCGCGTTCGCGCTCGTTGCCGGTCAGCTCCGAGGCACGCTCGAACTCCGGCCCCGCCTCGTCGAAGCGCTCGAGCTTGACCAGCAGGTCTCCGCGGACGCTCGGGAGCAGGTGGTAGGAAGCCAGCGAGCCCTGCTCGCTCAAATCGTCCACCAGCTCGAGGCCGGCCTCGGGCCCGAAGGCCATGCCGAGCGCCACCGCCCGGTTGAGCTCCACCACCGGGGACGGCGCGAGCTGCGAGAGGGCGTCGTACAGCGCTGCGATGCGCTTCCAGTCGGTGTCCCCCGGCTCACGGGCCCGAGCGTGGCAGGCCGCGATGGCGGCCTGCAGCGCGTAGGGGCCGAGCGTCCCGCCGAGCTCTTCTGCGCGTTCGAGGGCGGCCAGGCCGCGGCGGATCAGCAGGTGGTCCCAGCGGCCACGGTTCTGGTCGAGGAGCAGAATCGGCTCTCCCGTGCTGCTCGTCCGGGCCCGGGTGCGGGAGGCTTGGATCTCCATCAGGGCCACGAGGCCGTGCACCTCCGGCTCGGTCGACGCCAGGCCGGCCAGTATTCGCCCGAGGCGCAGAGCCTCCTCGCACAGGGCAGGGCGCATCCAGTCGTCGCCCGCGGTGGATGAATAGCCCTCGTTGAACACCAGGTAGACCACGGCGAGGACGGAGCCCAGCCGCTCGGGCAGCTCGTGGGCCGGCGGCACCTCAAAGGGCACGTTGGACTCGGCGAGCGTGCGCTTGGCCCGCACGATCCGCTGAGCCACGGTGGCCTCCGACACGAGGAAGCCCCTGGCTATCTCCTTTGTGGTGAGCCCGCCGAGCAGCCGCAGCGTGAGGGCCACTCGGGCCTCGTCCGAGAGCACGGGGTGACAGGTCGTGAACAACAGGCTGAGCAGGTCGTCGCCCACGGCGTCGTCCATATCCGCTTCCAGATCGGGCTCCGTGCTTTCCCGCAAACGCTCCATCTCGCGCCCCAGCTCGTCCTGCTTGCGCTCGAGCACCTTGCGCCGTCGCAGCCGGTCGATGGCGCGGTGCTTGGCCGTGGCCATGAGCCAGCCGCCCGGGTTGTCCGGGACGCCCGACTCCGGCCACTGCTCCAATGCGGCCACGAGTGCGTCCTGTGCGAGCTCCTCGGCCGCTCCGACGTCTTGCACCATCCGGGCGAGTCCAGCGATCAGGCGGCCTGACTCGATTCGCCAGACCGCCTCGATCGCGCGGTTTACGTCGGCTTCGGGCACCTCTACTGCGCGTCCACCTGACGCCGGAGCGCCTCCTCGGCCTCACGTAGCTCGGGCGTGAACTCGTCTCCGAAGTCCTCAGCCTCGAAGACCTGACGCAGCTCGACCTCGGAGCCGTCACCGAAGGGAGCCCTCTTGAGCCACTCGATCGCCTCTTCCTTGGACTTGACCTGCCAGAGCCAGAAGCCGGCCACCAGCTCCTT
>JBBJNU010000212.1:0-3210 GCA_037721005.1 Thermoleophilaceae bacterium | reverse complement strand
ATCCTGCGTTCGCGGGGGTGGAGCTGGTCGAGGAGGACTTCTCCGGAAGCGGGGCCGGCGATCGCCAGGGCCACGGGACCCACTGCGCCGGAACGATCTTCGGTCGCGATGTCGAGGGCAAGCGGATCGGCATCGCCCGCGGCGTCTCGCGGGCGTTGATCGGCAAGGTCCTCAATGACGACGGCGGCGGCGGCTCGGAGATGCTGTTCCGTGGGATCCGCTGGGCGGTCGAGCAGGACGCGAACGTGATCTCCATGTCGCTCGGGTTCGACTTCCCGGGCCTCGTGCAACAGCTGACGGACGGCGGCTGGCCGGCCGACCTCGCGGCCTCGAGTGCACTCGAGGCCTACCGCGGCAACCTGCGTATGTTCGACGCGCTGATGGGCGTGGTCCGCGCGGAGCAGGAGTTCGGAGCCGGCACTGTCGTCGTCGCAGCCGCAGGCAACGAGAGCCGTCGCGACGTTGACCCACGGTACGAGATCGCAGCGTCCCTTCCCGCGGCAGCTGAGGGCGTCGTCTCCGTCGGTGCTGTGGCACAGACGATGCAGATCGCTCCTTTCTCGAACACCTTCCCCCGCATTTGCGGACCAGGGGTTGGCATCGAGTCCGCCAAGGCGGGCGGCGGGACGAGGCTCCTCAGCGGGACGAGCATGGCGTGCCCGCATGTGGCGGGCGTCGCGGCGATGTGGTGGGAGCAGATCCGCGGCGCCGGCCTGCCGGCCAGAGCCGACACGGTGGTCGCCAAGGTGCTGGCGTCCGCCCGCACCGACGTCTTCGGCCCCGACGTGGATCCCACCGATCGGGGCGTGGGGCTTGTGGCCGCGCCCTGACACGGATCTGGCCTGAGGCCGAATAGCGCCGCGTACCCTTGCTCCGTGATCGAGCGCGGCGTCATGTTCCTGGTGCGTGGCGGGATGCTTGTGTTGTGGTGCTGCATCGGTGGCTTTCTCACCTACGCAGCGCTGTATGCCTTCACGCCGTACGGGCTGGCGATCATCGCGGGGTGCGCGATGGCCTCGGCGCTCGTCCCTGCGGTAGCCAAAAGGACGTGGCCTGAGACGCTCGGCCTGATCGGGGGCCCTGGCGTCTTCTGCCTCTTGGTCGCACGAAACGTGGATGACCCCGTGCGGTGGACGGTCACCGGTTGGATCTTCATAGGCGTCGCGGTCGTCAGCTACGCGGCGGTGCAGAGTGCTCGGCACCGCCGCGACGGGGAGGTCGTAGGACACAGGGGTTGAAGGAAAGGCGCGCCGCTGGCTTGTCGCGCTGCGTGGGTCGCCTGCTGATTCGCTCAGCTCAGGCGCTCACGCGCCTTGGCTAGGCGGGCTTCGTCTCGAGCCGGCGCTCCCGCGCCCACAGGAAGAGCGGGAGGGCGAAGCAGACGCCACCCGCGGCGGCGACGGCGAACGGCCACCACTTCTGAATTCCCACCCTCGCCGCCTCGCCCGGCATCCAGAGCAGCACCACGGTGCCGGTGAGCAGGAGGTCGGTGAGGGCCAACACGGCGATCGTGGTGTCGACCGCCTGCTCGCCGAGCTCTCCGACATCCAACCCGTGCTCGCCGAGGAATATCCCGAAGACGGCGAGCTGGACCACCAGCCCGAATGCTGCGAGCGCGAGATAGCCCGCTGCCCGGCTCATGTCGTGGCCCCCGCTCGTGCCGGCTCGCGCACGAATCCCGCGATCAGCTCGGCGAGCCGGGCCGGGTTGTCCTCCATCGAGAAGGTGCGCGCGTCGTCGATCCACTCGAGACGGGCGTTCGTGAGATCCTGCACGAGCCGCCCGGCGTGCGCCGGCTTGAAGAGCCGGTCCTCACGTGACCACGCGACCAGTGCGGGCTTCTCGAAAGCGCCGAGGCGGTCCGCCGCCCGAATGAGGTCCGCCTTGTCGATCCCGGCGATCACCCGCTTCACGTCGGCTTCGACGCCCCGGATCACGCCCGCGGGAAGCACGTACGAGTCCTCGGCGTCACGATCGATCTTGCGCTTCACCAGCCAGCCGAACGCGAAGGGCAGATAGCGGGGAAACCGCAAACGCATCGGCGCGAACAGCACCTTGAACGCGCCTGGAATCCGGGCGGCGGGCTTGAAGTAGGCGAACATCGCCGGAGGGAACTGGTTCCTGTAGTCGCAGGAGGTCAGCACGAGCCGCCCGATCCGCTCCGGCCGGCTCGTCACGAGCATCTGGCACAGCGCGCCGCCGGTGTCGTTGCCGACCAGCGTCACGTCGTCCAGCTCGAGCGCCCCGAGTGCGTCGGCGATCATCGCCGCGATCGCGGGTGGCGCGAGGTCCGTGCTCTGGGGCATGGGCAGGGTGTGCGAGCCGAGCGGCAGGTCGAGCGCGATGCAACGGAAATCGGGCGAGAGGCGCTCGACCACCTTGCGCCAGAGGTTGGCGTTCACGAGCAGGCCGTGCACGAAGACGATCGCTGGACCCGAGCCGGTGTCGTAGGCGTGGAGCCGCCCGCCGGGCAGGTCGAGCATGCGCTGTTCGCCGAGGGCCGGCGAACGCCAATGGCTGCGTTCGAGAGTGCTCATCAGGGCTTGTCTCCTTCGTTGCGTACAGTCTGTATGTCGATGGCCGCCACGGTAACATACATACAGTGTGTTTGTACAGGACCCTGGCGTGCGGGCTGAGCGCCGTGCCAACGCGGAGCGCTCCGCGGCCACGCGCCGAACGCTCATCGACGTGGCCCGGAAGCTGTTCACCGCCAGGGGCTACGTGGACGTGGGCACCGAGGAGATCGTGCGCCAGGCGAACGTCACGCGCGGCGCGCTCTACCACCACTTCTCCGACAAGCGCGACCTCTTCCGCGCGGTGCACGAGCAGGTGGAGGAGGACATGGTCGCGAGAATCACCGAGGCGATGGCGGGGATCGAGGATCCCGTCGAGCTGCTGATCGCGGCAAACCGCCGCTTCCTCGATCTGTGCACGGACCCGAACTGGACCCGGATCCCGCTGATCGACGCCCCCTCGGTGCTCGGCTGGACCGAGTGGCGCGCAGCCGACATGCGCCACGGACTGGGTCTCGCCACGCTCGCCCTCACCGCGGCGATGGACGCGGGCTCGCTTCGGCGCACCCCCGTGCGCCCACTCGCCCACCTGCTGCTGGCGGCGATGGGCGAGGCCGGCCTGATGATCGCCCAGGCCGATGACCCCGAGGCCGAGCGCGCCGAGGTGGAGCCGACCCTGGTCGGCCTGATCGAAGGT
>JBBJNU010000211.1:0-3220 GCA_037721005.1 Thermoleophilaceae bacterium | reverse complement strand
TCGGTGAACATCGCGCTCGTGAACGAGCTGGCGATGCTCTGCGACCGGATGAAGATCGACGTGTGGGAGGTGGTCGAGGCCGCCGCCACTAAGCCGTACGGGTTCATGTCGTTCAAGCCCGGACCCGGGATGGGCGGCCACTGTCTGCCCGTGGACCCCTTCTACCTGGCCTGGCGCGCGCGGGAGTTCGGCCAGCCCACGGAGTTCGTGGAGCTGGCCGGTGAGGTCAATCAGGCCATGCCCTACTTCTGCGAGGAGAAGATCGCTCATGCGCTCAACGATCACGAGAAGTCGGTCAAGGGTTCGCGGATCGCGATCGTCGGCGTCTCCTACAAGCCCGGGGTGGGCGACATGCGCGAGTCGCCGTCGATCAAGATCATGCGCCTGCTGGCCGAGCGTGGCGCCGAGCTCACCTACCACGACGACTATGTGCCCGAGCTGCCCGACTTTGGCCTGCGCTCCGAGCCGCTCGAGGCCGCCCTCGAGGGGGCCGACGCCGTGGCCATCCTCACGGCCCACCCCGGCCTCGACGTTGATGCGGTGTTGGACTCGGCGTCGCTCGTCGTGGACTTCCGCGGCGTCACGCGGGGGATAGAGGCGCCCAACCTCGTCCGGCTCTAGCCCGGCCCGTGGCTCCGCGACCGCGCTAGAGAGACCTCATCTGACGGCCACTTGGCTCACCACCCCTGCCACTTCCTGCCACCAGGCTCGAGACGCGGCGGTTTCCGCGCGGCGGATGCGATCTCGGCAGTAGCGAAAGAGCTGGCGCTGTCCCCCGATCGCAACCACGCCGTCACCGGTGACCGCCAGGCGTCCGTCTGCCAGCAGCACGAGCGCCCCGGGCTCGTCGCGGCGCGTGCGCAGGCGGCGGAGCACCGCGACGTTCTCGATCGATTCCGGGGCGCCCGGATCTCCGCCCCGCCACGGCTTCACGCTGAAGATCGGCGCGCGCCCGGCCAGAACGGGGACCGGCGCTTGGGCTTCCTCGAGCGGCCCCGAGCGCCAGCGCTCGAACAGCCCTTGAACCTCGGCGCGGGCCGGTTCGCGCACGAGGATGTGCAGCTGGTCGCCGGCCTCGATGTCGGTGGACCCCCGTGGCAGCAGCGCCTCGCCGCCGCGCACGATCACGCTCACAAGGGCGTCGCGCGGCAGCTGTAGGGCGTTCACCACGCGCCCGACTATCGCGTCGGACTCGTGCACCGGGAACTCGAGCACCTCGGCCCCGAGCTGGCGAATGGTGCCCACCTCGTGAAGGGGGCGTGAGAGGGCCGGCTGGTCGGAGGTCAGGCCCAGCGCTTTGGCGAGTGGGTCGAAGGAGGCCCCTTGGATCAGGGTGGAGGCCACAACCACGAAGAACACGATGTTGAAGAAGTCGTCGGCGTTGTCCACGCCCTCGATCACCGGGAAGGTGGCGAGCACGATCGGCGCGGCCCCGCGCAAGCCGGCCCACCCCACGAGGGTGGACTCGCGTAGCCCGAGCCCTGTCGGCACGGTCGAGAGGAGGCTCGCCAGGGGGCGGGCCACGAACATCAGCACCGCCGCGATCAGCAGTCCCTCGCCGACGATGTCCCCGAACTGGGAGGGGTTCACCAGCAGCCCGAGCGTCAGGAACACGGCGATCTGGGAGACCCAGGCCAGGCCGTCGTGGAAGTCGTCGACCGCACGGCGCGCCGGGATCTGGCCTGAGCCGAGGATGAGGCCGGCGAGGTAGACGGAGAGGAAGCCCGAGCCGTGCAGGGCGTCGGCCAACCCGAACGCGATCGCCGCGGCAGCCATCGAGGCCACGGGGTAGAGGCCGGCAGCACCGAAGCCCACCCGGCGAAAGGCGAGCACCGACACCCCGCCCACGGCCAAGCCGACCGCAAGGCCGATCCCCAGTTCCCCGAGGGCGAGCAGGAGCATGTCGAGCGGTCCGTAGTCCGGTTGGGAGATGTACTCGATGAACCCGAGCACGAGCACCACGGACACCGCATCGTTGAGGCCCGACTCTCCCTCGAGCACCCGCGCGAGCCGGCGCTCGAGGCTCGACCCGCGGAGCACCGAGAAGATGGCTGCGCCGTCGGTGGCGGCCACGATCGAACCGAGCAGAAGCCCTTCGAGCAGGCTCAGGTCGAGCAGCAGGTGGCAGGCAAAGCCCACCACCGCGGCCGTGATCAAGGTCCCCGCTGTCGCGAGGGACACGGCGGTGCCGAGCACGGGCCGGATCTCCCCGAACCCGGCGGCCAGGCCTCCCTCGAAGAGGATGAGGGCGAGGGCCACGATCCCGATGGTTCGGGCCAGCTCGATGTCTTCCATCTTGCCCCCGAACTGGATGAGCCCGAGCACGTCCGAGCCCAGCAACATCCCTACCCCTAGGAAGAGAACGAGGCCGGGAACCCGCAGCCGGCCGGCCACCAACGAGGCGGCGATGCCGAGCGCCAGCAGCGCGCCGGCGACGAGGATCAGGGTGCCGTCGGCCATCGCCGGCGAGTCTAAGGTCGCTCAGGCGGCGAGCAGCGGCACGGCATAGGCCGGGTTCGGTAATCCGTGATGAGCGCGCTCAGCCCGACTCGGCCAGCTCGGCCAGCCCCCACAGGTCGCGCCACTCGTAGTCGGGCTTGGCCTCTCCCGGCGCCTCTTCGCGGTGGCGGTTGATCCAAGCGGTCTGCATCCCCACCTCCTGTGCGGGCCTGATGTCGTACTTGTAGCCAAAGGCCACGTGCAGGATTTCCTCCGGGGGCGCGGCTGCGGCCGCGAGCGCGCGGGTGAAAGCGGTGGTGTCGGGCTTGTAGACGCCGAGATCCTCAGCGGTCACGACGGCGTCGAACTCGAGCGGCGCCAGCTGTTGGAGGGTGCGTTGCATGATGTGGTTGTCGGTGTTCGAGATGATCACCAGCCGGAGGCCGGCTTTCTGTGCGCGCTGGAGCGCCGGAACGGTGTCCGGGAACGGCTGCCAGCTCTGCATCGCCTTCTCGAACGCTTCGCCGTCCTTGAAGTTCCAGCGGTAGCCGCGCGCTGCCGTCCACGTGCGAAGGGAAGAGCTGAGCACCTCGCTGTAGGAGCGGTACTTGCCCTGGAGCGCTTCGAACTGGATCTCCTCCCAGCGTTCCCGCAGCAGGCGTCCGGGCCCGGGGTCGGCATCGCCCTGGCGGCGAGCCAGGTCGTAGAGGAAGGCCGCCGCTCCGCCCTCCCAGTCGATGAGCGTGCCATAGCAGTCGAAGGTGGCGACCTTGGCCTTCAC
>JBBJNU010000210.1:0-3237 GCA_037721005.1 Thermoleophilaceae bacterium | reverse complement strand
AGGCTTCGAGGGATTTGGCTGCCCTGCCGGATCCCTCTCGGTTCACCCGCCGCGCCGTGCTGCGGGCCGGAGGCGCCGGGGCGGCCGGGCTCACCCTCGGTGGCGGTCTGCCGCGTCCAGCTGCCGCTCAGGACTCTGACAGCGGGGGGAGCAAGCCACCCAACGTCCTCTTGATCGTGGTGGACGGCATGCGCGGCGACTTCGTGAGCGCCTACGACGACCCGCACGAGCTGGCCGACACCCCCAGCATCGACAAGCTGTGCAAGGAGGGCCTGCGCTTCGAGATGGCCATTCCCGAGTCGATGCCCGCCATGCCGGCGCGCCGGGCCATCCTGACCGGCATGAAGTCCTTCCCCTTCCGCGACTGGAAGCCCACCAAGGGCTTCGCATCGTTTCCGGGATGGACGCGGGTGCTCGCGCATCAGCCTGTGCTAACGGAGATCCTCGAGGAGGGTGGGGTGACACCGCTCTACATCACGGACAACCCGTTGCTCGAGGACGACCGTTTTGAGGGCGTGCACCGCGAACCGGACGGCAGCGCGCCCAAGGTGAGTCAGGGCAAGCGCTGGGTCGCGCCGGTCGTGCCCGACGGGGCGGAGGGAGGCGAGCGCTCTCTGACCCGGGTGGTGCGCGGGGGCATCAAGGCGCTCGGCGAGCTCGAGTCAAAGCAGCCCTTCTTCCTGGCTGTTGACGCCTTTGACCGCTCCGAGGCAACCGAGCCCACCCCGGTCTACGGCACGGCAGCAGCGCTGGCCGACATCGCCCGCGAGGCTGATCGCTCCGAGGACTCGGAATCCGTGTCCTACGGTGAGACCGAAGAGGTGAAGAGCTCGGCAGCCACCCGGGAGCGCGTTCGTGAGGCCTACCGCGACGAGATGAAGGCCGTGGACAAGGAAATCGGAAAGCTCCTCGACGCGGTCGAGAAGCAGGGACTGACCAACAACACGGTCATCTACCTCGTGAGCGCGGGCACCACGGCGCTCGGCGAGCACGGGGTGTTCGGCACGGCCGCCGCCGCGGGACACGAGGAGGTCTACAAGGTCACCTACGTGATCCGCGACCCCGACGGCAGGCGAGCGGGCGACGCGGTGCGCTACTACGCCTCCACTCACGACGTCGCGCCCACCGTGCTGGCCTTCGCGGGCCTTACGATCCCGGGCAAGATGGAAGGCGAGGACCTCACGGCGTTCTTCGATCGAGACGACCCCGCGCCGCGCCACCACTTCACCACCATGGTGGGCGGACAAGTGGTGGTCGGTGACCGCCGCTACGTGCTCGTGTCGGACGTGGAGGGGCTCGACAAGAAGCTCTACGACACCGACCCGCCCGAGCACGAGGACGAGCAGGGGGACGAGGACGACTTCTCACCGCGCACCGAGGACGAGGACGTGTCGCGGGAGGTGGCCGTGCAGGTGCAACGCATGTGGCAGGCGGCACTGAACGACGCGGGCGGCACGCTGCCCAAGTTCGGACCCGACGGGCCCATCCGACCGCGCGAGGAGGCCGACGAGAACGACGACGACGACGTCGACGAGGGCCGGCTCGACCGCGACGACGACCTGAACTTCTCGGGGCAGTGAGCGATGGCCGACTCCGTTCGTGAACGAGTGAACCCGCCGATCGAGGAGCTCCAGCGCCACCGCTGGAAGATCTTCGGGGTGATGATGATCGGCTGGGCGATGTCGCTCATCGACATCTCGATCGTGAACATCGCGATCCCCGAGATCCAGCGCGACCTCGAGACCGACACGGACACCACCACGTGGGTGATCAGCGCCTACAACATCGTGTTTGCGGTGCTCCTCGTGTCGATGGGGCGCCTGGCCGACCAGTTCGGGCGCAAGCGCTTCTTCATCATCGGCATGACCGTGTTCACCGTGGGCTCGGCGCTCTGCGCGCTGGCGTGGTCGATCGACTGGCTCATCTTCTTCCGCGTGGTCCAGGGCGCGGGCGCGGGCATCCTCGCCCCGCTCGGCTTCGCCATGACCGTGCTGATCTTTCCTCCCGAGCAGCGTGGGCGCGGGCTCGCCCTCATCGCGGTGGTCGCGCTCGTGTCCACCTCGATCGGACCGGTGCTCGGCGCGGCCATCCTCGAGGTGGCGGACTGGCAGTGGATCTTCCTGGCCAACGTGCCCTTCGGGATCCTCGGGATCCTGCTGGCCATCCGGGTCTGGCCAGAGACCTACGACCTCTCGGCGGCGGGGCGGCGGGTGGACCTCGTGGGCATGGCCCTCCTCGGTCTGGCGGTGTTCTCGCTCACCTTCGCCCTGGCCGAGGCCAACTCCCGCGGGTGGGACGACGCCCTGATCCTCTTCCTCCTCCAGGGCTCGGTGCTACTGACAGGCGCCTTCTTCCTCTCGCAGCGCTACGGCAAGGCGTCGATGATCACGCCGGCGCTCATGCGCAACCGCCAGTTCACGGGGGCCAACACCGCCATGGTCCTGTTCGGCGCGGGGGCGTTCGGGGCGTTGTTCCTGCTCTCGCTCGTATTTCAGAATCTCTGGGGTTACGACCAGTGGGAGGCCGCTCTGGCTCTCCTACCGGTGCCTTTGATGGGCATGGTGGTGTGGCCCTTCATCGCCGGTGGCGCGGACACGCGAGCCCCCCGCGCACTCGCGGTCCCCGCCCTTCTCTGCATGGCGGCCGGGCTCGTGTGGTTCTCCTTTGTGCCCTCCACGTCGGAGTCGTGGGCCGACTACCTGATCGTGCTCCCGGGCCTGCTTCTGATCGGCGTGGGCATCGGCGCGGTGTTTCCCTCGATCAACGTCGGGGCGATGGGCTCGGTCTCGGGCCCCGAGTTGGGCTTGGCCTCGGGAATCGTGAACACGGCGCGCCAGCTCGGCGCGGCCTTCGGAGTGGCCCTCCTGGTGGCCACGGTGATCACCGCATCGGACTACACGCTCGACTCCGCCCGCGAGGACATCCAGGACGCCAACGACAGGGCCGAGCTGCCTCCGGCGCTCGCGGAGGGCGTGGGCTTGCGCAAATTCTCGGATTACGTGGGCCAGTCCACCCGGCGCTTCGATCCCGGTCCCGGATTCGACGAGCTGGCTGCGCGCGAGGCCGCTGGCGCAGCCCGCAACGCCTTCGGCTGGGGCTTTCGCATAGCGGCCCTCCTTGTTCTGTTGGCGGTGCCCTTCGCTCGTCGCATGGTGCGTACGCCGGCGGCGGCGCGGGCCGCGGACGCGAAGGCGCGGGAGGCGGCGGCGACCGGCGCGCCGCCCGGGGCGGCGGCTT
>JBBJNU010000209.1:0-3265 GCA_037721005.1 Thermoleophilaceae bacterium | reverse complement strand
GCCTGCCAGGCGATGTGCATGTCGCCGCTCTTCGTGTAGCGAGTCGGGCTGCCCACGCTCCGGAGGCTACTCGTGCGCCCAGGCCGGACTCGAGCGCTCTGTAGCCTGCCGCAGGTGGCGAAGCGCCGAGCATCAGACGTCTTCGTAGAGTGCCTCGAGGCCGAGGGTGTGAAGCACGTGTTCGGCATCCCCGGGGAGGAGACTCTCGATCTCAACGAGTCGCTCTCGAAGTCCTCGGTCGAGTTCGTTCCGGTGCGCCACGAGCAGGGGGGCGCGTACATGGCCGACACCTACGGCCGGCTCACGGGGAGGGCCGGGGTGTGCCTCGGCACTCTCGGCCCCGGCGCGTTGAATCTCGTGACCGCGGTGGCCGACGCCTACCTCGACAGCGCGCCGCTCGTGGCCCTCACGGGCCAGGGCGACCTCGAGCGCATGCACAAGGAGTCACATCAGTACATCGACGTGCTGAGCGTGATGCGTCCGATCACCAAGTGGAACGCCCGCTTGAACCACCCGCGGATCATTCCGGAGGTGGTTCGCAAGGCGTTCAAGGTCGCGCAAGCCCAAAAACCGGGCGCGACCCACATCGAGCTGCCCGAGGACGTGATGGAGATGGAGTCCGACGCCCACCCGTTGCCTGTGCGCGACGACGTCCGCCGGCCCGAACCCTCGGACGAGGAGTTCGCGAGGGCGGCGGAGCTCGTGTGCGGGGCCTCCTCGCCGCTGGTGTTCGCCGGTAACGGCGCCGTACGCGTGGGGGCGGCGCCGGCGCTTCGGGCCTTCGCGGAGGCCACGGGCATTCCGGTGGCCGAAACCTTCATGGGCAAGGGCCTGATCGACAACCACGACGAGCTCTCCCTCGGAGCGGTGGGCCTTCAGACCGGCGACTACGACATGGCCGGCTTCGATGAGGCCGACGTGGTGATCACCGTGGGCTTCGACCTCGTGGAGCACTCACCCGAGCACTGGAACGCGGGTCGTGACAAGCAGATCGTGTACGTGGACACCGTGTCGACCGAGGTGGACGAGTTCTTCATGACCGAGGTCGATCTCGTGGGGGACGTGCCGCGAATTCTCGACCGCCTCGCGGGTCTCTGCGGCGGGGCGTCGGACTCCGGCGGCTCGCGCCGCCTGCGCGAAGTGGTGTTCGGGCGCCTCGAGGCAGCTGAGCATGACGACCATTTTCCGGTGCAGCCGCCGCGGGCGCTGTGGGAGATCCGCGAGGCCCTCGGGCCCGATGACATCCTGATCTCCGACGTCGGCCTGCACAAGCTCTGGATCGGGCGGATGTTCCCGGCCTATGAGCCCAATACGGTCCTGATCGCCAACGGCCTGGCGGGCATGGGCTTCGCGCTACCCGCCGCGATCGCGGCCAAGCTCGTGCACCCGGAGCGCAATGTGGTGACCGTGGCCGGCGACGGCGGCTTCCTGATGAACGTGCAGGAGCTCGAGACAGCCACGCGCCTGAAGACCCCCATCGTGAGCGTTGTATGGGAGAACGGGCAGTACGGCTCGATCGTGTGGAAGCAGGACAACAAGTTCGGCAACCACTTCGGGACCGATTTCACCAACCCGGACTTCGTGAAGCTTGCCGAGAGCTTTGGGATGCCGGCCTGGCGCTGCGGCTCCGCTGACGACTTCGGGGCGCGCCTGCGCCACGCCCTCACACTTGACCTGCCCTCGCTGATCGTGCTGCCGATCGACTACTCGATCGACGTGGCCATCTCCTCGGAGCTGGGCGCTGAGACCGTGGCGACCTAGACGAAGGGAGAGCTCGCATGGCGATCGCGTCGCAGGAACAAAAGGTGATCGATGGGGTTCACAGGAACCTCTTCATCGGCGGCGAGTGGCGCGACGCCTCGGGCGGCGCAACCCTCTCGGTGGAGGATCCCGCCACCGGCGAGGCGCTCTGCCAGGTGGCCGACGCCACCACCGACGACGCCATGGCGGCCTTGGGCGCAGCGCATGAGGCGCAGGCCGACTGGGCAGCCACTCCCCCCAACGACCGCAGCGAGATCCTCTACAACGCCTACGGGGCGATCACCGAGCGCGTGGACGACCTCGCCCTGCTCATGACCCTCGAGATGGGCAAGACGGTGGCCGAGTCCAAGGCCGAGGTCTCCTACGCCGCCGAGTTCCTTCGCTGGTTCTCCGGTGAGGCCCTTCGCATCGACGGGCAGTACAAGGTGGCCGGCGACGGCGCGAGCCGGGTGCTCGTGATGCGCCAGCCGGTGGGGCCGTGCCTGATGATCACCCCCTGGAACTTCCCGATGGCCATGGGCACGCGCAAGATCGGCCCGGCGATCGCCGCGGGCTGCACGATGGTGATGAAGCCCGCGCAGCAGACGCCGCTGTCGATGCTCGCCCTTGCCGGCATCCTCGAGGAGTCGGGCCTGCCGGCCGGCGTGCTCAACGTGATCACCGCCTCGTCGTCGAGCAAGACCATGGGGCCGTTGATCGAGGACCCCCGGGCGCGCAAGCTCTCCTTCACCGGCTCGACCGAGGTCGGGCGTTCGCTCATCGCCCAGGCCTCTGAGCAGGTGCTCAAGGTGTCGATGGAGCTGGGCGGGAACGCCCCCTTCCTCGTGTTCGACGACGCCGACCTCGACGATGTGATCGAGGGGGCGATGATCGCCAAGATGCGCAACATCGGGGAGGCCTGCACCTCGGCCAACCGCTTCCATGTGGCTGCCGGCGTGGCCGACGAGTTCGCCGAGAAGCTGGCGGCCCGCATGGGCGCCATGAAGGTGGGGCGCGGAACCGTGGACGACACCGACGTGGGGCCGCTCATCGACGACGACCAGCGCTCGATCGTCGCCGATCTGGTTGAGGACGCGGTGGGCAAGGGCGCGACGGCGCTCGTGGGAGGCAACTCGGTGGACGGCGCCGGCTACTTCTACGAGCCCACCGTGCTCGGGGGGGTCACACCCGACGCCCGGCTGCTCAAGGAGGAGATCTTCGGGCCCGTGGCTCCGGTGATCGCCTTCGACTCAGAGGAGGACGCCATCGCCGCGGCCAACGACACCGAGTACGGGCTCGTGGCCTACGTGTACACGTCGGACCTCAAGCGAGCGCTACGCGTGTGCGAGGGCCTGGAGACCGGCATGATCGGCCTGAATCAGGGCATGGTCTCCAACGCGGGCGCGCCGTTCGGCGGCGTGAAGCAGTCAGGCATCGGGCGCGAGGGCGGCAACGTGGGCATCGAGGAGTACCTCGAGACGAAGTACGTGGCGGTGAACCTCTAGGCGGGAGTAAGGGAGCGCCC
>JBBJNU010000042.1:0-12396 GCA_037721005.1 Thermoleophilaceae bacterium | reverse complement strand
CTAGGCGTAGCGGTCGTACGACCACACGACGGCCAAACCAAGGGCCCCGCCCATCCCGAGCAGGGTGGCCAGCATGAAGAGGGTGAGCAGCGCGGCGGTCACCTTCTCCCAGAGCCGCCCGTAGACCGCCATGGCGGGGATCAGGATGAAGGCGATGTAGCCGGCCCCAACGATGCCCGCCGCCATGGCGATGGCCAGCTCGGTGGTGGTGAGATCGAGGCTCATGCGTCAGGCACCGGCGCCTTCACCGGATCGCCAGCATTGTTGCGGATGTGACTGACGACCAGCCCGACCGCCGCGCAGGCCCCCAGCACGGCGGCGCCCAGCGCCCAGCCGCCGGCCACGTCTGACCAGTAGTGCACCCGCAGGTAGATGCGCGTGAGACCCACCACCAGCGCGATAGCGAGGGCTGTTCCGACCAGCGCAACATCGCTCGCGATCCCGGGAATGACACGGCCGAGCACCAGCGCCACGCCCACCCAGACCGTGGAATAGGCCGCGTGACCGCTGGGGAAGGCAGAGCCCTCGGCGGTCTCGAGGGGCCCGGCGGGGCGCGGGCGGTCGATCCCCTCCTTCGCCAGCCTGACCGCCACGTAGATGATCAGCGACCCGGTAATCAGAGCGGCGAGCTCGCCGAGCCGGCGGCGGGCGAGCAGCAGGATTCCCAAGCCGAACACGAGCGCGGCGACCGTGGTGAAGGACCCGAGGTCGGTTACCACCTTCGCGGCATCGATGGCGGGCTCGCTGCGCAGTGTGTCGGCGAGGCCGAGCAGCTCGCGGTCCGCGGGCGTGGAGCGCCGCCCGCCGCCCAGCGCCGAGGCGTAGAGCACGAACACGTAGAGGCCCACCCCGGCCACGGCCAGCGACGCCGTGAGCCCGAGTGCGAGCTCGCCAGGGACCCGGTCGCGGAGGAATCGTAGATGCGGCACGGCGGCCGACAGCGCCGGGCCGAGCACAGCCGCCACCGGGCGCAGCGCCGGGCGCCGGCCCTGGCGCTCGAGCCACCCCGCCATCCGCCGCCGTTGCGCTGGGTCGCGCAGGCGCCGGTAGGCCAGCACGGCCGCGACGCCCAGCGCCACCGTGACGCCGAGCCCGAGTACCGCCTGGCCGGCCAGGGCCGCCACCTGGTCGAAGGAGCGGTAGAAGATGAAGCCGAGGACCGAGAAGAGGCCCACCCAGGCTCCGCAGCCGATCACGCTGAACGGCAGGAACCGGCGGTAGGGGTAGGCCGACGAGCCGGCCACGAAGGGGGTGAGCGCTCGCAGGAGCCCGACGAACCGCCCGGCGACGATGGTCACGGCGCCGTGTCGCTCGAAGTAGGACTCGACCTTCTCCAGTCGATCCTCGTCGATCTTCACCTTGCTGCCGTGCTTGAGGATGAAGCCGCGGCCGAGCCGTCGCCCGATCAGGAAGCTCGTGGTGTCGCCGAGCACGCAGGCCACCCAGACGATGCCGATGAGCGGGAGGAGATCGATCTCTCCCTGGCCGGCGATCACCCCGCCCACGATCACGGTGGTCTCGCCCGGCACCAGGAGGCCGACGAACGCGCCCGTCTCCAGAAAGGCGAGCGCCCCCACGAACACGTAGGTGAGCCCTCCGAGCGTGCGCGCGATGTCCTCGATCACTTTCTTGGGATCGGGTAGCTCGGGCAGGACCCCGGTGAGGTAGAGCGCCGCGAGCGAGGCGATCAGAGCGACTGCCGCGAGGCCCTTCTTGTGCTCGGTGACCTTCAACTCGCGGCGGCCACCATCGCACCGGGAATGCCAAGGGCGGCGGCCTCGGCCTCGAAGCGCTCGGCGAACACGCCGAAGGCGGTGGGGCCGCTGCCGGTGATCCGAACGCCAAGCGCGCCGGCATCGCGCAGAGCGTCCAGCGAGCCCGCAAGCTCGGGACGCAGGGAGAGAGCAGCCGCCTCAAGGTCGTTCTCCATGGTGGCGGCGAGCTCGGTCACGGGGCCGGTGGCGAGGAGGCGTGCCGCCTCCGGATCCAGACGAGCGCGTCCCGGCACGGCGCCGGAGGCGCGCAGGCGGTCGAGCTCCGCGTACACCTCGGGAGTGCCGAGACCATCGTCACTCGGCACGAGCACGAAGGCCATCGGCGCCAGCGCGAGGGCCTCGACCCGCTCCCCAACTCCCTGCACGAGCGCCGCCCGGGGCTCGAGCTGGCTGGGGACATCGGATCCGAGCGCAGCCGCAACCTCATGCAGGCCGGCCGGACCGAGGGGGCGAGCCGAGAGCTTGGTGGCCGCCCGCAGCACGGCGGCGGCGTCGGCGCTGCCTCCGGCGAGGCCGGCCGCCACCGGGATTCGCTTCTCGATCGTGACCGTCACGGGCGCAAGCCCGGCGTTCGGCGCCGCGGCGCGATAGGCGGCCAGGGCTCGGGTGGCCAGATTCTCCCCGGCGACGCTCCGACAGAGCACGGTGTCCTCGCCCCCCGGGGCAGGCTCGACCCGTACCCCGTCCTCCAGGTCGATTGAGGCGAACACCGAGCACAGCGGGTGGAGGCCATCCGCTCGCGGTTGACCCACCCAGAGGAGCAGGTTGAGCTTCGCCGGCGCGCGCTCGACGATCATGCGACCTGTCCGCTCGGCCGCAGGGCCTCCAGCGCTCCGGGGCCGATCAGCTTCGCCAGGGCAGCGAACTCGGCGGGGGCGAGACGCTCGGCGCGGGCGTCGAGCGGATGCCCCAGGTCTCCGAGCGCAGCCCGAGTTGCGTCGCGCAGGCCGGCGGGGGCTCCCGGCGCGAGGGCGAGCGACCCGCCGAGCGCCTTGCGGCGGTGGGCGAACGCGGCATGCACCAGCGAGACCACCGCCGGCGCGGGCCAGGGCGCCCTGCGGTGCAGGAGCACGAGCGCCGAGTCCACTCTCGGCTCGGGCCGGAACACGGTGCGCGGCACACGGCGCACCACCTTCACCTCACACGCGAGCTGGGACAACACGGAGGTGGCGCCGTAGGTCTTCGTGCCCGGGCTTGCCGCCAGCCGCTCGCCCACCTCGCGCTGGACCATGGCCAGCCAGAGGGTCACGGCGGGCATGCACTCGACCGAGCGGAGCACGACGGTGGCAGCCACGCCGTAGGGCAGGTTGGCCACCATCTTGTCCGGGACGGGGGCGAGCGTCGTGAAGTCGAGCTTCACGGCGTCGGCCAGGTGCAGCGTGGCGTTGTCGTGGCTGTCGAGAGCGTCGCGCAGCGGAGCTTCCAGCGACTCGTCGACCTCGACCACATGGACGTGGCGCACGCGGGCCGCAAGGTATTCGGAGAGCACACCGAGCCCCCCACCCACCTCGAGCACAACATCGTCGGCTGAGAGCTCGGCAGCGCGGCCGATCACCTCGAGCACGTTGTCGTCGATGAGGAAGTTCTGGCCAAGCTCGCGGTTGGGGCGCACCCCGAACCGCTTGAGCCGGTTGAGGCTCGCCTGGCGGGGCAGCCCGGCGGGATCGTCGCTCACCAGCGAAAGACGCGCGCGGCGTTCTCCTCCACCAGCGCGTTCAGCGACTCGATGTCGGTACCCCTCAGTTCGGCCAGGAGCTGGGCGGTGTGGATCACATTGGCCGGCTCGTTGGGCTTGCCGCGCAGGGGAACGGGAGCGAGGTAGGGAGAGTCGGTCTCCACCATCACCAGTTCGTCCGGCAGGGCGCGTGCCGCCTCGCGCAACGGCTCCGCGCTCGGGTAGGTGAGGTTGCCGGCGAAGGAGCACAAGTAGCCACGATCGACGCACTCCTGCACGCGGTCGGGCGCGGAGAAGCAGTGCAGGACCACCGTGGTGTCCGCCGCGTGCTCGGCGAGCATGGCGAAGGTGTCCTCCTCGGCCTCACGGGTGTGGACCACGACCGGCAGCGCGGCGCGTCCGGCAAGCGCGAGCTGGGCCTTGAAGGCGCGCCGCTGGTCGGCGCGCGGCGCGTGGTCGCGGTAGTGGTCGAGGCCCGTCTCCCCCACGGCAAGCGCAAGCGGGTTCGCGGCTGCGCGCTCGATCTCCTCGAGGTCCTCGTCGGAGAAGCCCTCGGCTTCGTGAGGGTGACAGCCCACGATCGCGAACACCTCGTCGTGCTCGGCGGCGGCTTGGAGGGCGCGCGCGATTGAGGCGCTGTTCATCCCGACGGTGGCCAGCCGGGTGATACCTGCCTCGCGGGCGCGCTCGATCAACTCGGCGTCGGGCACCCTGCACGAGTCGAGGTGGCAGTGCGTATCGACCACGGCGCAGTCAGGCCGGCGAGGGCTCTGAGGCCTCGACCCTCGGGAAGAGCTGGCCGATTGCGCTGATCCGCGCCCCTCCGGGCGAGGCGCCGAACCGCGTTGCCGCGATGGAGCGCTCCTCCTGGCCGAGGGCCGAGAGCAGCCGGTCAGCGGTGTCGGGCAGGTAAGGGAGGAGCAGAAGTGAGACCACGCGCAGCCCCTCCGCGAGCCCGTAGAGGATGGCGTCGAGCGCCTCGGCCTGAGCCGGATCCTTCGCGAGCTTCCACGGCTCGGAGTCCTGCACGTAGCGGTTGAGGAGCCGCACCCGCTTCCAGATCTCATCGAGCGCGGCGCTCACCTCGACCCGGTCGAGGCGCTCGCACACCAGCTTCGAGAGGTCGCCGAACTCTGAGACGAGCTCGGCTGGCGGCTCGGCGGCGGGCACCGTGCCGTCGCGGTACTTCTCGATCATGGCCAGCGTGCGGCTGGCGAGGTTGCCGTAGTCGTTGGCGAGCTCGGTGTTGTAGCGGCTCTCAAAGCCCTCGGGCGAGATCGAGCCATCCTGGCCGAACGAGACTTCGCGCAGCAGGTAGTAGCGCAACGCGTCGGTTCCGTAGAGGTCCATGACCTTGAACGGGTCGAGCACGTTGCCGAGCGACTTGGACATCTTGTGGTCGTCCATCAGCAGGTAGCCGTGCACGTACAGCCGCTTCGGGAGTGGCAGACCGGCCGCCATGAGCAGGGCGGGCCAGAACACGCCGTGGAACTTGAGGATGTCCTTTGCGATCAGGTGAACGTCGGCGGGCCAGAACTTCTCGGTCAGGTCCTCACCCGCTCGCGCGTAGGAAAGCGCTGAGTAGTAATTCAGGAGAGCGTCGATCCAGACGTACACGACCTGGTTGGGGTCCCAGGGCACCGGCACGCCCCACGAGATCCGCGCCCGGCTCAACGACAGGTCCTGCAGGCCACCCCTGATGAACGAGAGCGCCTCGTTGTAGCGCGACCCGGGGAGAACCCACTCGGGATTGTCGGCGTAGAGCTTCTCGAGCGGCTCCTGGAAGGAGGAGAGGCGAAAGAACCAGTTGTCCTCCTGCTCGCGCTCGAGGTCGATCAGATGAATGGGGCAGCGGTCACCCTCGAGAAGCTCGGAATCGGTCTTGAAATCCGCGCAGCGCGGGCAGTACCAACCTTCGTAGGTGCCCTCGTACACGTGGCCGTTGTCCTTGAGCCGCGTGACCACCTCCGACACCACGGCCACGTGCTCGGGATCACTGGTGCGGATGAAGAAGTCATTGGTGGCGTTCACGCGGGCGGCCACCTGCCGGAAGCGCTCGGCGTTGCGGTCGGCCAGCTCGCGAGGAGGGATGCCCTCCCGCTCGGCCGCCTGTGCCACCGGCTCGCCGTGCTCGTCCGTGCCGGTGAGGAAGAAGACATCCTCCCCGCGCTGGCGCATGTGGCGGGCGACCACATCGGCCGCGACCGTGGTGTAGACGTGGCCCAGATGGGGCTCGCCATTCACGTAGTAGATGGGCGTGGTCAGGTAGAAGGGCACTCCCTTCGATGCTACTGGCGCGCCTCGTGGTCAACGGCCGCCGGTGAGCGGCCTGAGCAGCGATTTCAGCGTGGCTCGGCGTGCCTGCGGCTCACCTTGGCTGCCAGCCGGCCGACCACCCACACATGCGGCCGCGAGCAACAGTCCCACACAGGCGATCGCCCATCCGAGATCAGGGCCGGGCCGGCTTGCGACCGCGGGCCCGGACCGGGGCCGCAGAGGCGAGGCGGCCTCCTGCCGGGGGGCGGCGTCGGGCATCTGGGCCGGCTGCGCGGTCGGCCCTGGCCCGAGCGTGTCGATCGGTGACGCGGCGCGTGGGCTCGGCGCTCCGGCCGGAGCGCTACCGAGGCCGGGCACAGCCACGGGGCCGGCGGAAGCCGATGGGAGGCCGGCGCGCGCGGGGAGAGGCCGGAGACCCGGCGCGGGCACCCGCACGCGACGCTCGCCCGGCGCCCGGACCCGCCGGGCGGCCGGCACACGCACGCGGCGCCTCGCCGGGACGCGCAGGGGCGCAGGCGAGGCAACGGGCACCGTGACCGGCGAGGGCGCGGGCACGACGGGAAGGGGGGCCTCTACCGGCGCCGGTGCGCCGCGCGGCTCAGTGGGCAACGGCGCCGGGGGCGGACCCAGGAAGCCGCTGGGGTCGAGATACGCGTGACGGCTGCCCGCCTCCCGGACTCCGAAGTGCAGGTGCGGCGCCTCCGCCGACCGCCGGCCCGATGTGCCCACCGTGCCGAGGCGCTCACCGGCACCGACCACCTGGCCCTTCTCGACAGTTGCCGACGCCAGATGCAGATAGGAGGTGTCAAAGCGCCCGTCAGCCGTCCGGATCGAAACCGTGAGACCACTCGACCCGGCCACCCCGCGGTAGCGCACCGTGCCGGCGACCGCGGCCACAGCCGGCGCGCCGACCGCCCCAGCAATGTCGATGCCCCTGTGCTGGCCAGGGGCATAGGGGTCGTCGCCGTTGCGGTACTCGGTGATCACCTCACCCTCGACCGGCCACGCCCACAGCTCGGCCCCACTGGCGTCTACGGGACCGAGCAACAGGGCGACCGCGACCACCAGAGAGAGTGCTGAGAGAGCGGCCGTGACGGCGCGAGAGGACATGTGGGCCACGCTACGTCAGGGCCGGCGAACCTTGGGCCCGCGGCTGGCGAATCGTCACACGATGTGCGTGGGTGTTACAGAGGCGGCCGAATCGTCACTCGGTGAGCGCCGCGTAGAGCGCGTTGGCGCTCCCCCCGGTGAGCTCAGCGACCGCCGACGCCGCCACACGGGGCTTCGCTCCCGCCTCCACGAGCCGGCGGACCTGCTCCAAGCCGGCGATCGCTCCACCCTCGTCCGCGCCGCCGTGCGCCGCCGAGCCCGAAGGGCCGAGCACCAGTACCACCTCACCCTTCGGCGGGCCGTCCGCGTAGCGCTCCGCCAGCTCCGAGGCGCTGCCGCGCACCACCTCCTCGTGCACCTTGGTCAGCTCGCGGCACAGGGCCACCTGACGATCGGGATCGACCTCGGCCAAGAGGGTGAGCGTGGCGGGCACCCGCCGCGGCGACTCGAACGCAACAACGGTGCCCCCCGGCTCGGCGAGCACCTTTCGAAGCTCACCCTTCTTGCGCGGGAGAAAGCCCACGAAGCGCCACCGGTCGGCGGGCAATGCCGAGGCCACGAGGGCCGCCATCGCCGCGGACGGTCCCGGCAGCACCTCGACCGCCAGGCCAGCTGCCACGCAGGCCCGGACGAGCACGTACCCGGGGTCCGACACGAGGGGCATACCCGCGTCGGACACGAGTGCGACCGTGTCGCCGGACTGCATGCGCTCGACCAGCTCGGCGGCTCGGCGCTCCTCGTTGTGCTCGTGGTAGCTCACGAGCGAAGCGGACACCCCGTAGCGGTCGAGCAGCGTGCGGGTCCGGCGGGTGTCCTCGCAGGCCACCACGTCGGCCTCGCGCAGCGCGGAGAGAACGCGCAGGGTCACGTCCTCGAGGTTGCCGATCGGCGTGGGGCAGACAACCAGGCTCAAGCTTTGACTCCCTCGAGAGCGAGCAGAGCTGCCCCGAGCATCCCCGACTCGTCTCCGAAGGCCGCCGGCACGATCCGCACGCGCTCCGCGGCAGGCGGCAGTGCACGCTCGGCCACGACCTGCCGGGCGTTCTCGAGGAGCAGATCGCCGGCCGCCACCGCGCCTCCGCCGATCACGATCACCTCGGGGTCGAGCGCGTTCACGATGCCCACGAGTCCCGACCCGAGCCGGCAGCCGATCTCCGCGAGCACCGACCGAGCCTCCTCATCGCCCGAGTGGGCGAGCTCGGTGACGATTCCCCCGGTGATCTCGTGCCCGTCGGCGAGCCGCCGCCCGAGCACCGACTCCGGCGCCTTCTCCGCCGCGATCTGGCCCGCGCGCCCGAAGGCGGCGCCGGAGGCAAGAACCTCGAGACAGCCGCGGCCCGGACAGGCCCCGGGGCACTCGGCGCCATCGTGGTCCACGACCATGTGCCCGAACTCGCCGGCGAAGCCGTTCGCGCCGCGATAGAGGCGGCCGTTGAGGATCATGCCCCCTCCGATACCGGTGCCGAGCGCGAGCAGGACTGCGTGATCGGCGCCCTTGGCCGCGCCGTGGCGGTGCTCGGCTAGCGCCGCGGCGTTGGCGTCGTTGTCCACCACAACCGGCAGGCCGAGCCGCTCGCTCATCAGGTCGCGGAAAGGAAGGTCGAGGATCGGCAGGTGGTTGGACCAGACCGATCGGCCGCGGGCGAAGTCTACGAGCGAAGGGATCCCGAAGCCCACGGCCTCGACGTCGGGAGCGGCGCCGCGTACCTCTTCGACGGCCTCGAGAACTATGCCGAGCGTCTCCTGGCGATCGGCGCCGCGCCAGAAGCGGTGCACGCGGTGACGAACCCCGAGATCGCTGTCCACGACGCCGCCGAGCAGCTTGGTACCGCCGGCGTCCATTCCGATCACGCGTCGTGGCGGCATCCGGGGAACCATACGAACTGGCTATAACCCGACGCCGATGGCCGACCGTCCCGAGTACAAGGTCTACCGCTCGCGCCGTGGCGGCGGGCTGCTGCGCCCGAGCGGCAGCCTCGAGGGCCTGCGCGACCGCGGGAGCGACCGGAAGCGAACCCAGCCCGGTTCGGGCCGCATCACTCCCGGCCGCGTTCTCAAGTGGCTCGTCCTCGCCTTGATCGGCTGGGTGGTGCTCTCGTTCGTGCTCTTCATGGTGAGCGCGCAGTTGAAGGGCGGGGTGTCGGACGAGGCGCAGAGCGCGCTCGGCGGCGGCGGCAACCTCTTCAGCGGGGCCACGATCCTGGTGCTGGGTTCCGACGAGCGAAAGGGCAACTCGATCGACGAGAGCCAGAGCGGTCCAGGGCGGGCGGACTCGATCCTGCTCGTGCGCGCCCAGCTCGGAGGCGTGCGCAAGCTCTCGATCCCGCGCGACTCCGCCGCGGTCATCCCCGGTACCGGCGGGGCGCCGCAGAAGATCAACGCCGCCTTCGCGATCGGTGGGCCGAGCCTGATGATCAAGACGGTGGAGGGCTTTCTGGGCAACGGCCTGGAGATCGACCACCTGGTCCAGGTGGATTTCGCGAACTTCCCGGCCTTCATCGACTCGATGGGCGGCATCACCGTGAAGAACAGGAGCCGGATCTGCGCCCCCCCGTTCGACGACTTCTTCAAGGGCTTCAACCTCCGCAAGGGACAGCGCGACCTCAACGGCAAGCGGGCGCTCGGCTTTGCGCGCGTGCGAAAGAACCCCTGCGCGCCGGCCGAGAACGACCTCGACAGGGCCGCCCGCCAGCAGGAGGTCCTGAACGGCATCCGCGGGCAGCTGCTCTCGCCCTCCACCTTCCTGCGGCTGCCGCTGGTGAGCTGGAAGGCCCCGCGCACGATCGAAACGGACATGAAGGGCCCGGGCCTGCTCGCCCTGGCGGGGGATATCGGCACGGGCGGGGCGGGCAAGACGCGGGTGCTACAGCCGTCGTCCTTTGACGGTGACCTGGAGTACACGGAGTCCGAAAAGGCCTCCGCGGTGAAGGAGTTGCTCGGGCGCTAGGACTTCGAGTCCGATGAAGACGAGGCCGCCGGGGCCTTGGTCTCCTTCTTCTTCGTGTCCTTTGAGTCCTTTGAGTCCTTTGAGTCCTTGGACTTGGAGCCCGAGTCGGAGTCGGAGGAGTCAGAAGAGGAGGACCCCGAAGAGTTGTTCTCGGCCTCGCTCTTCTCCTTCCCGGCCTTTGCGCCCTTCTTGCCGTAATCGGTGTTGTAAAAGCCCGACCCCTTGAAGTGCACGGCGATCGGGTGAAACACCCGTTGCACCGGCTTGCCGCAGACCGAGCACTCGGTGATGGCGTCGTCGGCCATGCGCTGCTGGACCTCGAAGATGTGTCCCTTCTCGCACTTGTACTCGTAGATCGGCATGGCGCTCTGAGTATAAGAAGGCCAACCTCTGCCTCACGGTAGATTCGGCGCATGCCCACTGACGCCGTGACCATGGAGAAGATCGTGTCCCTGTGCAAGCGGCGCGGGTTCGTGTTCCAGTCGTCCGAGATCTACGGCGGCCTGGCGTCCACCTACGACTACGGGCACTACGGCGTGCTTTTGAAGTCCAACGTGAAGGCCGAGTGGTGGCGCGCAGTGGTGCAGGAGCGCGACGACACCGTGGCCCTCGACGCCGCCATCCTCATGCACCCGCGCACGTGGGAGGCCTCGGGCCACCTCGAGGGGTTCACCGACCCGCTGGTCCAGTGTCTCGGCAAGTGCAAGCGCCGCTGGCGTGAGGACCATCTGCGCGAGGCCAAGCGAGAGGAGCGCAGCCCGATCGGTGCCGGAGGAGCGCAGGCCGATCGCCGATCGGCCGAGCACCGCACGGAAGGCTCTCGGGCGAGCACCGAACGAGGCTCTCAGCCCGAGGGTGAGCTGCACTGCCCGGAATGCAGCGGCGAGCTGTCAGAGCCCCGCAACTTCAACCTCATGTTCGAGACCCACATGGGCCCGGTCCAGGACGAGGGCTCACAGGTCTTCCTGCGCCCCGAGACCGCCCAGGGCATCTTCGTGAACTTCAAGAACGTGATGCAGTTCGCGCGCAAGAAGCCGCCGTTCGGCATCGCCCAGGTGGGCAAGGCCTTTCGCAACGAGATCACCCCAGGCAACTTCGTCTTTCGTACGCGCGAGTTCGAGCAGATGGAGATCGAGTTCTTCGTGCCGCCCGATGAGGCGGTCGAGTGGCACGGGCGCTGGATGGAGGATCGGATGCGCTGGTACACCGACCTCGGCATGCGCTCCGACCACCTTCAGCTGCGAAAGCACGGCGAGGACGAGCTCTCGCACTACTCCAGCGCGACGTCTGACATCGAGTACCTCTTTCCCATGGGATGGTCTGAGCTGGAGGGCATCGCCAACCGCGGCGACTTCGACCTGACCCAGCACGCGAAGTTCTCGCGCGAGAAGCTCGACTTCGTGGACCCGGGCACGGGCGACCGCTACGTGCCCCACGTGATCGAGCCCTCGGCGGGCGCCGACCGCGGCACGCTGGCCTTCATGGTCGACGCCTACGACGAGGAGGAGATCGAGGGCCGCGAGCGGGTGGTGCTGCGCTTCCATCCCCGGCTGGCTCCGGTGAAGGTCGCGGTGCTGCCGCTCGTGAACAAAGACGGCCAGCCCGAGAAGGCACGCGAGGTTTACACCGACCTGCGCAAGCGGATGCCGGCCGAGTTCGACACCGGCGGTTCGATCGGCAAGCGCTACCGCCGCCAGGACGAGATCGGCACACCCTGGGGCGTCACCGTGGACCACCAGACGATGGAGGACGACACGGTCACGCTGCGCGACCGGGACTCACTCGACCAGTCGCGGATCGCGATCGCCGAGCTGGGCTCAGAGCTCGAGCGGCGCCTGGTGGCGCCGTGGACGAGCCCGAAGCTGGGCTGAGGGCCCGTCAAAGCACAAGCTCGAGGTCGGTCCGCGCGAAGTCTTCCCCGACGCACAGCAGCGGTTCGCCCGCGATCTCAGCGATCGCGTAGGTCATGCAGTCGCCGAAGTTCAACGCAGCCGGATGGCGCCCCTTTCCAAAACGGGAGAAGGCGTCGAGCGCCACCGGCCAGTGGTGCTTTCCGAACGGGATCACCACGAGATCAGCCTCTTCTATGAATCGGGAGAGGGCGGCTCGGCCGGGTACACCCCGCCGGGCCATCAAGACAATTCCGGTCTCCGCGAGAGTCGAGGCACCGATGCCTGTGTGGCTCTTCGAGCTCAGCGCATCGAGCAGCTCGCCGTGACCGGTCTCTTCGAGCAGGATCGCTACGACCGCCGAGCTATCGACGATCACACCCCGTCGGGTCCATACCCGAGAATCGCTTCACGCTCGCCGCGCGTAAGGGGTCGTTCTTCTTCTTCGACCCGAAGTGTGGGCCAGGCCTCGTGCTCGAGAAAACGGCGTAGCACACGGGCCCGGTCAGGACGCGAGCTGCGCAGGGAAAGGCGGTCGCGCCGCTCAGCGAGCGCGACGCGGACCGCCCGGGTCTTGCTCTCGCCGGCGAGCGCCGCCACCTCACCGGCGAGTCGCTCAGCTTCGGGATCCTTGATGTTCAGGGCCATTGGTACCAAGGTACCATAATGGTGTACTGCTTCCACCATGCGGCCCCGGAAACGCTTCCCGCCTCGGGCCGGTCG
>JBBJNU010000208.1:0-3301 GCA_037721005.1 Thermoleophilaceae bacterium | reverse complement strand
AGCTCGGCGTTGGTGTCCGCCGCGAAGTGCACCAGTGAGCGCACGAGCGCCGCCTTCACCGCATCCTTGTGCACGTCCTGCACGAGCGAGCGGTCGAGCTTGATCACGTCGGCCTGCATACGCATGACCTGCTGGAGGCCGGCGTAGCCCGCGCCCGCGTCGTCCACGGCCACCCGCGCACCTCGCTCCCGGAGGGGCGCGAGCGCCGCCTGAAGGTTGTCGTCCTGGAGGATCTCCTCCTGCTCGGTTATCTCGATCACGATGCCCGTGAGGTCATGCGGGAGCACGGCGCGGACCTCCTCGGAGCGCAGCGCCGAGGGGCTGAGGTTCACCGTGAGAAAGACACCCTCGGGCCGCCCGGGCTCGGCGATCGCCACCCGCACGGCCTCGGCCTCGAGGCGCGCGCCAAGGCCGAAGCGGTGGGCCTGCTCGAACCACCAGGTGGGGGGCAGGTTGCGGCTGTCGTCGAAGCGCGCGAGGGCCTCGTAGCCCACCACCTCGCCGGTCTGAAGCGACACGAGCGGCTGGAACACGGGCCGTACGGCGGCCGGTCGCTCGAGCAGGCTTCCGAACTCGGCGCGTTGTTCCTCGGTGACCACCAGCACGTGCTCGGGGTCATACATCCGGGCGCGATCGCGACCGCTCGACTTGGCCCAGTAGAGCGCTCCGTCCGCCAGCTGGACGAGGTCGGTGGCGTTGCGGGCGTCGTCCGGGAAGCAGGCGATTCCCGCCGAGCACGACAGGTCGTAGTCCGACGGCGAGAACGAGGCCACCGCGGCGCGCGCGGCCTCGCACAGCGCGGCGGCCTGCTGGCGGTCGGCGCCGGGAAGCACCACGGCGAACTCGTCACCACCGAGGCGCGCCGCCGAGCCGATGCCCGCCAGGGCACCGCGCAAACGCTCACCCACGCCCTTGAGCACGAGGTCGCCGAAGGGGTGGCCACGAGCGTCGTTGACCCGCTTGAAGTGGTCGATGTCCACGATCACCAGCGCCACCCGCCCGTCCTCGGCCGTAGCCAGGGCGATCTCCTCCTGGAGACGCTCCTGGAAGTGGCGATGGTTCGACAGGCCGGTGAGCGGATCCTCGTGAGCGAGCGCCTCGAGCCGGCGGTGGCTCTGCTGCAGGCCCTCGGCCATCTCGTCGAAGTCGCGCGCCAGCACGCCCAGCTCGTCGCGCCGGCGCCAGCCCAGACGGGTGGCAAGGTCGCCGGATCCCATGCGGTTGGTGGCCACGCGCAGCCGGTCGAGGGGCCGGAAGATGCCGCGGTCGAGCACGGCCGCGGTAAAGAGGGTGAAGGCCAAGAGCAGCCCGCAGAGCACCAGCAGGATCGTGCGGTTTCGCTCTGCGAGTGCGGAGTCCGAGGCCCCGAGGTCGAATCCGAGCTCGAGTGCGGCGACGGTGCGCCCGCCCTCCTTCAGCGGCACGGCACGCACGGCCATGTGCAGCTTGCCTTCGTCCACTTCGGACTCGACCGCTCGCCCGCGCGACATGGCGCGGCGGGCCGCGCTCCCCGAGGACCTCGCGTTCGCGCCGCGGCCGGTGGAGGCGGCAAGGGATACCTGACGCCCCTCGGCTTCGTAGAGGCCGACCCAGCGCAGCTCCGGGTGAAGGCGAGGGAGGCGCTCGATCTCGCTCTCGAGCGCCTGGGGGTTACGCAGGTCTCCGGGCCGGACGTGGGTCTGGAACTCCTCGCTCACCGTGGCCAGCACCTGCTGGCCGGTCTCTCGGTAGGAGCCCCGGAGCTCGTCGCCCGACGCCTTGTTGGCCACGTAGGCACACGCCGCGGCGGCCACCATGAGCGCGACGGGCACGCGCAGGCGCAGCTTTCGCAGTGCCTCGCGGCGGGGAGGGGGTGAGGCAGGCCTGGGCTCGCTCATCGCACTGTTGCCGAGCGAGCCCCGGGCTGCCAGCTAGTCGTCGTCGCCCGAGCGGCGGTGGTCAACCACGCGGACGCGAATGGCGTGAGGGTCGGCCTTCTCGAGGCCACCCACGATGTTGGTGACCCGCGCGACGCCCTCCATGCGGCCGGTGCGCCCGTTGTGACGGACCTTGATCACTCCCACCCCGGGCGTGTTGCCGAAGGCTGAGTGGCCGCCCGACTGGGGGTTGGGGCCGCGCAGGGCGGCGAACACCCAGTCGCTCTTCGGAGAGATGTCGAGCAGGTCGGGAGCGGGGTCGCTCGAGGCCTGGCCCTCGAGGGTGAACTCGTCCTCGATCCTGTCGGTGCGGGTGTTCACGGTGGTCATCGTGTTCGACTGACGGTCACCGACCCACAGGTAGCGCTCGCGCTTGGTGAGCAGGACGCCGTGCGAGTCGGCCTCGGTGCGGTTGTCGTAGTCGTAGACGAGCTTGGGAGCCGGGACGTTCGGCGGGTTGGGCGTGCGGTCGAACCGGTCGACGTCGAACGCGTAGACGTCGTGCTCGGTCGGGTTCGCGGGGGTGGTGGGGGTGGCGGTAAGCGCGCCCGCACCGGAGTTGATGTACATCTTGCCGTTGGCCTGGATGCCGCCGCAACCGTTGGCGTGCACCTTCTCCTTGTCGTACTCGGCCACGATCTTCATCGGCGTTTGCCGGTGGTCCACTACGAACATGCCGCCGCCGCGCAGGGTGATGAAGCTCACCCTGCCGTCGTCGTCGGTGCGCGGGCAGATCGGCGCGTTGTCGGGTCGCAGTGCCGGGTCCTGGCGAAGAGCGCCGCTAGGCGTCGTGCCGTTGGCCAGGTCGAGCGTGGCGGTCGGGTCGAGCTCGTAGGTGTCGGTGAAGTAGTCGGTGGAGATCCGGGAGATCTTCTTGTCGGCCTGGTTGGCCACGATGAGCTCGGTCTGATCGGGGGTGGGCCAGACGGCGTGGGCCTGCGCGCCGGTGTCGATGCACTTGATGGGAGTGCGGTCGTCGGCGTCCATGAACACCACGTGGCCGGTGGCCACGAACGCGACCGCCACGCGGCTGTTGCCGTCGCCGGACTCGTTGCCGCCGTTGAAGACGATCATGTGTGGCCGCTTGGGAGCGGAGCCGGTCTCAGAGAGGCACATCTCGCGAACCTCGCCGCCGAGGTCGATCTTCTCCGCCTCGGCGCCGGATGGGTCGTCGGTGAGCTGCTCGCCGTCGTAGATGAAGAGGTTCCCGCCGCCGTCGGCGCGGGTGTCGGACTGGTCGATCATCCACACCTCATAGGAAGAGCGCTTGCTCTTGCGCTCATCGTCGGAGGAGGCCACGGCCACGGCGGTTACCGCGATACCCGTGACCAGCACGACCAGCGCCAGCAGCATCCTTGCCTTCATCTCTGACCTACCTCCTGGGG
>JBBJNU010000207.1:0-3311 GCA_037721005.1 Thermoleophilaceae bacterium | reverse complement strand
TGCTCCACCTGCCAGGGAGCGCAGTCGGAGTGCCAGCAGCGCCTGGACGCCGACGCCGACTACCGCAAGACGGTGAACGGCACGCTCAGCGACGAGGGCCTCTCCTACGAGCGCGACGGCGAGTGGTGGAACAAGAACTTTCTCTGGGTTCTCGTGGAGGAGATCGGCCTCGACGTGCTGGCCTCGAAGGTGGTGCGCCCTCTCGAGGGGCTGCGCATTGCGCCCTTCTACGGCTGCTACATCGTGCGCCCCACCGAGCGGCTCGGCTTTCACGATCACCCGCATCGCGACAAGTACCTCGATCACGTGATCGAGGTGCTCGGCGCCGAGGCCGTGGAGTACGCGGGTTCGCACAAGTGCTGCGGCTTTCCCGTAATCACGATGAACCGCACCACGTCGTTGCGTCAGGCGGGACGCCACCTGGCCGACGCCATCGACGCCGGCGCCGACTGCCTCGTGACCCCCTGCCCCCTGTGCCACCTCAACCTGGACCTGCAGCAGCCCGAGGCGGCCAAGTACGTGGAGCGCGACCTCGGCATGCCGGTGCTCCACCTGCCGCAGATGGTCGGCCTGGCCCTGGGCCTCGAGCCCAAGGAGCTGGGGATGAACAAGCACGTGGTGAAGACGGGCGACGTGCAGCGCAAGGTGGCGGAGATGGCTGCTGCCTGAGGGTGTAGGGCTCGAGCGTTTAGTGCTCGAGCGATGTGGTCCGCAGGGCCTGACCGACGGTAAGGCCCGTTCCGGGCGGAAGCGATCGTCTCCGTCCGGGTGGCGGGTGACCTTTCCCTTGATATGCAAGGTAAAAGGCACCCAACGCGAGAAACCGCAGCGGTAACGTGATCAGATCCCCGACCGCTACGCCCACCCTTCATGGGTTCGCGCGCCGTACCGGCGCCGGCTTTGGACCACCGCTGCTTCAGACGCCGAGAACGCCGGGATCCCCGGGCACATCGACGGCGTGCTCGTGCAACGCGGCGAGCGGAACGATGTCCAGGGCCCGCTCGTGGGTCGACGCCAGCACCACGTAGGCCGCCGCGCCATCCTCGTGGGCTCGCAGCCAGTTCACCGCGGTCACACACCAGCGGTCGCCGGGCACGAGGCCGGGGAAGTGATATTGGGGCACCGGCGTGCTGAGGTCGTTGCCGATGCGACGCTGGTGTGACAGAAACTCATCCGTCACCACCGCACAGATCGTGTGGCTTCCCCGATCCTCGGGACCCGTACTGCAACAACCGTCCCGGTAGAAGCCCGTCACGGGGTCGCTTCCGCATGGCTCGAGCTCCGCACCGAGCACGTTACGAACAGTCACTGAAGCAGTATCCCGCCTTCTCGGAGCATCTGCTCCTTAACGCGAAAAACCGGCCGTGGCCGACCGGTTCTCGCATTCGCTTAGGCATACCCCATTCCGCCCTGGCAAGTTCTTGGTTCTCCGAGGATGGTGCCGAACGACCGCAACGTTTTCTTCCCCTTTGCGGAGGGATCTTCGGAGTAGGCGCCCGCTGGGACCGGGGGGAGGCGGCTCCCCCCTACCTCCCCCTACACTCCAACGATGCGCTCCCCCGTCGGGGTGGTCACCGCCCAGTTCGAGGACCTCGTGGCCCTCGGCTTGTCCCAGTTGATCGCCGAGGACGAAAATCTTGAGATCCTGGCCGAAGCCATCGGGCTCGAGCGGCTGGAAGGCGTGATCGTGCATCACTCCCCTGCCGTGGTGGTGCTCAACTTCGGCTCACTCTCGAGCCCAGCTCAAGTGTTCCAGCTGCACCAGGCTCACCCCGAGGTTCGCCTCGTGGTCCTGGCCAACCGCCCAACCGCGGCCGAGTGCAATCAGATGCTCTCCTTCGGCGCCACGGCCTGCCTGTCAAAAGAGACTGAAGGCCGCGACGTGGTGAACGCCATCCATCTCGCTTCGCGTGGGATGCACGTGCTGCCCCGCTCGGCTGCCGGTGGGCGAGGGGGAGCGGACACCTTCGGCCTGGACGGCTCGGACCTGCTCACGCCGCGCGAGGCGGATGTGCTCGAGCTGCTGCAAGAAGGCGCGAGCAACGCCCAAATCGCACAGTCGCTTTCGATCGGGCTCGAGACCGTGCGCACACACGCGCGCAACATCTACCGCAAGCTCGGCATCTCCTCGCGACGCGACCTCGCGCGTATCTCGCGCCCGGAAACGATGGTCACCGTCGAGCCGCCTGCGCCGATGGCTCCTTAGTAGGTCCGCACGCGCGAGGAGCGCAGGAGCCCGCCTTCGACGAGCAGCTCAGCCACCTGCACGGCGTTCAGAGCCGCCCCCTTGCGTAGGTTGTCCCCCACGATCCAGAGGTTCAGACAGCGCTCGTGCGAGGGGTCTCGGCGGACACGGCCCACGAGCACGTCGTCCTCACCGGCGGCGTCGATGGCCGTGGGATAGAGGCCCTCACCAGGAGCGTCGACCACCTGCAGGCCGGGCGCGTGCCGGAGGAGCTCACGGCATTCGTCCGGCGACAGGGCCTCACGCGTCTGCAAGTTCACCGACTCCGAGTGACCGGTGATCACGGGCACGCGCACGCAGGTGGCCGAGATCGGTAGATCCTCAACGCCGAGGATCTTGCGCGTCTCGCGCATCATCTTGCGCTCTTCGGTGGTGTAGTCGTCGCCCTCCTGGAAGGTCTCGACCTGGGGCACCACGTTGAACGCGATCTGGTGGGGATACACGCTGGGCGGAGGAAGGTCGGCGCCCTCCAGGACCGCTCGCGCCTGGTCTCGGAGCTCCTCCACCGCCTTTTGCCCGGTGCCCGACACCGATTGATAGGTGGAGATCACCAGGCGCTCGATACCCACGGCATCGAGGACCGGCTTGAGCGCCACCACCATCTGGGCCGTGGAGCAGTTGGGGTTGGCCACTATGCCCCCGTGCGCCTCGAGAGCCTCGGGGTTCACCTCGGAGACCACCAGCGGCACCTCGTCGTGGGTCCTCCAAAAGGACGAGTTGTCCACTACGACAGCGCCGGCCTCCGAGAAGCGCGGCGCCCACTCCTCGCTTATGCCCGACCCCGCGGAGAAGAGGGCAAGGTCGAAGCCTTGGATCGACCCGGGCGAGAGGGCTTCGACGGTGAGCTCGGAGGCACCGTGGTCCAATTTGCGCCCGGCGGAACGCTCGGAGGCGAAGGGCACGATCTCGTCGGCCTCGAACGCGCGCTCGCGCATGACCTCGAGGATCGTGGTGCCCACGGCGCCGGTGGCCCCTACCACGGCAACTCTCACGGCGCCACCTCCGTGGAAACGGATTCGCCGGATTCGGCATCCGTGCCCAATCCAGCGTCGGATTCGCCGGATTC
>JBBJNU010000206.1:0-3328 GCA_037721005.1 Thermoleophilaceae bacterium | reverse complement strand
GGCTCGCACTTCAAGCCAGTCAGCTGAGCCCGCGCGGACCCGTCGAAGGAGCTGATCGAACGGAGAATCAGGCGCATGCCCGCAGCGGCTCTTCGCGGAGGCTGCTGAGGGCGAAGATCTTGCCCGCCACCTTGAACACCGAGACGGTGTCGCCGAAGGGAAAGGTCTCCTCGACACCCGGCCGCGAGAGGCATGCGTCGCGTAGTTGATCGGGGTCCATCCGGTGCGATCTTCCCGCTACGGCTTCGCGACCCCGTCCCGAGTGTCGATACTGCAACCTGTGAGCGCCCCGGTCGCAGCGTCGCCCCCAGCGCCCGACGCTCCTGCACGGCCCTCGCTCGCGCGCGCCGTACTCCCGCCTCTGGTGGCCTTTGGTGTGCTCGGCGCGGTGCTGTGGCCCCACGCGGACGAGATGTGGGATTCGGCCAAGCTCGTCTCGTGGGAGGCAGGGCTGGCGCTCGTGCTCCTGCACCTGGTGGCCCTGGTGCTGCGGGCGGAGGCGTGGGAGATGTGCGTGCGGGCCGCCGGCTCGCCGGTGGGGCGCCGTGACCTGCATGCCTCGAGCGCGTTTCGCTTTCTCGCCGACACGATCGTGCCCACCTACGTGGGTGCGTGGGTGCGCGTCGCGATCCTGAAGAAGCTCGACCCCGAGCGGGCGCCCACGGTCGGCCAGATGGTCAGCGCCGATGTGATCCTCCTGCTGGTCGAGGCGGGCATCACCCTCGTGCTCATCACCCTGGCCGTCGGCAACTCGTCGGTGGACGCCTGGCTCATTCCGGCCTTCGCCGGGATGCTCGTGGTCGTGGCAGGGGTGGGCTGGGCGCTGCGCCACCGCGTGGCCGCGCGGCCCTTCGCCCGCACGTTTCGCGTGCTGCGGGGTCGCGGACGCCCGGCGACGCTCACCGCTCTGCTCGCGGCCGTCCTGCTCCTGCAGCCGGTCCGCTTCTACCTCGCCCTCGAAGCCGTGGGCCTCGAGCCCACGGCAGTCGAGGCCCTCGTCACGTTCCTGATCACGAGCGTGTACGGCGTGCTTCCCATCGGGCCCGGGCCGTCGAGCATCGGCGCCGCCACCACCGTGTTCGGGCGCGACAACCTGGCCCAGGCCGGAGCCGCGGGGCTCATCCTCGCGAGCACAGCGGTGGTGGCGGCTGCGCTCTACTCGGTCTACGGAGGATTCACCCTCGCGCGCCGTGCGCGCGGCGCAGGCGGTCAACCTCCCAGTCGCGAGACGCCGTCGATTGGGCTGGGCACGGGTCGCTGAAGCCACTCGAGCACGGTCGGGAACAGGTCCGCCGTTCGCATAGGGCCCTCCGTGAGGGGAGCGCTCGCGGCCAACGGCACGTTCATGTGGTCGGCGTAGAGCGCCCCATGGCCCGACGCGTGCTCGGGGTGCTCGTGGCGATCACGGAGGTCGTGGTCAGGTGCTGCCGACACCACGACATCGCCACAGCGTTCTGAGCGAAACAGCTGCAGGACCTGCAGCAGGCAGTCCGGGTACTCGGTGTCCGCCGTGGCGTCGAGTGCTTCCTGGAAGGACATCGCCTCCGGCAGGGACGGCAGGCCGAAGGGGTCGCCGTCGAGGGGTTGATAGCGCAGCCGGCCTTGCGTCTCGGAGAGGAGGGCGCGGCCACGCCGGCTCTCTACAGAGAGGCCGCTCTCGTGACGAGTCACGACGATGTCCACCGCCGGCTGGGCGATCAGCCATTCGCGCACGCCCGGCAGAGCGGCGTCCACGGCGTCGCGGTCCACGAAGCAGTACGGGCGCTCGCGGGGGACCACGTAGATGTGCGCCATCCCGTTGCCCGAGACGCAGGCCACGGCCTCGGGATGGCGGATGCGCACCCGAGGCGTGTGGTAGGCCACCCGCACGCCCCGCTCCTCCTCCAGGAGCACCGGCAGATCGAAGTGATGCTTCACCGGTCGGTGTCCGTGGTCGGAGCAGATCACCAGCAGCGTGCTCTCGTAGCGCCCGGCGCTGATGAGGGCCTCGGCCGCCGCTCCCACCGCGCGGTCGACCAGGCGGTAGGCCGCCTCTGATTCGGGTCCGAACGGCGAGATGTAGTGGCTGTTCCAATCCACGCCGGGGAAGGCCACGAACGCGAACTCCGGGTCTCGTGCAACCGCCTCGAGCAGGGCAGCCGCCGTCGCACGGTCGGCACGGTCGTAGTCATTGCGGAAGTGCGAGTGCAGCCAGAGCGCGATCTTGCGACGGCGCCAGAGGTTGTTCCGCGGCGAGACGCCTCGGTTGATCGCCCCGAAGACGTTCACCGCCTCGCGCGTGAGCTCGAAGAGGGTCCGCACCGACGGATCGATGTCGCGGTTCATGAGCAACGCCTCCGGGCCGGTGTAGCTGCGCAGGCACCACGGCCCGGGTGGCAGGCCGGGCCGGTAGGCGCCACGGTCGAACCACCGGTAGCCGGTCATGTTGGCCGTGCCCGCAAAGCACCCGGTGAGCAGCGGCAGGTGGGCGGGACCCGTGGTGCTCGTGAAGGTGGAGGTGGCGCGGCGCAGCGAGCCTCGCTCCACCACGTGCCGTTGGATCTCGGGTAGGGCCCCGGCCGCGAGCAGGTTCTCGAACACGTCGGCCCGGGCGCCGTCGGCGAGCAGGACGAGGGCAGAGCGCCCTCGGCCCCCTCCCTCAGGATCTGCCATACTGGCGCTTAGATTTTCTTCCATAGAACTTGATGGCAATGAAAAGGAGCTGGAACGATGGGCAAGACCATCGGAATCGATCTTGGCACGACCAACTCGTGCATGGCGGTACTCGAGGGCGGTGAGCCCACGGTTGTCGAGAACGCCGAGGGCGCTCGAACCACGCCGTCCGTGGTGGCCTTCACCGAAGGCGGCGAGCGCCTCGTGGGCGCCCCGGCCAAGCGCCAGGCGGTCACCAACCCCGAGAACACCGTGTTCTCGATCAAGCGCTTCATGGGCCGCAAGGAGGCCGAGGTCAAGGAGGAGGAGACGATCGTCCCGTTCAAGGTCGTCCGCGGCCAGAACGGCGACGCGCGCGTGAGCGCCGGCGGCAAGGAGTACGCCCCGCCGGAGATCAGCGCGATGATCCTGCAGAAGCTCAAGGCCGACGCCGAGGCCTACCTCAACGACACGGTCGACTCCGCTGTGATCACCGTGCCGGCCTACTTCAACGACGACCAGCGCCAGGCCACAAAGGACGCCGGCAAGGTCGCCGGGCTCGAGGTCAAGCGCATCATCAACGAGCCCACCGCGGCCGCGCTGGCCTACGGGCTCGACAAGGAGGGCTCGGCCGACGAGACCATCCTCGTGTTCGACCTCGGCGGCGGCACCTTCGACGTGTCGGTGCTCGAGATCG
>JBBJNU010000041.1:0-12556 GCA_037721005.1 Thermoleophilaceae bacterium | reverse complement strand
GACTCATCGGGTGAGCACCGAACGAGAATATCCGACCCCGGACTACTCAGGCCGGGTTCTGGGAACCCCGCCCTGATGGACCCGAAGGTAAAGGTGGGCTTCGTGGGGGCGGGCGGGGTGGCCAGACGCCACGCCGACGTGTTGCTGGGGCTCGGCGAGGTCGAGGTGGCCGGAATCGCGGATCTGAACGGAGAGCTTGCCTCAGACCTCGCCGGGCACTGCGGCGCCCGGGCCTACCGAACCCACGACGAGCTGCTCTCGGGCGAAGAGCTGGACGCGCTCTACGTTTGTGTCCCCCCCTTCGCGCACGGTCCCCCCGAGCACGCGGCGATCGACGCCGGCCTGCCCCTCTTCGTCGAGAAGCCGGTGGCAATCGACCTCTCGACGGCGAGCGCCATCGCCGAGCGGGTGGAGGCAGCGGACCTGGTGACCGCCGTGGGCTACCACTGGCGCTACCTCGACACGGTCGAGCAGGCGGCGGCACTCCTGGAGGGCAACCCAGCCCGGCTGGTGACCGGCTCCTGGCTCGACAAGGTTCCTCCACCGGCGTGGTGGGTGCGCCGCGATCGCTCGGGCGGTCAGACCATCGAGCAGTCCACCCACGTGCTCGACCTCATCCGCCATCTGACGGGCGAGGTGAGCGAGGTGTACGCGGTCGAAGCCACCGCCGAGCACCCGCGCATTCCCGAGGCCGACGTGGCCGACGTGTCCTCGGCAACTCTGCGCTTCGCGGACGGTGCCATCGGCTCGCTGAGCTCGTCGTGCCTGCTGCGCTCGAAGCACCGGGCGGGCCTGGAGATCATCGCGGAGGGCGTGGCCATCTCGCTGTCTGAGGCGGACATCGTGGTGGACACGGGCGACGGACCAGAGCGCCGCGAGGCCGAGGCCGACGCCAAGACCGCCGTGGACCGCGACTTCATCGACGCCGTGCTCGGGCGCGAGAACCGCATCCGCGTGCCCTACGCCGAGGCGCTCGAGACACATCACCTGGCGTGCGCCATTGTTCGCTCGGCTTCCGAGGGGCGGCCGGTGAAGCTGACCGAGGACCTCGTGAGTGGCTGAGACGGTCCGGACACTGGGCCTCGAGGCACCCGGGAAGCTCGCCTTCTTCACCTCTGATGCCGAGCCGGCCCCCGAGGGCGGCTTTCGCCTCGAGACCCTCTACTCCGGCCTGTCCGCCGGCACGGAGCTCACCTTCTACAAGGGCACCAACCCCTCCCTGCACTCGAGCTGGGATCCGGAGTTCGGCGTGTTCATGGCCGACGAGCCCGAACAGGCCTACCCGGTCGAGCGCCTCGGGTACATGGAGTGCGGCCGCGTGGTCGAGAGCAGAAACCCTGCGATCGAGGAGGGCGCGGTGGTCTCCATGCCCTACGGGCACAAGACCGGGCACACGGCCGGCCCGGGCGACGCCGCCGTGGTGCTCCCAGGAGGCCTCGACCCGCTGCTCGGCATCTACGTGGCCCACATGGGCCCGATCTGCGCCAACGGCCTGCTGCACGCGGCGGCGGACCTCGTTGGGCACGACGTCCGCGCCCTGGGCGACGGTGTGCGCGGCCTCAACGTGCTCGTGACCGGCGCAGGGGTCGTGGGACTGCTCACGGCGCTCTTCGCCGTGAGCCACGGCGCGGCCGAGGTGATGGTGGCCGACTCGGGCACACGGCGCCTCGCCGCGGCGCGGGCCCTCGGTCTCCAGGCGGTCGACGAGCGCGACGAGGAGGCCTGGCAGGTTGCGAAGGCCCGCTGGCGTCACGGACCCTCGGATCGTGGGGCCGACGTAGTCCTTCAGTGTCGCGGCCAAGTGCGCAGCCTGGTCACGGCTCTGCGCGCGTTGCGCCCGCAAGGGTCGGTGATCGACCTCGCCTTCTACCAGGGCGGCTCGGAAGATCTGCGACTCGGTGAGGAGTACCACCACAACGGTCTCTCGCTGCGTTGCGCACAGATCGGCCGGGTGCCGCGAGGGCTCGCCCCGCTGTGGAGCAGGCGCCGCCTGCAGGCCGAGACCGTGGACCTGATGCAGGTCAGGGGGGCCGACATCCTCGAGCACCTCATCACCGATGTCGTGGGCTTCGACGAGGCCCCAACCGTGTTCGAGGAGATTGCCGACCGGCGCCGCGAGCCCCTTCAAGTGGTGTTCGCGATGGACTCGTAGAGCTCGAGATAGCGCCCGGCCATCACCGGCGAGTCGAAGCGCTCCTCGGCTGATCGCCGACAGGCGGCGGGATCGATCTCGCCGGCACGCGGGAGGTAGGAGGCGAACTCCTCCTCGTCCTCGGCCAGCCACCCGGTCACGCCGTGATCGATGAGGCTCGGCATGGCCCCGCGGCTCATCGCGATCACCGGGGTCCCGCACGCCAGCGCCTCGATCACCGCGGTGCCCCCGGGCTCGTGCCAGCGGCCCGGAAAGAGGGCGGCACGGGCTCCGGACATCAGGTCGGTGAGCTCGCTGCCCCCGATGCTCCCGACCCACGTGACCCCCTCCCCCTCGAGCGGTTCGACTTCCTCGCGGTAGAAGTCGGCCTCGGCGTTGCTCGAGGTGTCCGCTTCGAGTGACGAACGCTCGCTGTGGCCCCCGACGGGCCCTGCCATGGTCAGCGGCTCGCCCAGGCCGCGGCAGATACGGGCGGCGACATCCGTGCCCTTTGCGCGGTTGATCCTGGCGACCATCACGAAGGGGCCGTCCTTCTCCGCCCGGAACGGAAACCGCTCGACGGGCACGGCCAGCGGCACCGTGGCCACGATCTGGCGGCGCAGGTTGGCGGGTGCCTGCTGCGCCTGCAGAGGCGACAACGCGTTCATGAACACCCGTCCCGCGCCGTCGAAGGATCCGTAGAAGTCGGGGTGCTTGGCCAGGTCCCAATGCAGCGTGTGCAGCACCGGGGCCACGTCCTTCGCGGCCGCGAGCATGCTCGCCCCCACCACCTCGAGGTGATCGTGCACGATGTCCACGGGGTTCTCGCGCAGCTCGGCGAGCACCTTCAGCATGTGGGCGTGGGCAATGCCCATCGACGCTCCGTAGGGCTTGGCGAGGTCACGGAACTTCGGTTCGGGCAGCGTCGGCACGAAGCGGTCCACCTCGAGCTCGCACCCCTCCACCCCGCAGAGCACTACGCGCACCCCACGCGACCGGAACTCGGGTATGAGCGTGGCGAGCACGTTCTCGATTCCTCCGTAGCCCTGCGGAGGCACGGGCAGCCACGGGCCCGCGTTCACGAGGACGGTGAGAGCCACAGCAGGTTCGCGTACCCCTCGGCGTTCATTCCTACGCCATGATCGAGCGCGTGACCTCAAGCGCCGACGGACGCTTCGCGCCCAGCCCCAGCGGGCCGCTGCACATCGGCAACCTCCGTACGGCCCTGCTGGCCTGGCTCTTCGCGCGCTCGGCCGGAGCGCGGTTCGTGCTGCGTGTAGAGGACCTGGATCCGCAACGCTCGCGGCCCGAGCACGAGGAGCGCCAGCTGGCCGACCTCCGTGCTTTGGGCATCGACTGGGACTCGGAGCCGGTGCGCCAGTCAAAGCGGTTCGAGCTCTACCGGGAGGCCCTCGAACGGCTCGAGACGGCGGGTCGCGTGTACCCGTGCTGGTGCACCCGGGCCGAGGTGCGGGCCGCGGCGCAGGCGCCGCACGGACCGTTGCCCGAGGGCGCTTATCCGGGCACGTGCCGGCAGCTCTCGGCCGGCGAGCGCTCGGAGCGCTCGCGCTCCGCTTCTCGTCCGCCTGCGCTGCGCCTTGACGCGGGCGCCGAGAGGGTGGGGTTCCGGGACCGGCTGCTTGGTGAACGGGCCGGTGTGGTGGACGACTTCGTTCTCTGGCGCGGTGACGGCACGCCGGCGTACAACTTGGCCGTGGTGGTGGATGATGCGCAACAGGGGCTGGGTGAGGTGGTCCGGGGCTCAGACCTCAGCGACACCACCCCGCGGCAGCTACTGCTCGGGCGACTGCTCGGTCTGCCCGAGCCCTCCTACGCCCACGTACCGTTGGTGCTCGGCCCCGACGGCGCCCGGCTGACCAAGCGCCACGGGGCGGTGACTCTGGCCGACCGGCTCGCCCTGGGCGAGACGCCCGCCGATGTGACGGCGTGGATGGCCCGGAGCCTCGGGCTCGCCGAGGAGGGGGAGCGTCCGAGCACAGCCGATCTGGTCGAGCGCTTCGATCCCACGCGCCTACCCCGCGACGACGCGGTCTTCAGCTGATCGATTGGCGAAAAGCGTCCACAAGTTGGACGGTTTCCACCACTCGTCTACCGGCGGCGGCTCACGAGCAGGGCGCTCGAGCGAGTCTTCCCCGCCCGGGCCACGATCCTCACTCGGTACGTGCCTCGCTTCAGGCCACCGGCGGGCACCGAAAGCCGTCGCACGCCGGCGCGCTGACCCCGTCCGCGAAATCGTGGAAGCTTTCGGCACGGAAGCCGAATACTCCGTGTCCCCCCGCATCCCGTGACGAACTTACACCCGCGCTAGCGTTGGCGCCAGTGACATACCTGACCGACAAGGACACGGTGGTGGGCCACGTGCACCTGAAGGTGTCAGACCTCGAGCGCTCCGTGAACTTCTACCGCGACGTGCTTGGGTTCGAGCTGCAGCAACGCTTCGGTGACAGCGCCGCGTTCCTTGGCGCCGGCGGCTACCACCACCACGTGGGGCTCAACACGTGGGAGAGCGGCGGTGGTCCGCCGGCCCCTCCCGGCTCGACCGGCCTGTTTCACGCCGCCTTCCTCTATCCCACCCGTCGCGCGCTCGCCGTGGCCGTGCACCGTGTGCTCGAATCAGGGGTGGGCCTCACCGGCGCCTCGGACCACGGCGTGAGCGAGGCGGTCTACCTCGCCGACCCCGACGGCAACGGGATCGAGCTCTACCGCGACCGGCCGCGAGCGCAGTGGCCGCGCTCGGAGGATGGAGTGGAGATGTTCACCCGCCCGCTGGATCTGGGCGTCCTGCTCGCGGAGGCCTCTCAAACATGAGCCGCGCCATCACCGTCTACGAGAAGCCGACGTGCTCTACGTGCAAGCAGCTCGGCGCGCTGCTCCAGGAGCGGGGGATCGACTTCGAGACGGTGGACTACCAGGTGTTCCCACTCACCGAGTCCGAGATCCGGACGCTCGTAGAGAAGACAGGCGAACCCGCGAGTAGGCTCTTCCGAGCCAGGGAGCCGATCTACGCCGAGCTGGGCCTCGGCGAGCGCGACGTATCCGACGACGAGGCCAGCGCGCTCATGGCCGAGCACCCAGCGCTCATGCAGCGTCCCGTGGTGGAACGCGGAGACCGCGCGGTGCTGGCTCGTCCGGTCGAGCGAGCTCTCGAGCTATTCGACTGACCAAGGCCCCCGGAAGACGAAAGCCCCGCCGGCACATCGTGCCGACAGGGCGCTCGCACGTCTTACTGCGATTGCTTAGGACTGGGCGACGTTGACGGCCTTGGGGCCCTTGTCGCCAGACTCAGCCTCGAAAGAGACCTTTGCACCCTCGGTGAGCGACTTGAAGCCGTCACCGGTGATGCCCGTGTGGTGCACGAAGAGATCCTTCCCCCCATCGTCGGGGGTGATGAAGCCGAAGCCCTTCTCGTCGCTGAACCACTTAACGGTTCCGGTAGGCATGGAATTCCTCCACGGTCTTTGTGTTCGTGCTGCGTACGCGGAGGATGCCTTGAGCAACGATCTGCGAGCGCCTGCACTTCTTTGCCGGCATAACCCCGGCCTTACAGGCGTGAACCGTAGCACCGCTGGCCCCATCGCACAGGCTTTGCGGGCCACGTAGGGTGCTTTGCCGATGGCCGGTCCACTGCTCCTGGTCGACACCCCCTACCTGCTCTACAGGGCCTTCTTCGCTCTGCCGGACTCGATCAAGGGCAAGGACGGCAACCCGGTCAACGCCCTGCTGGGCACGGTGAACACGATCCTCGCCGTCGCGGAGGAGGAGGAAGCCCGGGCCGTGGTCGCCTGCTTCGGCCCGGACGCCGCGCCCTACCGCGTCGAGCTCTACCCGGCCTACCACGCCCACCGTCCGCCCATGCCCGATGACCTACGCCACCAATGGGACCTGGCCCCCGACCTGATGGCCGCCTTCGGCTGGCAGGTGCTCGAGGACCCCACGGTCGAGGCCGACGACCTTCTGGGCGCCCTGGCCGAAGTCGAACAGGAGGCCGGCGGCCAGGCGCTGGTGCTCACGGGCGACCGCGACATGTTCCAATGCGCCACGTCCGCGGTCACGGTGCTTCTGCTGGGCGGGCGGGGAAAGAAGGGTCCCGAGCGCGTGGACCCCGCCGACGTGGAGCGTAGGTACGGGATCGGCCCGTCGCTCGTCCCCGACTTCATCGCCCTGCGCGGCGATCCCTCGGACGGCCTTCCCGGCGCCAAGGGCATCGGCGAGAAGCGCGCCGCCGACATCCTGCAGCGTCACGGCTCACTCGAAGCCGCGCTCGTGCAGGCGGAGTCCGACGGCGAGGGAGTGAACGTGCTGGCCCGTTGCACCGACGAGCTTCGCGCCTTCCGCGAGATCGCCACGCTGCAGCCCGTGAAGGTCGAGCGCCCAGCGGACGCGGCCACGGATCGCGCGGGCGGAGCGGTGGCCGCCCGCGAGCTCGGTATGGACCGCCTGGCCGAGCGCCTCAGCGCCACTTCGGAGACACCCGCTCCTTAGAACTACCCGTCAGCGATGCGCAGCCTGGCGCCCTTACGGCGAGAGGCGAGCATGACGGGCGAAGCAGGGAGCGACGTGTGCGAACGCACACGAGCGGCCGATGACCGCGTCAGCCGACGCCTACCGGCCGTCAGGCAAGGACCAGAAGCCGTCGAAGCCCACATGCCGCTCCTGCGCCACGTGACCCAGTGCCTCACGGGCCTCGGTGACCTCGATGTCGCAAACCACGGCCACCTCCTTCGTGGCGAGCGGCGTGCCCGCCCACTCGAGCACCTGCTCCACGTTCGAGGCCGGCTCGCGACGCGGTACGCCCGGTACGAGGTTGGCCAGGATCACGTCATACACCGGGAAGCGCTGGAAGCCGGGCACCGCGATCCGCACCCCGTCGGTCTCGCGGTCGATCTCGTAGGACGGGCACGTGTAGCGCCGGCCCCCGGACCAGGTCGCCAGCTTCTCGTCGAGCACCCTTGCCGCATCCATCGGCTCACGTGCCTTTGCCATGTCCTCCCGCATCGCGGCCTCGGTCTCGGGCTCGGCCATCCAGCCCTCCAGCTTGGCCATGTCGAGCCCGCTTTCGGCGGCGGCGTCGCCGATCACCGCAGGCTCGTCGATGAGGTGGCCCTCGAAGTGGCGCACCCGCAGGCAGCGCAAGAGGCCCGGCGCCAGGTCCGGAGCGTGCAGGCGGGCGCCCACCACCGCCCGGCAGGCGGGCTCGGAGGCCGTCATCCGCGGGCGCTCTGAGGTGTCGATCGGCATGCCGTGGTCGCGGGCGATGGAGGCGAACGCACTTGCCTGCTTCTCCGGGGTGAAGCCCTTCTCAAGGTAGTCCTCGGGCCTCTCGGCGAGCACGACCATCCGCGACACCCACTCCACGTGCTCGCCGTAGAGCCAGTCGATCCGGCGACGGAACGGCTCGGCGGAGAACGCCCACGGGCAGCCAGGGTCGGTGTACTCGGTGATGCGGACCGCGGGCATGGCGACCACGGTACCCGGCCGCGCCGTTGCGCTGCCTACGATTGCCGTGTGCCCCCCTCCTACCGCGAGCGCCTGAGGCTGGAAGGGGCGGCGCTGGCGGCCTGCGGCGCCGCAGCCTGCGCCGCCCTGCTCATCTTCGTGCCCGACGCTCGCGAGAACGCGACAAGCACCATCGGCCAGCTCGCGTTCGTGGGCCTGCTCTGCGCTCTCCTCGGCCCGTTTCTCGCCAGGCGCTGGACCGGGCGGGCTGAGCAAGCTCCAACGGAGACCACCGGCGACCCCACCCCGCTTTGGCAGCTTCCGCTCATCACGGCGGGGCTGGCCCTACTCGTGGCTCTGCCCACCGGCTCTTGGGACGCGGGCCTTCGCGTAACCGGTGGCTGCCTTCTCGTGGGCCTCACCCAGGCCGGTCTCATGGCGCCGCTGGTGGGCCGAGACGAGCGCCGTCGCGGCCGGCGTTACGTACGCCTGCCCGGCTCGAGCCTGTTCACGGGAACCCGGCTGGGCTATTCGGAGACCTGAGCGGTTCCGCGCTCCTGCGCAAGCCGGGCGAACCAGTCCAAGGCCGCCGGGTTCTGAAGGGAGTCGCGACTCGCCGCCACCTCGATCGGCGTTCCCGTGAGGATCCGCTTGACCGGCACCTCGAGCACCTTGCCCGACAGCGTCCGCGGCACCTCGCGGATGGCGAATACCTCGTCCGGCACGTGGCGAGGCGAGCACGCCTCGCGTATGGAACGGGCCAGCGACCTGCGCAGACCGTCGTCGAGCTCGAGGCCCTCGCGCAGCACCACGAAGAGCGGCATCCAGTTCTCCTCGCCCTCGCGGGGAAGGTCCACCACCAGCGCGTCCACCACCGCGTCCGAATCGAGCACCGCGCGGTAGATCTCGCTCGTGCCCATGCGGATGCCTCCGCGGTTGATGGTGGAGTCCGAGCGGCCGTAGATCACGGCCGTGCCCCGGTCGGTGATCTCGATCCAGTCGCCGTGGCGCCACACGCCGGGGTACATGTCGAAGTAGCTCTCGCGTAGCCGCTCGCCATCGGGGTCGTTCCAGAAGTACACCGGCATCGAGGGCATCGGTTCAGTGATCACAAGCTCTCCAACCTCACCCACCAGCGGATTGCCCTGCTCGTCGAAGGCCTCGACCTTCGCGCCGAGCGCTCGGGCCTGCAACTCGCCGAGGTGCACCGGCAGCGTGGGCACGCCGCCCACGAAGGCCGTACACACGTCGGTACCGCCCGAGGTGGAGAAGAGCCAGGTGTCCGCCCCGAGGTGGTCATAGACCCAGGAGAAGCCTTCGGGCGAGAGCGGCGAGCCGGTGGAGCCCATGCTCCTCAGGGCTGACAGATCTCGGCTCTTCCCTGGCTCGACGCCGTCCTTCATGCACGATGCCACGTAGGCGGCCGAGGTCCCGAAGCACGTCATCTGCGTACGCTCGGCGAGGTCCCACAGCACGCCCAGGTCGGGCTCGCCCGGGCTGCCGTCGTAGAGCACGATCTCCGCGGGGGTGAGCAGTACGCCCACCAGGAAGTTCCACATCATCCAACCGGTCGTGGTGAACCAGAACACCCGGTCGCCCTCCTGGGCGTCCATGTGCAGGTGCATCTTCTTGAGGTGCTCGAGCAGGATGCCGCCCTGCCCGTGCACGATCGCCTTGGGCAGGCCGGTCGTGCCGGAGGAGTAGAGAACCCAGAGCGGGTGGTCGAATGCAAGCTGCGCGAAGGTGAGCTCCTCGTCGTGGCCGAGGAATCCCTCCTCCCAGCCCGACCCGTCCAGGTAGCCGAAGCGCACGAGCCGGGCCCCGATCTTCTCCGCGATGGCCTCCACCACCTCGCCGCGGTCGTAGTCCTTGCCGCCGTAGCGGTAGCCGTCGATCGCCAGCATCACCCTCGGCTCGATCTGCTCGAAGCGATCGACCACGCTGCGCTCGCCGAACTCGGGCGCGGCCGAGGACCACACCGCACCGATCGACGCGCAGGCGAGGAAGGCCGCGATGGCCTCCGGGACGTTGGGTAGGTAGGCCACCACGCGGTCGCCCTCGCCAACGCCGAGCCGGCGCAGCCCTGAAGCGATCGCAGCGGTCTCGCGTCGGAGATCGCCCCAGCTCCAAGTCCCCAGCTCGCGCAGCTCAGAGGCGTGGTGGATGGCCGTTGCCGAGTCGTCCCTGTCCCGGAAGATGTGCTGCGCATAGGAGAGCCGGGCACCGGGGAACCACTCTGCGCCCGGCATCTCGCGCCGGGTTAGCACGTGCTCGTAGCCCACCTCGGCCTCGACCGCGAAGAAGTGCCAGATCGAATCCCAGAACTCCTCGACCTGCTCGGTCGACCAGCGCCAGAGCGCATCGTAGGAGCCGTCGAGCGCCACCCCCCGTTCGGCGGCCAGCCAGTTGACGTAACGGGTGAGGGTGGCGCTCTCGAGCGCCTGCTCGCTTGGCTTCCAGAGCACCGCCGGGGCGTCGGCGTTCTCCGACATAGCGCGTCATAGTACGGCCCCGTGAGCGAGCTCCGGCGCGGCGGCGACCTCAGGCCCGTCCTGCTCATCTGCACCATCGCCGCCGCTGCCTACACGGCCTACGCGCTCCTGCGCCACCTGCACTACTGGTCGGGGCTCGACCTCGGGATCTTCAACCAGGCGATCTGGCATCTCTCCAACTTCGAGGCGCCCCTCTCGACCGTGAAGGGGGGCGCCAACCTGCTCTCCGACCACTTCCACCCGATCCTCGTGACGCTCGCCCCTCTGTACTGGATCGCCGACGAGCCGGCGTTGCTGCTCGGAGCCCAAGGGGTGCTCGTGGCGGCCTCGATCGTGCCCGTCTTCCTGTTCGCGCGCGAGCGCCTCGAGCGGCTGCCCGCATATGCGATGGCGATCGCCTACGCAATCTTCTGGGGGGTGTGGTCGGGCGTGGGGTTCGAGTTCCACGAGGTGGCCTTCGCCCCTCTCCTGGTGGCGCTCGGGGTCCTCTGGGGCGACCGCCGCCAGTGGGGGCGCTTCGCGGCGGCCATGGTGGCGCTGTGCTTGGTCAAGGAGGACATGGCGTTCGTGGTCGCCTTCTTCGGCCTCTGGCTGCTCACCCGGCGCAACTGGGGCCCGGGAGTGGCCACCGCGCTCGGCGGCGTGGCCGCGTACCTCCTCATCACGAAGGTGGCGATGCCCCACTTCGGCGGCGAGTTCCAGTATTGGACCTACGACCGCATCGGAGAGGACCTGCCCGACGCCATCGCCCGGGTGGTCACGCACCCGTGGCTGCCGTTCGAGGTGGCGGTGGACGACGGGCAGAAGATCAAGACGATGGGCGGGATGGTGGTGCCGTTCCTGGCGCTCTCGCTCTGCTCCCGTCTGGGCCTGATAGCCGTGCCGCTGGTGGCCGAGCGGATGCTCTCGTCCAACGAGAGCCTGTGGGTGGCGGCCTCCACCCACTACACGCTTCCCCTGGCGCCCATCCTGGCCATGGCCGCGGCCGCCGGCCTGGCGAACGTGGCGGGACTGCTGCCGAGCAACATCCGCCGGCGCGCGGTAACCGTGGCGGCGGTGGCGATGCTGGTGCTCGGTGCGGCGTTCAACCACCTAGCGGCCAAGACGCCCTCGCGGATCGACACCTACGCCTCCCAGCGGTCCTTCGCCGCGCCGGCGGCCCGGGCGCTCGAACGGGTGCCCGATGAGGCCTCCGTAGCCACCCAGGAGTTCCTCTATCCCCGGGTCACGGCGCGCGACACCGCGGACCTCATCCGCTCCGACATGGCGCGCGTGGACTACATCGTCGCCGGGCTCTTCGAGAGGCTGGGAACGGGCCCGGCCAACGCCAGCTCGAGCCAGGTCGGGGATGCGCTTCGAAGCCAGCTACCCGCCTTCGACCCTGTGTTCTACGACCGTGGCTGGGTCGTGCTCCGGCGGCGCACGATGGGGCGTGCGCCGCCGGACGCGCTCGAGCGCTTCCCGGACAGGCAGGGCACCCGGGTGCGCGCGGCGGCTCTCGCCTGGGTCCGCACCTCAACCGCCTACGGAGGGGAGCTGGACGGCTGCCGCGACCGCACTCCAGCGTGCTTTGGGCAAGCCGGCACCGGCTTTCGCGAGCATCACGCCTCGCTGGTCGAGAGCCTGCGCCGCGCCGGTGAGGTGACCGGAGGCGCTTGTGCAGAGATGGCTACGGCGGCACGGCTCGGCTCGGAGGAGGTGGCCTCCCTGCTCGAGGCCGCGCGTCGCGCCGGTGCCGGTGGGTCCCAAGGCAAGACGAACTGGGCGCTGGTCACCGCGCGAACAGCCGTGCAGGATCGCGACCTCGTAGGCCGGGTGCTCACCGTGGCCGGGCTGTGCGCGCCGCCCGGATGAGATCTCGCCCAGGCCAGCTAGCCTTCGCCGCCCTCGTGACCCGCCGCGCCGCACCCGCCGCCCTCTGCGCCACCGTCGCCGGCCTCGCCTTTGCCGGCATCGCGTCCGGTGAGAACGGAGCGCCCTCCGCCCCGAACGAGGAGCGCGCCAACGCCGCCGCTCCCAGGGTGAGCCTCGTGGCCCGCGGCCTGGAAGTGCCATGGGAGATCGCCTTCCTGCCCGACGGCCGAGCCCTGGTGACCGAGCGGCCGGGCCGGGTGCGGATCCTCACCAAGGCCGGCAACCTGCGGAGAACACCCGCCGCGCGGATTTCCGTGTCGGCCGATGGAGAGGGCGGGCTGCTGGGCCTTGCCCTCGACCCGCGCTTCGGGCGCGCCAACAACTTCGTCTACCTCTACTACACCACCGCCTCGGGCATGCGGCTTGCACGCTACCGCTTCCGCGGCGATCGCCTGCGGTTCGACCGCGTGATCCTGCGCCGGATCGAGGCCGGGCCGATCCACGACTCCGGGCGAATTGCCTTCGGGCCGGGTGAGCGCCTGTACGTGGCCACGGGAGACGCGGGCGACGAGAGCCTCCCTCAGAAGCGGAGCTCGCGAAACGGCAAGTTCCTGCGTCTCTC
>JBBJNU010000205.1:0-3346 GCA_037721005.1 Thermoleophilaceae bacterium | reverse complement strand
ACCGCGAACGTGCGCTCGCGATAGGCCACGAGGCCGGCCGCGACCGTCATGCGCACCCGCCCGGTGAGCCGGCGCCCGGCGAACGCGCAGTTGGCCGAGCGGCTCTCATAGCCGGCCTCCCCCACCTCCCACTCGGAGGTCAGGTCCACCAGGCACAGGTTGGCCGGAGCGCCTACGGCAAGGGTCGGCGTGGACAGGCCGAAGGGCTCGCCTCCGGCCGTCATGCGCTCGACCACCAGCCCGAGCTCGAGGATCCCCGGCACCACGAGCTCGGTGTGCACGGCGGCGAAGGCCGTCTCGAGCCCCGTGACCCCCATCGGCGCGACCTCGAAGGGCTGCTCCTTTTCCTCGCGGGAGTGGGGAGCGTGGTCGGTGGCGATGCAGCCGAGCACCCCCGAGCGTAGGCCGGCGATGATCGCCTGGCGGTCGGCCTCGGCGCGCAGAGGCGGATTCATTTTGAAGTGGCTGTCGAGCGAGCGCACGCACTCGTCGGTGAGCAGCAGATGGTGCGGGGTGGCCTCTGCGCTCACCGTCACGCCGGCGTCGCGGGCGCGCTCGAGCACCTCTACGGTCTCGAGCGCGGACACGTGCTGCACGTGTATGCGTCCGTCCTCGTAGGAGGCGAGCGCGCAGTCGCGGGCCACCATCGCTGACTCCGACACCGCCGGGATGCCGGCCAGCCCGAGCAGCGCCGAGATCTCTCCCTCGTGCATGACCCCGGCCCCCGACAGCGTGGGCTCCTCCTCGTGCAGAGCGATGCACCGGCCGGCCAGGCGCTGGTACTGAAGCGCTTGGCGCATGACACCAGCCGAGCGAAGGGGAAGGCCGTCGTCGGTGAAGGCGATCGCCCCGGCGTCGGCAAGCTCAGCCATCTCGGTCAGGCGCTCGCCCGCCTGGCCCACGGTCACCGCCGCGGTGAAACCCGTGGGCACCCTGGCCTCGTCGCGCGCCCTCTCGCGCAGGGAGCGCAGCACCGAGGCGGAATCCACCACCGGGTCGGTGTTCGGCATGGCGATTATCGCGCAGTAGCCGCCGGCCGCCGCGGCGCGGGTGCCGGTCTCCACGTCTTCCTCGTCCTCGCGGCCGGGGGTGCGCAGGTGCACGTGGGGATCCACGAAGCCTGGGAAGGCGTGCAGCCCCTCGGCGTCCACCACCTCGGCTGTGTCGGGTGCCCGCAACCCGCCCGGAGGGCCGATCTCCGCCACCTTTCCGTGGCGCACGAGAAGATCGCCGGGTCCGTCGAGATCGGTGCGAGGGTCGAGCAGGTGCGCACCGCGAACCAGCACGGTCGCGGGCTCAGACCCGGCGCAGTCGAGGAAGCGATCGAGCCCGCCCGGGTCCACGGGGTCGGGGGCGACGTGCGCGGTCATGGAGCGCCTCGTTGCGGTGCTCGCGCGATCCGGGAGGAGCGCAGCCCGACCGGGAGGAGCACAGGCCGATCGTCGATCGGCCGAGCACCGCACCGATTCGATCGGGCGAGCACCGCACCGATCTGTCGTCCTGCGCTCCTCACGCCGGCTGGGGCTCCGTGGCGCCCGGGTCACGGCTTTGGCTGCGGGCGGGGGAACCGCCGCCCCCGGCCAGCAGCTCGTAGAGCACCGCCATACGCACCACGACCCCGGACTCCACCTGGTCGGTGATGAGGGCCTGCGGGGAGTCGATTACCTCGCCAGACAGCTCCACCCCTCGGTTCACCGGCCCAGGGTGCATCAGCAACTGCGCGGCGCCGAGGCGCCTGCCGTTGATCCCGTAACGAGTCGCGTACTCGCGCAGCGACGGCACGTAGGTGCCGTCCATGCGCTCGTGCTGCATCCGCAGGGCGTAGACCACGTCGGCCTCGCCGAGGTCGTCGAGCGTGGTGCGCACCTCGCAGCCCAGCGCCTCCACCCCGCGAGGTATCAGCGTCGGCGGGCCGCAGACCGTGACCCGGCAGCCCATCCGCCCGAAGGCGAGGATGTTCGACCGGGCCACCCGGCTGTGCAGCACGTCACCCACGATCCACACGTTCAGGCCCTCGAGGCGCCCGGCGCGCCGGCGCAGCGTGTAAAGGTCGAGCAGCGCCTGAGTCGGATGCTCGCGCTTGCCGTCGCCCGCGTTGATCACCGAGGCCGGCGTCCAGCGGGCCACGAGCCCCGCGGCCCCCGCGTGTGGTGAGCGGAACACAATCGCCGCCGGGTCGTAGGCGGAGAGGGTCTGCACCGTGTCCTTCAGCGACTCGCCCTTGTCCACCGAGGAGCCCTGGGCCTTCACGCTCACGAGGTCCGCCGACAGGCGCTTGGCCGCCAGCTCGAACGAGGAGCTGGTGCGCGTGGAGGCTTCGTAGAAGAGATTGAGCACAGTGCGCCCCCGCAGCGTCGGCACCTTCTTGATCTCGCGCCCGGACACCTCGGCAAAGCTCTCGGCCAGGCCAAGGATGCGCTCGATGTCCTCGCGTGTGAGGTCGTCCACCGACAGAAGATGTCGCTTCATCATCGGACTACCTCCCCGGGGCATCCGGCCCCGGGTCCTGAGTCGACTGATCGGCATCCGGCCTCTCTTGAGCCCCTCTGGTGATGGTTATCTCCTCGGCGTCGCCCGCCGGGGCGATCGCCACCTCGTCCTCGCCATCGAGCTCCTGCACCCTCACGTTCACCCGTTCCGAGCGCGCCGTGGGGAGGTTCTTGCCCACGTAGTCCGGGCGGATCGGCAACTCGCGATGGCCGCGGTCGGCCAGTACGGCGAGCTGCACGCGGTGCGGGCGCCCATAGTCGAACAGGGCGTCGATGGCCGCGCGCACGGTGCGCCCTGTGAAGAGCACGTCGTCCACGAGTACCACCGTGGTCTCGCTCACCGCGAAGTCCAAGTGCGACGCGTGCACCGTAGGGGATGCCCCGGGGTCGCGCATCCCGAGGTCGTCCCGGTAAAAGGAAATGTCCACGTCGCCGAGTGGGACCGGCTCGCCGACCAGATCGGCCACGAGGTCTCTCAACCGCCCGGCGAGCAGCGCCCCGCGGCGGTGGATGCCCACGATGGCGATCGGCTCACCGCCGTTTCGCTCGACGATCTCGTGAGCAATGCGCACCAGGGTGCGGCGAACATCATCGCTGTCGAGCACCACCTTCGCGTCAGTCACTTCGAACGTCCTTACTGGCCTCTCGGGACCGGGTTAAAGGATGCTCAGGCGACAGTAGCAGCGCCCTGCGGACGTATGTGCACCGGCGGGCCACGCTCGGGGAACGGGATCTCGATACGGTCGAAGTCGCGCGGCACCACCGTGCGCTCGAAGGCAGCCCGCGCCTCGTCTCGCAACTCGCCACCGCCGTAGCGGGTGGACAGGTGGGTGAGCGCGAGCAAACCGACCTCCGAG
>JBBJNU010000040.1:0-12733 GCA_037721005.1 Thermoleophilaceae bacterium | reverse complement strand
TCAGCTGAACTGGCGCCAGAGCATGCGAGCCCCGACTACGGGCACGCTCACGAATCCCAGCGCGAGCGGCAGGCAGCATCCACAACCGGTCACCTGCACGTTGCTGCGCCTTCGGGGGTAGAAGGCGCGGCGAGGAGGAGGACGTCGGCCAAAGCGCATCTCGCGTTCCTACCCTGGGTGTCGCGCGGCCAACCCCTGTGCCACCCGCGCGGTGTTTTCGAGGATCACCCCGGCCACCCGCTCCGGGTCGTCCCAGGTGGGCACGTGGCCACAGTCGCGCAGGAGAGGGGCGGTGACCACATTGGCCGGAACGCTGCGAGGCGGGGACACGAGACGGTCACGCTCGGCCCACGCCAGCGTGATCGGCACGCGTATCTCATCGAAGCCCTCGAAGAGCGTCCTGCGCATCTCGGCGTTGGCGCGCACGAAGCCCGGGGCCGTGGCATAGGAGTGCACGAGCCGGTACGCCGCGGCGGCCGGAACCCGCTCCGGGTGGGCTATTGAGCCTTGCAGCAGCAGGCGCCGCCCGGCCTCGGTGGCGAGCACGGGGCGCAGCAGGGGCACGAGAGCGCGCGCCGTTCCCCGGGCCGCTTCGGGCCGGGGACCGAGCGGGCGAGCCCAGAAGCCGGCGGGACAAAGCGCGGTCACGCTCAGGCAACGCTCCCGTTTGGCGAACTCCAGCGACACCCAACCCCCGAGGGAGATGCCAGCCACGTGGGCGCGATCCAGTCCCAGTGAATCAAGCGTCGCCTCGATGCAGGACGCGATGGCGGCGGCGGTGGCCGGAACGTCCTCGGGAAGCTCGGGTGATTCCCCGAATCCCGGCATGTCCACGGCGATCGCGTCATGGTGATCGGCCAAGTCCCCGATCACCGGTTCCCACACACCGCGATCGGCCCCGAGGGGGTGCACGAGCACCAGCGGCTCGCCGCTGCCGGCGCGGTCGTGGGAGAGGATCACCGAGGGCGTCATCGCAAGATTATTACGGAGCGCCCATCCCAGCCGATCAGACGCCCGTACCCTCAGGGCAATGAATCTCACCGGACGCACCGTGCTCGTCACTGGCTCGAACCGCGGGATCGGCCGTGCCCTCGCAGAGGCTCTGGCACGTGAGCCGCTGGGCCTGCTGCTGTGCGGCATGCGCTCGCCGGAGAAGTTCGAGGCGATCACCTCGGGCTCGGGGGGAGCTCAGGAGATTGAGCCCGTACGGGTGGACCTCGGCTCGCGTGAGCAGATCGCTGCGAGCGCGGAGGGGCTCGGCGAGAACCTCGCGAACATCGACGTGTTAGTGAACAATGCAGGCCTCGTGACCGGCGGCCTGCTGGAGGAGCAGGACCTCGACGAGGTCTACGCGATGTTCCAGGCCAACCTCCTAGGCCTCGTGCAGCTCACTCAGGCAGTCCTGCCCGGCATGCTCGCCCGCCGCACGGGCAAGATCGTGAACAACGCGAGCATCTCCGGCTACGCGTACTTCCCGGCGGCCAGCACCTACGCGGCCTCGAAGGCCGGGGTGGTGGCCTTCACCGAGTCGCTGCGGCGCGAGCTCAAGGGCACGGGCGTGAGTGCGCTGCAACTCGTGACGGGTGGCGTGGACACGGACATGCTCGGCGAGACTGAGGAGAGCTACGGCCGCTACCTCGACACCTCCGACTGGCAGCGCCAGCCGGCCGGCGAGTGGGCGGCCAAGGTGGTGGAGGCCATTCGCGAGGACAAGACTGTGCTCGGCCCGGGTGGCAAGACCGCAATCGCGAAGCTCGCGAGCCGCGGGCCGGCCTTCCTACTGGACTCGATCAGCGACCGGATGTTCAGCCGCGAGCCGCGGCGCTAACCGGCCGGCCGGCAGAGTGGCGCGCCACTGGGGCTTGGCCATCAGCATCTGCACGTCACCAATGCGGCGCTCGCGAAAGCCCGCCTCCACGTAGGCCAGATAGAGCTCCCACATGCGGCGGAAGCGCTCGTCGTAGCCTAGGTTCTCGGCCCGCTCCGCGCTCGCCGCAAAGGTCTCGCGCCAGCGAGCGAGGGTCTCCGAGTAGTGCTGGGTGATGTCGTCGAGCCACACTGTCGTCATGTCCGTCTGCTCGGCGAGACAGCGGTGAATCACCTCCAGCGAGGGCAGGCATCCACCCGGGAAGATCAGCGTGTTGATGAAGCTCTTGGAGGCCTTCTCACCCTCGTAGGCGCGGTCGTCGACCGTGATCGCCTGCAGGAGCATGAGCCCGTCAGGCTCGAGCAGCTCGGAACAGCGGCGGAAGTAGGTGTCGAAGTACTGCCAGCCCACCGCCTCGATCATCTCGATCGACACGAGCTTCGAGTAGGTGCCCTTGAGGTCGCGGTAGTCCTCGAGCAGCACGTCGACCCTGTCCTCGAGGCCCGCGGCACGCACCCGGTCGAGCGCCATGTCGTGCTGCTCCTGCGAGATGGTGGTGGTGGTCACGCGGCAGCCGTAGCGCGAGGCCGCATGCACGGCCATCGCCCCCCACCCGGTGCCGATTTCGAGCAGGTGGTCGTCGGGCCCTAGGCGCAGCTGCTTGCAGATTCGCTCGAGCTTCGCGAACTGGGCCTGCTCGAGCGTGGCCTCCGGCGACTCGAACCAGGCGCAGGAGTACATCATCGACGAGTCGAGGAAAAGCGAGAAGAGGGAGTTCCCGAGGTCATAGTGCGCGGCGATGTTGGCCCGCGCGCCGTCGGGGTCGTTGTGGGGCACCATGTCGGCCAGGTGCTGCGCGGTGCGCAGGACGTAGCGCCAGCGGTGGCGCGCACGGTCCATGGGGCCGAAGTTGCGGGCGGCGATACGGATGAGGGCCACCATGTCGTCAACCTCCCAGTGGCCGTCCATGTAGGTCTCGGCCAAGCCGGTGGAGCCCCGCAGCACCTGCCGCCATACCCCGGGCGAGTGCACGATCACCTCGGCGTGCAGCGACGCGTCGGCCGGCCCGAAGGAGTAGCGGCGCCCGGCCTCGATCACGTCGAGGCGCTCCTCGCGGATGCCCGAGAAGAGCCGAGAGAGCAAGCGCCGCGAAAGGCGATCACCGAACGAGAACTCCTTCACGACCGCTCCGGGTGGGGGAAGTAGGGCGCGCCCTTGAGCTTGAGCTTCAGGGCGTTCCAGTAGATGAGGGTTGCCACGCGCAGCGACATCGCCGGGAAGCGAGCCATGATCCGGTTCAGCCGCGCCCGGGTGATCTCGTGGCGCTCGAGCGAGAGCGTGGCGTCGAACACCTGTTGGCCATCGTCCTTGCGCTCGTCGATGTGTACGAGCAGGCGCTCGTCGGGCTCGGTGACCCGCCACTCGTAACGCCCATCCATGCCGATGAAGGGCGACACGTGGAAGGCCTTCGCCATCGTGTCGCGCATCACGGTCTCCGTCCCCTTGCGCCTGAGCACGTAGGCATGGCTCTCGCCCCAGGGAGTGTTCGTCACCTGGGCCACCACCGCGTCCACAGCGTGGGCGCTGTTGTCGTAGCAGTAGTAGAACGAGACCGGATTGAAGTCGTGGCCGAGGGTGCGCAGCGTGGTGAGCAGGCGCACGGGACCGGCGGGACGGTCACCGGTGCGCTCGTGAACCAAGTCGCGCACGCAGTCGGCCAGCGGGCGGTCCGGGTCGCCCAGATGGTCCTCGCGGCTGATCCTCGCGAGGGCCGGTCGCCGAGCCGAGTACAGCGGATGTCCGTCGAAGAGCTCGGGAAGCTCGTCGAGGTCGAGCAGGAACATCGCGTGGCGGTAGGTGAAGCCGTGCTCGACCGGCGTGAAGCGCCGGTGGCGCACCGTGCCCTCGTAAACCGCGGAAGCGCTCATAGGACCTCGTTCGCTGCTCGCCCGCGGAGACTCGGGGCCGGTGCTCGCGCGGTCGGTACCCGCTCCCGCGTGTTGCCCACGCGGTCGAGCGCGTGTAGGGCGCTCACCACGCCGTCCTCGTGGAAGCCCCAGCGCCAGTACGCCCCGCAGTAGTGGGTGCGGTTCACGCCCGAGATCTCGGCGTGGCGCCCCTGTCCGGCAACGCCCTCAGGCGTGAACACAGGGTGCGAGTAGTCGATCGTGCGGATCACCTTCGACGGGTCGATCTTCTCGGCCATGTTCAGCGATACGCAGAAGTTGGTCTTCGACTCCAGGCTCTGAAGGTTGTTCATCCAGTAGGTGAGGGTCGTCCGTGGCACCGGAGAAGGGCTCGAAGGATCCGGCCTCCCTGCCGAATCCTTCCCGGGGTGCAGATGGAAGTTCCAGCTCGCCCAGGCCGCCCGGCGGTGGGGGAGCAGCCTCTCGTCGGTGTGCAGCACGGCCTGGTTGGCCTGGAAGGCCGTGGCGCCGAGGACTTCGCGCTCGCCATGGGAGGGGTCGGTGAGCATTCCCAGCGCCTGGTCGGAGTGTGCTGCGATCACCACCTCGTCGTAGCGCTCTGTCTCACAGCCGTCGGCCTCGACCTCCACGGAGTCGTCGTGGCGCGTGACCGCGCGCACGGGCGCCGAGAGGCGCAGCCGGTCGGCGAAGGGACGGATGATCTCCTCCACGTAACGGCGTGACCCGCCGATCACCGTGCGCCACTGTGGGCGGTCGCGCAGCCCGAGCATGCCGTGGTTGTGAAAGAAGCGCGCGAGGAAGCCGGCCGGGAACGACCACATCTGCTCCGGCTCGGCCGACCAGACCGCCGCGGCCTGCGGGACGATGAGCCTCTGCACGAACCACTCGCCGTAGCCGCCCTCGGCCAGAAAGTCGCGCAGCGATGGTCCGTCCCCGGGCGAGAGCTCGAGCAGGGCCCGCGCCTCGCGGTTGAAGCGCGCGAGATCGGCGAGCATGCGCAGGAAGGAGGGGTTCAGCGCGTGAGAGGGCTTGGCGAAGAGCCCTCGGGGGGTGCCGGCGTACTCGAAGCCGCCTTCTCCGTCGCTCACGGAGAAGCTCATGTGCGACGGCTGGGTGGCCACCCCCAGTTCGGCCAGCAGCGGCTCGAAGTTCGGGTAGTTGCGATCGTTGAGCACGATGAACCCGGTGTCGACCCAGTGCGTCTCGTCCGCAAGGTCGACCCGCACGGTGTTCGTGTGCCCCCCGGGGTAGTCGTTGGCCTCGTAGACGGTGATGTCGTGCCGAGGGTGCAGCCTGTGGGCCGCGACCAGGCCGGAGATCCCGGCCCCGATCACGGCAATTCTCACCCCTTCACCCGCGACAGGAGGGCAGCGCCGGCGGCGGCCGCCCCACCCCCGAGCAACACGGTGCCGAGGCGTGCGTTGTCGGGCAGCTGGCTCGCGGGCGGTGCGAAGATGGAGGCGACATCGGTGAGGTCGGCGACGATGGCGCCCGCAAGCCAGATCGCCAGCTGGTCGTCGTTGCGTAGGCAGGCAAGCGCGCCTGCAGAGAGCGCGATGTCGCGGGCGCCGAGCCCCCGGATGATCACCTGGACCGGTCCACGCTCGCCGTCCTCTCCAATCCAGCGCGCGGACAGCTTGTCCGGCGCGGCGATGAGGCCCACGCCGAACAACAGGCGGCTGAGGGCGAACGCGGTCGTGAGTGTGCGGGTGGAAGGCATGTGCCCTTTCTACGAGTATTCGGCCAGCTCCGATCAGCGGGCCACGGTTGAGTTAGATTCCCTTTAAGTAGTCGCCCCGATAGCGAGGACACAGGTTTGGACACCAGCCGGCTGAAGGCGCTTCCGTTGTTCGAGTCCGTATCGGACTCAGACCTCGACAAGATCTCACCGTTCGTAAGCGAGGTCTCCGTGTCCGAGGGCAAGCCCTTGGTCAACGAGGGCGACTACGCGTATGAGTTCATGGCCATCGAGGAGGGCACCGCCGAGGTGCTGCGCGGCGAGGAGACCCTCGCCGAGCTCGGCCCCGGAGATTTCTTCGGCGAGATGGGTTTGCTCGGGCACGACAAGCGCAACGCCACCGTGGTGGCCAAGAGCTCGATGCGCCTGCTCACCCTGGACCAGTGGGACATGCGGCGCCTGGAGAAGGCGGTGCCGAGTGCGGTGGAGAAGATCAAGCAGGCTGCCGAGCAGCGCCGCGCATAGAGGGCACGATGTCCGGCCAGATAGTCGTCTTCGGGGCCACCGGCTACACCGGCCGGCTCACCGCCGAGGCGCTCGTGCGCCGCGGCCAGAAGCCAGTCCTGGCCGCCCGTAACGCCACGCGGCTCAACCAGTTGGCCGGCGAGCTGGGTGGCGGTCTCGAGACCCGGGTGGCCGACGTGTCCCGGGCCGAGACCGTGCACGCCCTCGCCGAGAAGGGCGACGTGATGGTGGCCACGGTGGGACCCTTCGTGAAGTGGGGCGACCCCGCCGCGGAGGCCGCGGTGAGGTCGGGCGCCCACTACCTCGACTCCACCGGCGAGCCGCCCTTCATCCGGCGGGTGTTCGAGCACCATGGGCCGCAGGCCGAGCGGGCCGGCTCGGGGATGCTCACCTCCTTTGGCTACGACTGGGTTCCTGGCAACCTGGCCGGCGCGCTTGCTCTGCGCGAGGCCGGCGAGAGCGCTGTGCGGGTCGACACGGGGTGCTTCTTCACCGGCAGCGCCGGCTCGGGCAGCATGAGCGGCGGAACGAAGGCTTCGCTTGCCGGCGTGAGCGCCCTGCCCGGCTTCGCCTGGCGCGACGGGCGGCTGCAGACCGAGCGCGGCGCAGCGCGTCTGCGTTCGTTCTCGGTACGGGGCAAGGACCGCCAAGCCGTGTCCGTGGGGGCCTCTGAGAACTTCGCCCTGCCTCGCATCCACCCCGGTCTGCGGGAGGTGAACTCCTACCTCGGCTGGTTCGGTCACCTCTCGCGCCCCATGCAGGGACTCTCGCTCGTGTCGTCGGCGGTCGTCAGAATTCCGGGCGCGCAGGCCGCATCCGGACGCATGATCGACAAGTTCGTGAAGGGCTCGACCGGAGGCCCGGGGCGCGAGGAGCGGGCAAAGTCGGGCTCGCACATCGTGGGCGCCGCCTATGACGCGGGCGGGACTCAGCTCTCTGAAGTGCACCTGACCGGCGCCGACGGGTACAGCTTCACGGGCGAGATCCTGGCCTGGGGGGCGCAGCGTGCGGCCGAGGGCGCCCTGAGAGGTACGGGAGCCCTTGGCCCAGTGGACGGCTTTGGGCTCGATGAGCTCGAAGCTGGCTGCGCCGAAGCCGGTATAGCGCGAGCCTGAAGCGGGCCGCGGCTGGGACCTCGCGCCCAGCCGCCCATGCTCTGGCCCCACAAACCCTACGCTTGCCGGCATGGCGGCCCCCGGCGATCCCGCAGCTCGGCGACGGCGGGTCGTCGCCTTTTCGGCTCTGGCGGCCGCCGCCGCGGGCCTCGGCCTCGCCGTCGGAAGCGCAGGGGGAGGCGGCGACGACATGGGTGAGCCCAAGGCGATTCGCCCCCCGGCGAAGGCCAAGCCCAAGAAGCCGGTGGACAAGCTCTCGCTCGAGCGTCAGGTGGGCCAGCTGCTGGTCATGAGCTTCGATGAGACCGAGCCGCCCGACTACATCCGCCGGCGGCTGCGCGCCGAACAGGGGACCGGCGTGGTGATCTTCGCCAAGAACACCCCGGACCCCGAATCGGCGGCGATCCTCACCCAGGAACTGCAGCGCGAGGCGGGAGGCGATGCCCTCGTGGCCACCGATCAGGAGGGAGGCACCATTCGCAGCATTCCCTCGGCGGAGCCCGAGAGCGCGCAGGCGTCCATCGATACCCCCGACGAGGCAAGCACCTCCTCTCTGGCGGGGGCCCAAGATCTCAAGGAGGCCGGCGTGAACGTGAACCTCGCGCCGGTGGCGGACGTGGCCGCGGATTCCGCTTCGGTGGTGGCCGGGCGCGCGTACCCCGGCGAGGCCGACACGGTCGCCCCGATCGTCGAGGCCGCCGTGCGCGCCTACTCCGACGAACGCGTGGGCGCCACCGTCAAGCACTTCCCGGGGCTGGGGCTGGCCACGGAGAACACCGACGACGTGTCTGTGGCGATCGCCGCCACGGCCGATGACCTTCGTGAGCTCGAGCTCCCCTCGTTCGAAGCTGCGGTCGACGCCGACGTGCCGCTCGTGATGGTCTCCCACGCCCTATACCCGGAGTTGGACGAGAACCGGATCGCCTCTCAGTCTCCGAAGGTGGTCGAGGACCTCCTCCGCGAGGAGCTCGGCTTCGGAGGCGTGGTGGTCACGGACAGTCTCGAGGCCCAGGCCGTGCTCGATCGTTCGGATGCCAGCGAGGCCGCGGTTCGCTCGGTGGAGGCGGGGGTGGACCTCATCCTCATGACGGGCTCGGGCTCCTGGAACCTCGTGTATCCCGCCCTGGTGAAGCGGGCAAAGGAGGACGAGACGTTTCGCGCCCGCGTGCGCGAGTCGGCGGCGCGGGTGCTGTCGCTCAAGAAGCGCCTGGGCCTGAAGCCCCCCCGCTGACCCGTCGTCGGCTCAGTCCCTGTTGCGATAGATAGACGGGCTGCCTCAGCTGGCGCGCTGCCCCGCCGGTGTTTCCTTAGCCGTCGCCGCGCCTTCCGCGACCGCACGCTCGTGTGCGCGGTCCATCAGCTCGCCGTGCACGCTGCGGGTTTCACCGTCAAGGCGCTTCCATGAGCCGTCGGACTGCATGTCCCACGCAAAGGTGTCGTCGGCGAAGCAGCGCTCGAGCGTGTCCTCTATCTCCTGGCGGGGTGCCGTGCTCTCGACCGGCACGAGCAGCTCCACGCGGGTGTCGAGGTTGCGAGGCATGAGGTCTCCGGAGCCGATGAAGAAGCTCGCCTCGTCCCCGCGGTGGAAGCCGTAGATGCGGGCGTGCTCGAGGAAGCGGCCCACCACCGATACCACCCGCACGTTCTCGCTCACGCCCTCAACGCCCGCCCGCAGGCAGCAGATCCCGCGGGTGTTGATGTCCACCTGTACCCCCGCCTGGGACGCCTCGTAGAGCGCACGGATGCAACGCCGGTCCACGAGCGAGTTCATCTTCAGCACGATGCGGGCCTCCTTGCCGGCCTGCTTTGCCTCCACCGTCTCGCGAATCTCTTCGAGCAGGCGGTCGCGCATCATCTCCGGGGCCACGATGGCCTTGCGGTAGCCCGGCTCGCGGGCGGCGCCGGTGAGCGCGTTGAACAGGGCGGCCACGTCCGCGGTGAGCTCACGGTCGCAGGTGAACAGCCCGAAGTCCTCGTAGAGGCGGGCCGTCTTGGCGTGGTAGTTGCCGGTGCCGACGTGCACGTAGTGGCGCACCCCCTTGCCCTCCCGTCGCACGATCAGCAGCGCCTTCGCGTGGGTCTTCAATCCGGGTAGCCCGTGCACGACGTGGGCGCCCGCCTCTTCGAGGGCCCGTGCCCAGCCGATGTTGCGCCGCTCGTCGAAGCGGGCCTTGAGCTCGAGCAGGCAGACAGCCTGCTTGCCGCGCTCGGCCGCCTCGATCAGGAGTGGCACGAGCGCCGAGTCGTCGGAGGTCCGGTACACGGTCATCTTGATCGCGAGCACCTCCGGGTCGTTCACAGCCTGCTCGACCAGGCGCTCCACGCTTGCCGCGAAAGAGTCGTAGGGGTGATGCACCAGCTGGTCGCCGGATCGCATGGCGGCGAACACGTCGGCCTTGCCGTCGTGGTTGGCGAAGGCGCCCGCGGCCACCGGCTTCCACGATTTCTCGCGCAGCTGGGCGTGTCCGTCGAGACCGTAGATCTGCCACAGGTCTGAGAGATCGAGCAAACCGTGCACCTCTTCGATCTCGGAGTCCTCGATGCCCAGGGCGTCCACGAGCACGGAGCGCAGGTGGCGGTCCATGTCGGCCCCCACCTCCACGCGCACGACCTCCCCAAAACGCCGCTGGCGCAGCTCGCGCTCCACGGCACGCACCAGGTCATCGGCCTCGTCGGACACCTCGAAGTCGGCGTCGCGGGCCACCCGGAAGGGCGCGTGGCTCTGCACCTCCATGCCGGGGAAGAGCTTGTCGAGATGCCGTGCTATCGCGTCCTCGAGGGCCACGAAGGTTGCATCGCCGATGTCGACGAAGCGCGGCAGGGCCTCCTTGGGAACCTTCACGCGCGCGAAAAGCTCTTCCTGGGTCTGGGGGTCGCGCAGCCAGACGGCCAGGCTCAGCGAGAGGTTCGAGATGTAGGGAAACGGCCGGCCCGGCCCCACGGCCAGCGGCGTGAGCACCGGGAAGATCTGCTCGTTGAAGATCCGGTCGAGGGCCTCGAGCTCCTTCTCGGAGCAGTCCGCGCTCGCGACCACGCGGATGCCCTCCCCGGACAGGGCCGGGCGCACCTCCTCCTCCCACTGCCGGGCCAGGCGCTTCCCCAGCTCGCGCGTGCGCTCCCCGATCCGCTCGATCGTCTGCGACGGCGACAGGCCATCCGCCTTGCGGGCGTCGATGCCGGCGTCCACCTGGCCGTGCAGGCCGGCGACCCGCACCATGATGAACTCGTCGAGGTTGGTCGTGTAGATGGCAAGGAATTTGACCCGCTCCAGCAAAGGCGTCCGCTCGTCCTCCACCAGCTGAAGTACCCGCTCGTTGAAGTCGAGCCATGAAAGCTCGCGGTTGGTGTAGAGCTCGGCCGAATCCAGGTCGGGCGTGCTCTCGGCTCTGTTCACAAGTTCCTGGGTCATTACTCTCCCGGCCGGTGATCTGGCTCGTGCGACACGCCGAAGCCGAAGACGGCTCTCCCGACGCAGACAGGCGGCTCACCGCCAAGGGTGAGGAACAGTCTCGCACCGTGGGGGCCGCATTGGCCCGATTGGGGGTAAAAGTCGGTTGCTGCGTGACCAGCCCGAAGGTTCGGGCTCGCGACACGGCGAGGCTGGTCTGTGACGCGCTTGGAGTCGACGTCACCGAGGACGAGCGCCTGGCCGGCGGCCCGTTCGATGCCCACGAGCTCGCCAGCGAGTTCGGTGACGACCTGATGCTGGTGGGTCACGATCCGGACTTCTCCCTCGCGGTGCACCGGATGACCGGTGCGCAGATGCGCATACCGAAGTCGGGTGTGGTGGCCGTGCACCGCGGCGAGCTCAGAGTGGCGCTTCGGCCGGCTGAGCTCCGGGCTCTGGCTCAAGGCCCGGCTCGCTGATACCGGCGAGCAGCTCGGCCGGGAACCCGCGTGCCTCCAGACCCTCCCATTCGTTCACGAACCGCTCGAAGAGGACAGCCCGCCTGGCACTGAGGTAGGCGTGCAACGCCTCGAGGCCCCGATAGCGCAGGCGGTTGGGCGCGTCGCGCGCGGCCTTGGGCGAAAGGTCATCGGCACCCCCCGCAGCCGCGCGCAGGTGCTCGGTGTCCTCGGCCCGCAGCTGTTTCACGTGGGCGCGCACCCTCGGCAGCATCACGTCGCAGTCGTGGATCTCGCCCAGCAGGTCCTGCAGGCCCTTCGCCGTGTTCCCACCCCCCTCCGCTGCGGGGCCGAAGGCGGGGGAGGTGATCTCCAGCACGTAGCGCAGCCGCTTGGCGGCGATCCGCATGTCGTGGAGGGTCTCCACCTCGCTCGGGTCGAGGGCCTTCGGGGCGAATGAGCGCAACTCGGCGAGGCGCACCCCCACTATGCGCCGGGCGTTCTCGTCCAGTGGCGCGCCGGGGTCGAGGCCCTTGACCCTGCGGGCCTTCACGCTGCCGCCTCGTCGACGGCCGCGTCGATTCTGCGAGCCGAAGCGGCCAGCTCCATCAAGCGCCCTTCGAGTCCTGTCTCGCGCGCCCGCTCGAGCGCTGCCGCGAGCACCTCGTTGCCCCTCCCTTGCTCGGCGCGGTGCTCGGCCACGAGGCTCGCCACACCGGCGGCATCGGCCTTCGTGAGCTTCTTGGCCACCTTCGTCAGCTCCTCGACCGCCACATCGGGATCGCGGCGCTCGCCGAGAGCGTCGGCCAGGGCCTTCACCTCCTTGAGCACACGCCTGTGCTCCCTCTTCGGATAGCAGGTTGCGAAGACCTCGAGTGCCGCGCGCAGGCGCCGCGTGGCCACGCGCATGTCGTGCACCCGCTCGATGTCCTCCACGTCGAGCACGCCCCCGGAGTGGGCGAACACCTCACCGGCGCGAATCTCTACGGCCGCGGCAGCGGCGTCGCCGAACCGTGTATCGGCCTGGAGGCCGGGGATCGGAGCTGCCTTCGCCATCAGGTCACACAGTCTGACGCCGCGGCCCGCTCTCGGCCTGCGGCCGAGGCTCTCCAGCCGAGGCTCTGCTCACCCCTGCTTGACCACGATGCCCTCGAGCACGTGGCCCACTCGCTCGCAGGCGTCGATCGCCTGCTCGAGGCGCTCGAAGACGTCCTTCCAGCGGATCACCACCATCGGGTCGACCCCGCCCGAGAACAGCGAGACCAGCGCCTGGCGGCTGATGCGGTCGCCCTCGTCCTCCAGGCGGTCCACCTCTACCAGGTGAGGGGAGACCTCGTGCATCGACTCGAGCTTTGAGAGAGCCTGGGAAACCTGGGCCCCGGCATCCCTGAGCACTCCGGTGAGTTCCAGGGCCTGCTCCATCGGCGCCTCGATCTTGTACAGGCCGAGCACATCGGCGGCCTCCTCGGAGTAGTCCACCACGTCGTCGAGCGCGGTGGCCAGCGTGTGGATGTCCTCGCGCTCGAGGGGCGTCTGGGCGCTGGCGTGGAGGAGGTAGAGGATGTCGTGGGTCAACCGGTCCCCCTCCTCCTCGAGCACCTTGATCTCCTCGCGCAGCGACGCGTCCTCCGGCCAGTTGCGCATGAGGCGATCCAGCTTCTCGGTGGCCTGCTCGGCGTTGGCGCCCGCTTCGGCCAGCATGGCGAAGAAGCTGCGCTGCGCCGGCTTTCCGGCGAACAGCGCCACCTCAGCGCCCTGGGGCCAGTTCGGGGTG
>JBBJNU010000204.1:0-3424 GCA_037721005.1 Thermoleophilaceae bacterium | reverse complement strand
CTGCCGTTCACCGGCCTCGGCCTCGGGGTGCTGGTGCTCGCCGCGCTCGCCCTGCTCGGCTCCGGCCTGGTCCTGCGGGGACGGACGCGGACGCGGAGAGCGACTCACCGCAGATAGATCGGGTTCGAAAGGATCCAGGTGCGCTCCGCGCCGTGGGCCTCCAGAGTCGCCTCGACGCGGTACACACCCGGGCCCTGCGCCACGTGCACCAGCGCCGGGGCTCCCAGGCGGGCAACCTCGGCGCCGTCGCACAGCAGTCGCACGTCGGCCGGTCGGGGGAGCAGCGTGTGCAGCGTCCACCCTCCGGCCGGCGCCTGGCCTCCCATCTCCAGCCGCTGGCCCGCGGCACGCTCCGCGAAGAACGCAAAGCCGGCCGGAGGGGCGACCTGCGGCGCCGCGATGTAGCAGCGACCGGCGCGGAGGGCCGAGTACACCTGATCGCGGTCGTGCTCGAGGTCCCCCGTGAGTGGCTCGGCGGCCAGCACGCGCGTCTGCAGCTGGCGAAACGAGCGTGAATAGCTCATCAGGCAAACGGCGCGGCCGGCGATCCGGCGGCCGAACTGATGGGCGTCCAGGCCGCCGATTCCCACGACCTGCCGGCTCGCGCCCAGCCGGTCCCACTCGGCGAGGTTGTGCTCGGGCGCTCGGGTCACGTAGCGCTCGGGACGGGCCACGAAGCTCAGTGCCTCCCGGATGCTCGCCACCCGCTGACCGTTGTCGGTCAAGAAGCTCCACACCTCGATCCCCTCCAGGGCGGCCAGGTCCTCCCACAGCATCGAGTTGCTCAGCCGGCGGAAACGGGTTGAGCCCTGCGAGAAGGGGTGGGCGGCGAAGCCGAAGCCGCCACGCTCGCGCACAGCCTCGACGACCTGCGCCGGAGTCAGACCACGGTGATCGACGTGCCCGTCGGCTCCGAAAGCCAGATAGTGGTTGCGGTCAGGCGGTGAGACCTCCTCTCCAACCAGCACAAGCGCCCCGCCGTGCCAGCCCTCCTCACCGCATTGCCTGGCTCCGAGGGAGTCGTGGTCGGTGAGCAGCACCACGTCGACGCCCGCGGCCTCCGCGGCTTGGGCGATCTCTGCCACCGTGCCCGTGCCGTCGGAATGGGTGGAGTGCACGTGGATGACGCAAGCCAAGTCGTGGATGTGCGAGACCCTAATCCGCCCGGGGGCAGGCTGGAGGTCGTGGCGGTCGGCCTGCCCGTGCGCGACTGGGCGCGGGTAGCCTCCGCGCATGGCCGCCACGGACAGCCTGGAGGTCGCGGGGCTGCGGCGGGTGCCCGAGTTCGCCGAGGTCGGCGCCACCAGCTCCCGGCCCGCACGGCTGGAGGCACTGCGCACCGCCGCAGATCGCTTCCGCGAACGCTTCGGCGCCGGTGGGCAGGTGCACGGCGTTCGGGTTGTCGACCTCTCGAGCACCGGGTACTCCGCGCGCCACGCCGTCGGCGACTCGGTCCGAACGGTGGCCAACCCGTGGGTCAGCGTGATGGCGCGCATGGCGATCGTGCGGTTCGAGGACTTCTCGGGTGCGCCCAGGCTGCTGTGCTGGCGCCCGCACACCGCAGACGGGGCCCGGGCCCCGTTCGAGAGGCAGCTGGTCGACCGCTACGCCCATTCGGCGCCCCGACGTGGGCTGTCCACGCAGTTCAACACGGTCCGCCAGGCGCTGGCCCTCCACGCTCTCACTCCGGCCGACGTGCACTTCGTGGCCTTCGACCACCTCCGCGGACAGGACATGCGCACGCTCATGGGCGCCACCCGGCCGGTCGAGGGCGAGCCTGAGGCACGGGACCCCCTGTTCGCCCACGCGCGTTTCCTGCTGCGTCACGCCGAGGTCGAGACCGCGCGTTCGCCTCATCCCGCACAGCGAGCCTGGTACGTGCCGGGTGGGATGCGCGACGTGGTCGAGGACCGCTTGGTGTGCCTCGAGCACGACGCTGAGCTCGGCGTGGGGGTGGCGCTCGTGAGCTCCCCCGGCCACACCGAGGGGAGCCAGTGCCTCGTGCTCAACACGCCCGACGGCGTGTGCGTGTTCTCGGGCAACGGTGTGGCGTCCGACAGCTGGCATCCGCACCTTTCGAAGATTCCCGGTGTTCGAAAAGAGGCAGAACTGATGAGCCGGGAGGTTGCCTTGAACTCACACACAGTCGAGAACGCTGTCGATCAGTACGACTCGATGGTGAAGGAGAAAGCCCTCGCGGATCCCAACCGCACCGATCCACGCTGGCTGAACGTGATTCCCTCCTCAGAGATCCGGTCGCTGCGCCGCTCCTGGCCAGTCGTGCCGAGCTTCACCCACGGGTCGCTCAGCTACGGCCGCGTCCAGCCCCTCTGACAGAACGGAAGCCGATGTTCCTGGTAGCCGAGCCGCTGCAGCCCTGAGGTCTCTGCGCCGGCCTGGGTAATCTCTCCGGGGTGAGCCACCCCGATTCCTTCGGCGCGCGCGACACCCTCGAGGTGGGCGGCGAGAGCCACGAGATCTTCAGTCTCCACGCGCTGCAGGGAGCGGGGAGCGCAGACCGGGCGCCGGCCGGTCGAGCACCGGAGCCTTCCTTTGACGTGGCCCGGCTGCCCTACTGCCTGAAGGTGTTGCTGGAGAACCTGCTGCGCAACGAGGACGGTGCGGCCGTGACCCGCCAGACCATCGAGAGCGTGGCCTCTTGGGCGGCGGACGATCAGCCCTCGAAGGAGATCGCCTACACGCCGAGCCGGGTGTTGATGCAGGACTTCACGGGCGTGCCCGCGATCGTGGACCTGGCGGCCATGCGCGATGCCATGGAGAAGCTCGGCGGCGACGCCACCCGGATCAACCCGCTCGTGCCGGTCGAGCTGGTGATCGATCACTCGATCCAGGTGGACTCGTTCGCCGAGCGCCTCGCCTTCCAGAAGAACGCCGAGCGCGAGTTCGAGCGAAACCACGAGCGCTACGCCTTCCTGCGCTGGGGCCAGACGGCCTTTGACAACTTCTCGGTGGTACCGCCCAACACCGGCATCTGCCACCAGGTGAACCTCGAGTACCTGGCCCGCGTGGTCGACTCCCGCGACGGCCAGGCCTTCCCCGACACCCTGGTGGGCACCGACTCGCACACCACGATGGTGAACGGGCTCGGCGTGCTCGGCTGGGGCGTCGGGGGCATCGAGGCCGAGGCCGCCATGCTCGGCCAGCCCGTGTCCATGCTCCTGCCTCAGGTGGTCGGCTTTCGGCTCGAGGGCGCGCTGCCGGAGGGCTCGACGGCCACCGACCTGGTGCTCACGGTGACCCAGATGCTCCGCGAGCACGGGGTGGTCGGGCGCTTCGTGGAGTTCTTCGGGCCCGGCCTGGCGGGCCTCCCGCTGGCCGACCGGGCCACGATCGGAAACATGTCGCCCGAGTTCGGCTCCACCTGCGCGATCTTCCCCGTGGACGCCGAGACGCTGCGCTACCT
>JBBJNU010000203.1:0-3434 GCA_037721005.1 Thermoleophilaceae bacterium | reverse complement strand
CCTAGGCGAGACGAGCCCTAGACCAGCTCGAGGAACACCATCTCGGTCGAGTCCGACTTGCGCGGACCCAACTTCAAGATGCGGGTGTAGCCCCCTGGGCGCTCGGCGTACCGCGGCGCGATCTCCTCGAACAGCTTATAGACGATGAACTTGTCCTGCCCGAGCCGCGCCATCGCCTGTCGGCGCGCATGCTGGTCGCCCCGCTTGGCGAGCGTGATCAGCCGCTCGAGCTCGGGCTTGACCGCCTTGGCCTTTGCCTCGGTGGTCTGGATGCGCTCGTGATCGATCACCTCGCGCGAGAGGTTCATCATCAGCGACTTTCGGTGCGCCGAATCGCGCGAGAGCTTGCCCTTTTGCTTGCCGTGACGCATGGCGAACCCGAAAACCTAGAGAGCCCCGGAGACCTAGGACGCCCGCAGGGCGAGCCCGCGGGCCTCGAGGGTCTCCATGACCTCTTCGATCGACTTGCGGCCGAAGTTCGGGATGGCGTTGAGCTCGGACTCGGACTTCTGCACCAGGTCGCTCACCGTCTGCACGCCCGCCCGCTTCAGGCAGTTGTAGGAACGCACACCCAGCTCGAGCTCCTCGATCAGGATGTCGTCCATCCCGTCCGCGGCAGCAAGGCCCGCAGCTCCGATGGAGGCGATGTCCCCGCCGGCCATGGACCCCGGCGCCACGCCCACCAGGTTGGCTCCAGCCTCGCGCAGTGACTCCACCCGCTCGGGCTCGGAGAAGATGGCCAGGTACTTGATCAGGAGCTCGGCCGCCTCGCGCAACGCCGCATGGGGGTCGACCGAACCATCGGTCTCGATGTCGAGCGTAAGCTTGTCGTAGTCGGTGCGCTGGCCGACACGGGCGGACTCGACCGAGTACGCCACGCGCTTCACGGGCGAGAAGATCGAGTCGATCGGGATAACGCCGATGGGCTGGTCAGGCGTCTTGTTGTCCTCGGCCGGCATGTAGCCGCGACCGTGGCCCACCGTGAGGTAGATCTCGAGCTTGGTCTTCTTCTCGAGGGTGGCGAGGTGGGTCTCGGGGTTGAGGATCTCCACGCCCGACGGCAGATCGATGTCACCCGCCGTGATCTCACCCGGACCGGTGACCACCAGCGGGGCCTCCACCTCGGCGGCATCGGAGTGCATGCGGCACACGATCTCCTTGAGGTTGAGGACGATGTCGGTCACGTCCTCCTTGACCCCGTTGATGGTGGAGAACTCGTGAGCCACCCCCTCGATCCGCACGCTCGTGACCGCCGCGCCCGCGAGGGACGACAGCAGCACCCGCCGAAGCGAGTTTCCGAACGTGTAGCCGAAGCCGCGGTCGAGCGGCTCGATGGTGAACGTGCCGCGGTTGTCCTGCACGTTCTCCGCGGAGATCTGGGGCGTCTGGAACTCGATCATGGGTGATGTCCTTCGGTTGAAAGCAAGGCCTGCGGCTCACGACGAGCCACTGACGCTGGGGTTACTTCGAGTAGAGCTCGACGATGAGCTGTTCCTGCACCGGCGTGGCGATCTCCTCGCGATCGGGCCGGCGCAGCACCTTCGCGGTGAGGCCGTCGTGATCGGCCTGCAGCCAGGCGGGCACGACCGAGACGAGCTCGGTGGCGTCGCGAATGACCGCCTCTGACCCGGAGCCGGGCCTGAGGGTGATCACGTCGTCGGAACGGACCTGGTACGAGGGGATGTCGACCCGCTTGCCGTTGATCGCCCAATGCCCGTGGCGAATCATCTGGCGAGCCTGGCGCCGGGAAGCGGCGAAGCCGAGGCGCACGAGCACGTTGTCGAAACGCGACTCGAGCAGACGGAGCAGGTTCTCGCCGGTCACGCCGGGCTGGCGTGAGGCGTGCGCGTAGTAGGTGCGGAACTGCTTCTCGAACACGCCGTAGTAGCGCCGCGCCTTTTGCTTCTCGCGCAGCTGCACGCGGTACTCGGACTGGCGCGCCCGGCCGCGGCCGTGCTCGCCCGGCGGGTAGTTGCGCCGCTCGATGCCGCACTTGTCGGTGAGGCAGCGCTCGCCCTTGAGAAAGAGCTTCTCGCCCTCGCGCCGGCACTGCTTGCACTGGGGACCGGTATCACGAGCCATTAGGTGCTCACCTTCTCGCTCGCGTGCGCGCAGAGACGCGCAGGGCGAGTTGGCCGAGGACGCAGGGTCGACGCCTTGCTGGAGGCAAGGCGAGACCCGAGGACAAAGGTCAGCGAAGTCATGCGCGGGCTCTGCGCGTGCGGGGGCGAGGAGGTGAGCACCTAGACCCTCCTGCGCTTGCGCGGACGACAGCCGTTGTGGGCCTGAGGCGTCACGTCGCGGACGGTGGTGACCTCGAGTCCGGCGGCCTGGAGCGATCGGATCGCCGTGTCACGCCCCGAGCCGGGGCCCTTCACGAAGACCTCGACCTTTTCGAGACCCTGCTCGATGCCCTTCTTGGCCGCGGCGTCAGCCGTGACCTGCGCCGCGAACGGAGTGGACTTGCGCGAGCCCTTGAAGCCGGCGCCGCCGGCAGACTCCCACGCGATCACGTTGCCCTCGCGGTCGGTGAGCGAGACGATCGTGTTGTTGAAGGAAGTCTTGATGTGCGCCTGACCGAAGGGCACGTTCTTCTTCGGCTTGCGGCGTCCCCGGGCTCGTCCCGGCTTCTGCTGGGCCATGCCTTATCTGCCCCCTCGGCGTAGGCGAGTGGGCAGCCCCGAGGCCATCACTTCGAGACCTTCTTCTTACCGGCGACCTGCATGCGCTTCGGGCCCTTGCGGGTGCGGGCGTTCGTCTTGGTGCGCTGGCCGTCCACGGGGAGGCCGCGCCGGTGGCGAAGGCCGCGGTAGGCGCCGATCTCCATCAGGCGCTTCACGTTGGTGGAACGGTCGCGGCGAAGATCGCCTTCGACCATCACGTCGTTGTCGATCACCTCGCGGAGCTTGAGCACCTCGTCATCCGTGAGGTCCTTTACGTAGGTGTTGGGGTCCACACCCGTCTTCTGGAGCGCCGCAAGAGACTGCGATCGACCCATTCCGTAGATGTAGGTGAGACCTATCTCGACCCTCTTGTTCAGGGGAATGTTGATGCCAGAGATTCGTGCCATGAAGTTCTCGTGCGGTGCTCACGCGATGAATCGGTGCGGTGCTCGCCGGATCACTGATCCGGCTGCGCTGCGTCCGTATCGCGCTGTGCTCCTCGCGCTAGCCCTGCCTTTGCTTGTGTCGGGGGTTCGGGCAGATCACAAGCACGGCGCCGCCGCGGCGAATTACTTTGCACTTCTCGCACATTGGCTTGACCGAGGCGCGGACTTTCATCCGTGGGATCTACCTTCCTTATGGAGAGAATCGGCGCTCGAGCCCAGGAGACGGCAAAAGCGCCAACCGGAGAAGATAGCAACTGAGAGCCTCGTTCGCCTCTGAGAACCTCGTTCGGTGCTCGCCCGGCCACCGACCGGGCTGCGCTCCTCT
>JBBJNU010000039.1:0-12913 GCA_037721005.1 Thermoleophilaceae bacterium | reverse complement strand
GGTGATCCGTACAAGGACACCGCCGGACCGGCGATCAACCCGATGATCAAGGTCGCGAACATCGTGGCCATCCTCATCATCCCGTTCCTCATCTAGGAGCGCTCTCCGGCTGGGCCTCGCGGGGTTGGTGGCCGCGGGGCCGGTCCGACGGTAGACCTCGTTCGCTACGCGGCTCCACCACGGAGCCAACCACCTCCGCTGAGCGACAGGCGGCGGCCTTCATTGGCTCCGGTCAGCTCGCGCCGTGCGCCTACCCCTTCTCAGGGACGCTGGGGGGTTTGGGCAAGAAAATTGCTCCCCACGCAAACCGCTTGCACCCCACGCAAACGATTTGCCCAAACCCCCCACTGTTTCCGAGGAGGGGCGCACCGGCTACCCCACCACCGCAAAGCGCGACAAGCAGCGGCGGTGAACGGCTGAACGGTTGGGTGATCGGTCAACAAGAGAACGGTGATCGCGACAATCCCCACCGCTGCCGGGGGAGAAACGGAGCACTTTCAACGAGAAAGCCTTCTCGCCGAGACCTCCACGTCCCCTGAAAGCGGCCTACCGCCCACCGCCCGACGCCGACCGCCGACCCGTGCCGCGCCCGCCCTCGTTAGCTTTCCGGCGCTGATGGCCGAGCGCCGACCAAAGGACGCTGCCCTCGAGCGGGTGCTGGGCACCGGCGCGCTGTTCTCCACCGCCTACGGCAACGTGGGGAGCTCGATCTACTACGCGCTCGGGCTCGTGGCGGTGTTCGCCCTTGGCATGACCCCCGTGGTCTTCCTCATCGCGGGGCTGATCTTCGCCGCAACCGCCGCCACCTACGCCGAAGCCACAACCATGTACCCGGAGGCGGGCGGTTCTTCCTCATTCGCGCGCCGGGCGTTCAACGAGTTCTGGTCGTTTTTCGCGGCCTGGGGCCAGATGCTCACCTACATCATCACGGTGTCGATCTCGGCCTTCTTCGTGCCGCACTACCTGGGTGTGTTCTACGAGCCGCTCTCGGAATCGCCCGGGGACATCATCTTCGGGATCGGGGTGGTGGCGGTGCTGTCGGTGGTGAACGTGGTGGGTGTGAAGGAGTCCGCGAACGTGAACGTGTTCTTCGCTGTTACGGACTTCCTGACCCAGGTGCTCCTGGTGATCGTGGGCATGGTTCTCGTGTTCTCACCCGACACCCTGATCTCCAACGTGGATTTTGGAACCACGCCGACCCTCGGCAACTTCCTTGTCGCGATTCCCGTGGGCATGGTCGCCTACACCGGGATCGAAACGATCTCCAACATGGCTGAGGAGGCGCGTGACTACGGCCGGACAATCCCCCGGGGCATCGGCGGAGTGGTCATCGCGGTGGCTGTGATCTACGCGTTTCTGCCGGCGGTCGCCCTGTCGGCGATGCCGGTCGAGGACGGCAAGACCCTGCTGGCGCTCTCGAAGGAGGAGGGCGGATACGCCGACGATCCAATTCTCGGGGTGGTGGAGAACATCGACCTCGGTGCCCTGCAGGCGGCGGCGGAGATCTACGTGGGCGTGCTGGCCGCGACCATTCTCTTCATCGCCACCAACGCGGGTCTGATCGGGATTTCGCGGCTCACGTACTCGATGGGCCAGTACCGCCAGCTTCCGGAGCGTCTGCGCCGGCTACACCCGAAGTACCGCACTCCCCACATCGCAATAGCCATCTTCGGGACGATCGCCGCGCTCACGATCGTGCCCGGCCAGGCTGACTTCCTGGGCACGATCTACGCCTTTGGCGCGATGCTCTCCTTCACCATCGCCCACGTGTCGGTATGCGTGCTGCGGGTCACCCAGCCCGATAGGGAGCGCCCCTACCGCAGTCCCGGGAATTTAAGCGTTCGCGGAATAAGCCTGCCGCTGCTCTCGGTGTTCGGTGGGCTGGGTACGGGAATCGCGTTCGTGGTGTTGTCCGTGCTCGACCTCGTGACCCTGGCGGCCGGAACGATCTGGATGGCCCTCGGGTTGTTGGGGTACGTGCTCTACCGGCGCAGCCAGGGGCTCACGCTCACCCAGACGGCGAAGATCGCGATCCCTGACCCCATCGTGGAGCGAGAGGTCGAGTACCGCTCGGTGCTGGTTGCCTTCGAGGACGGGGCCTACTCCGGCGAGGCCATCTCCACCGCCCGCAAGCTCGCCGCCCGGCGGCGGCGGGGCATCCACGTGCTGGTCACGATCACCGTGCCGGCCAACGCCCCGATAGACGCCACCATGCCGGAGGCCGAGGCCAAGGCGCAGGAGGCAATCGACTCGGCGCGCGTCCGCGGCGGGCGCCGCGTGACGGGCCACTGGGAGAAGGTGCGCGCCGGCGAGGCGGGCCGGCGGATCGTGGGCGAGGCCCGCGACATCGACGCCGCCGCGGTGGTGATGACCATCCCGCCGCGGCGCACGGGCACCACGATCTTCGGCCGCACGCTCGAGACGGTCCTCTCGGAGCGACCGTGTCGCGTGATCATCGACTCCTCCAAGCCCGAGCCGGCCCTCACCCCCTAGCGGGGCCCGATCGGAGATTGGGCGAGCACCCGGGCGAGGGGCTTAACATCGAGGCGGTGGAGAGGGCCTATCTCGCTTCGTCGCTCCTTTTGAACACGGTGCTTTGCGCACTCGGCCTGGCCATGCTTGCGAGCACCCTCGCCCGGGGTGGCGGCGCGCTCTCTCTGGGGGTCGTGCTGGGCTCGGCCCTCGCCGTGCTGGGCGCCGCACGGGTGTGGCTGGCCCGTCGGGGCGGCCGCCCGGACAGCGGCGCGTGAGTATCCGCTCGTCGCGCGAGGGCTTCTCGCGCGAAACGGAGGCCGAGGCCCGCATCGCCCGCGGCCTTGGCGAGCCGGCGCTGTTCGCGATCGCGCTCAGCGCTGTGGGCTCCTCGATCTACTTCGGGTTGGGCGTGGTGGCCGGCGACGCTCTCGGACTCACACCGCTGGTGTACCTGGCGGCCGCCGTGTTCTTCGTCTGCACGATGCTCACCTACGTGGAGGGCAGCTCCCTCCACACCGAACGCGGCGGAGCCGCTGTCTTCGCCCGGTACGCGTTCGACGAGCTGTGGAGCTTCATAGCCGGCTGGGCCATCCTTCTCGACTACCTGATCGTGCTGGCCACCGGCGCCTTCGTGGTGCCGCACTACCTTGCCGCGTTCTGGGGCGAGACGGGCGAGGGCCTGCTCGAGGTGGCGATAACCGCTGCGGTGATCGGGTACGTGACGTGGGCCAACGTGCGGGGGGTCTCGGCCCTGCGCTTCCGCACCGTGCTCCGACTCGCGCTCGCCAGCTTCGCCCTGCTGGCAGCGGTGATCGTAATCGGGCTCGTGCAGCTCTTCGACCTCAGCCTGCTCACCGACTCGGTCGAGCTCGGATCGGCTCCAAGGACCGACAAGCTGATCTTCGCGGCCGTGATCGCCACCGTGGCCTGCACCGGGATCGAGGCGGCATCGGGACTCGCGGGAGATCTCCGAGTGGGCCGGCGGGGCCTGCGACGGGTGGTGCTCGCGGCGGGCGGCGCGGCCGGGGTGATGTTCGTAGGCATATCGCTGGTGGCTCTCATGGCCGTGCCGGTGCAGGGCGGTGCCACCGCCCTGGGCGGGAGGTTCATCGAGGCCCCCGTGCTCGGGGTGGTCTCGGCCCTGAAGCCCTCCTGGCTGGCCGAGGGGCTCCGCTACGCCGTTGGCGCCATGGGCGCACTCGTGCTGATCTCGGCCGCCAACGGGCAGATGCTCGGGATCGGGCGCATGACCTACTCCCTCGGTCGCAACCGGCAGATTCCCAGTGCGCTCTCGCGGCTCGGCACGGCGCGCTCGACGCCCTACGTGACGATCGTCATCGCCGCCGTGATCGCCTTCGGTCTCGCCCTCTCGGGCGACCTCGACTTCCTCGCCGGCCTCTTCGCTTTCGGAGCGATGATCGCGTTCACGCTGGCCCACCTGTCGGTGATCGTCCTGCGCTTTCGCGAGCCGTACCGCCCGAGGCCGTTCGAGGTCCCTCTGTCCGTGCCCGTCGGACGCGGGTCCATCCCGTTACCTTCGGCCCTCGGCGCCCTGCTCGGGGCGGCGGGCCTTCTCAGCGTCGGCATCTACCACGAGGGTGCGCGTGTCGCGGGCGGAGCCTGGATGGTCGGCGGGCTTCTGTTGTACGTGATCCATCGCCGCATCCAGAGACAGCCACTCACCAAGCGCTTCACGATTCCCGAGGCGGCGCTTCGGGACATGAAGGACACCTCCTACGGAAGCATCCTCGTGCCGGTGTTCGGAGAGGCCCTCGACGACGACATCGTGGGTACGGCGGGCCGCCTCGCCTCCGAGGAGGCCGCCGAGGGCGAGGGCGGGGCGATGATCGAGGCCCTCTACGTGCACGAGATCCCGATGTCGCTTCCGATCGACGCGCGTGTGCCGCCCGAGCGCGTCGATCAGGCACGCCGTGCCCTTGCCCGGGCGAGGGAGGTCGGCGAGGAGTACGACAGGGTGGAGGTTGCGACGGCGATGGTCCGTGGCCGGAGCATCGGATCGGCGATCGTGAACGAGGCGCGGCGGCGGGGAGTCGAGGCCATCGTGCTGGCTGCCGAGGAGCCGAGCCGGATCCGCGGGGGCGGGCGCTTCGGCGGTCTCGGTCTCGCTCGCGAGCGGTTCGCGGGGGAGACCACTCGGTACGTGATAGAGAAGGCGCCCTGCAAGGTCATCCTCACCGCGTCGCCCGCCGACATCGCTGACCCGGCCCAGGGAGATGCGCCGACCGGCGTGGCCTGACCCGGGGCTCCTTCGTTTCTCGCCAGGACCAGCGCTATTGTGGCGTGAATGTTCGTGCTGGTCGTGGGATGCGGGCGAGTGGGCTCGGCAATCGCAAAGTCGATGCTCGCCGAAGGGCACGAGGTCTCCGTTCTCGACGAGAACCCCGAGGCCATAGCCCTGCTCAATCGCGGCCTGGATCAAAGCTGGGAGGACCTGGGCGGCTCCTACACCGTGGGCACAGCCCTCGAGATCGACGCCCTCCTGGCCGCCGGCATCGAGCAGGCCGATGCCTTTGTGGCCTCCACCGACGGCGACAATACGAATCTCGTGATCGCCCAGATCGCCCAGAGGCGCTTTGACATCGAACGCGTGGTCGTGCGGGTGCTCGACCCGGGCCGGGCCAAGTGGTACGCCCAACAGGGCCTCAAGACCGTGTGCCCCACCCAGACGGCCATCGAGCTGCTTGAGGCTGCCGTGCGAGGCGACGTGGCGGCCGAGGGAGTCATCTCCTAGATGTACATCCTCATCGTGGGAGCCGGCAAGGTCGGCTGGAACCTCGCGCGCGAGCTCAGGGAGAAGGCCAACGAAGTGATCGTGATCGAGTCGAGCCGCCGGCGCTACGAGGTGGTGGAGGAGGAGCTCGAGCACTCCATCCAGTACGGCGACGGCACCGAGCTGTGGGTGCTCGAGCGCGCCGGCATCGAGCGCGCCGACCTCGTGATCGCCGTGACCGGCGACGACGAGGACAACATCCTCATCTGCCAGATGGCCAGGGAGAAGTACGGCGTCGAGCGCGTGGTGTCGCGCTGCAACAACCCGCGCAACCTCCAGCACTTCGAGCTGCTGGGCGTGAAGCCGGCCGTGTCCGCAACGGACCTGATCCTGCGCCTGATCGAGCATGAGGTGCCCAAGTACGGGCTCGTGCACCTTCTCGACCTCAAGGAGGAGCGGCTCGAGATCATCGAGATGGAGGTGGCGGAGGGCGCCGAGGCCGACGGTCGCATGGTGAGAGACCTCGACCTGCCCGACGGCTCGCTCGTGATCTCGATCCTGCGTGACGGCGGCGGTTTTGTGCCCACCGGCGATTCTGTGGTGCACTCGGGCGACGAGGTGCTCTTGGTGCTCGACATAGGTCTCGAGAAGTCGGTGACCGAGCGCTTCGCCGGCGGTGTACTGCCGGCTGGTTAGCGGCAGTTCGACCGGTCGGTCGCCGGTGGCCTAGCCTCGCTTGTGTCAGCGAGGGCGCCGAGTCGGTGTCGCTTGACGCGCGACCCCGCGAAAGTACTGGGGGACAGGGACTCGAACCCCGATTACCTGGACCAGAACCAGGCGTCCTGCCATTAGACGATCCCCCAATCGGTGACCGCAGCATAGCCAGAGCTCCCGGGTCAAAGCCGTACGTTGCGTTCGAGCAGGATACGAACATATGTACGGGTCCAAGCCGCTGCGTCTCCAGTGCGGCCGACCTATGCCGTCGCCTGCTCCGCCCAGTCGCGATAGAGGCGGGCATAAGCGCCGTTGGCCTCCAGCAGCTCGTCATGCGTCCCCGATTCGGCGATCTGCCCGCCGTCGAGCACCACGATCCGGCCGGCGTCACGAATCGTCGAGAGGCGATGGGCGATCACGATCGCCGTCCGTCCCGCGAGCAGGCGCCGCAGGCCCTTTTCGATGCGGGCCTCCGTTGTCACGTCCACGTTCGAGGTGGCCTCGTCCAGGATCAACACCCGCGGATCGGCGGCCGCCGCCCGGGCGAAGGCCACGAGCTGGCGCTGGCCCGCCGATAGGTGCCCTCCGCGTTCGCCGACTTCGGTCTCGTAGCCCTCGGGCATGCGCTCGATGAACTCGTGGGCCCCCACGGCACGCGCTGCTCCCTCCACGTCCGCCTCGACCGCACCCGATCCCCCGAAGGCGATGTTCTCCCTGATCGTCCCCGAGAACAGGAACCCCTCCTGGGGCACCACCCCGAGCTGCGAGCGCAACGAGTGCTCGGTCACGTCACGAAGGTCGTGACCGTCGATCAGCACTCGCCCCCGCGTGGGGTCGTGGAAGCGAGCTACGAGCTTGGCAAGAGTGGATTTGCCGGCGCCAGTCGCCCCCACGAGCGCCACGGTCTGACCTGGCGGCACCGCCAGAGAGACATCCTCCAGGGCAAGCGCCCCCGACCCGTACGTGAAGTCCACCCCCTCGAAGCGAATCTCACCCCGGACAGCGGGCAGCTCGATCGCACCGTCGGCGTCGGAGATCTCGGGCTCCTCGTCGAGCAGGTCGAAGATCTTGTCGAGCGCCGCCATGCCGGCCTGGTAGGTGGTGTAGAGCTGCGAGAGCTGCTGGATCGGATCGAAGAAGATCTGCAGGTAGAAGACAAAGGACACGAGCACGCCGATCTCGACCGCCCCGTCCACCACCCTGCTTCCGCCGTAGATGAGGATCGCCGCCGTGGCCACGGCCGAGAGCAGCTCGACCGTGGGGAAGTAGGCGGCGTTGAGCTGCACCGTGCGCATGTTCACCGCGCGGTGCTCGTCGTTCAGTTCGCCGAAGCGCCGCACGTGGCGGGGCTCCTGACCGAAGGCCCTTACCTCGCGCACGCCCGAGAGCGTCTCCTGCAGGTAGGCGGTGACGGCGGCGATCTTCTCGCGCGTGGCCTTGTAGGCCCCCGCCGACGCGATCCGGAACGCCACGCTGCCCACGGCGAGCACGGGAAAGACAGCGAAGGTCACAAGGGCCAGCTCGAGGTCGAGAAAGAGCAGGATCACCGCTGTGCCCACCAGCGTGAGCGTGGCCGAGAACAGCGTGACGATCCCGTCGCTCACGAGGTGGTCGAGTGCCTGGACATCGTTCGTCATCCGTGAGATCAACACCCCCGCCTTGTTGCGCGAGTAGAAGCCGATCGACAGCGACTGCAGGTGCGAGAAGATGCGCGAGCGGAGGTCCTGAAGGGCTCGCTGGCCGACCCAGGAAACCAGGTAGGTCTGCGCGTAGCTTGCAGCCCAGCCGAGCACGCTCGCCAGGAGGAAGAGCCCGAGGATCAGGGTAAGGAAGCCGGAGTCCCCGGTGCCGATGCCGTCATCGATCGCCCGGCCGAGCAGGTAGGGGGGAGCCAGCGCCGCCGCGGTGACAACCAGAAGGGCGGCAAACATCAGCATCACCCGCAAGCGGTACGGGTGAAGAAGCGCCACCAGCTTGCCGAGCTTCTTGGTGCGCCCTCGCTCGCCGCGCAGTACGGCCCACGCGGATCTCAGCGAGAGGCGCGCAGCCCGACCGGGAGGAGCGCAGGTCGATCGTCGATCGGCCGAGCACCGCTCCGATTCGATCGGGCGAGCACCGAACGAGGTTCTCCGCCTTTCGCTCACAGCCCGGCAACCTTCGGCTCGAGGGGCTTGCGGTTCAAAAAGACCTGATCAGGGAGGCCACGCTCGGCGATCTCTCGGTATAGCTCGGACTGCTCGAGCAACTCGTCGTGCCCGCCCTGGGCCACGATCCGCCCGCCCTCGAGCACGGCGATCTCGTCGGCCAGCGCGATGGTGGAAAGGCGATGGGCGATCACGAAGGTGGTGCGACCCTCCATCACCTCGCGAAGGGCATCCTTGATGCGGTTCTCGGTGGTGGCGTCCACGCTCGAGGTGGCGTCGTCGAGGATGAGGATGCGCGGCTCGGCCAGCAGGGCCCGGGCGATGGCCACGCGCTGGCGCTGGCCGCCCGACAGCGTGAGGCCGCGTTCGCCCACCACAGTCTCGAACCCCTCTGGCAGCGTCTCCACGAAGCCGTCGAGCCCGGCGCGACGGGCCGCGTCGCGTACCTGCTGCTCGCTCGCCCCCGGACGCGCGTAGGCGATGTTCTCGGCCAGGGTGGCGGAGAAGAGAAAGGCGTCGGCGGACACGAGGGCGATCTCCCTCCTGAGGGAGGTGGGATCGACCTCGCGTACGTCGGCGCCGTCCACCAGCACGGCCCCCTCCTTCACGTCGTAGAGGCGGGGGATGAGGGCCATCAGGCTCGTCTTGCCTGAGCCCGTGCCGCCGACTATGGCCACCGTGCGCCCCGCCTCCACGTCTAGCGAGAGGCCATCGAGCACCGGCTCCCCCTCGCCGTAGGAGAAGACCACGTCGCGCATCTGCACCCGTCCGCCGCCGTCTGGTAGCTCGGGTGCTCCGGCGGGGGCGGTGAGGGCCGGCCCCCGGTCGAGGATCTCAAAGACCCGAGTGCCCGACGCCACCGCGCGCTGCGCCATCCCGAGCGACACCCCCAGCGTTCGCGTGGGCGAGGTGAGCATGATCACGTAGCCGTAGAAGGCCACGAACTCACCGAGCTCGAGCGAGCCGTTGATCACCTGCCGGCCGCCGACGAAGAGGATGGCCGCGAGCCCGAGCTGCGGCAGGAAGCCGATGAACGGGTTATAGAAGGCGCGCAGCCGGGTCGAGACCATCGACTGATCGAACACGCGCGCCACCGCGCGGTTGAAGCGTCGCAGCTGGCGTTGCTCCTGGGCGAAGGCCTTGACCACCCGCACTCCGGACACGTTCTCCTCGGCCTCGGCGGTGAGCTCGGCGATCCGCTGCTGGACCTCCTGGGACGCCGGACGGTTCAGGCGCCCGTAACGAAAGGCCACCCAGATCACGAATGGCATCGGCGCCAGGGCCACCACCGCCAGCGCCGGGTTCACGGCCAGCATCACCGCCGCGGCGATGAGGATGGTGGTGAAAGCCTGCACCATGAAGATCAGCCCGTACCCGAGGAAGAAGCGCACCGACTGCAGGTCCACCGTGGACCGCGACATGAGTTGGCCCGTCTGCTGGGAGTCGAAGAAGCCGACCTCGAGTGACTGCAGGTGCCCGTACATCCGGTTGCGCAGATCCACCTCCACCCCTAGCGATACGCGGCCGGCCAGCAAGCGCCGGACCACGGAGAAGACCAGCCGCAGGACGCCGGCGGCCACCAGCGCGAGAGCGAGAGGGGTGAGGTCGGCTCCGCCGTTTCGGATGTCGTCCACCGCGCGGCCCACGAGGAAGGGAATGGCCACGCCGGAGGCCATCGCGGCAGTCGCAAGGACGAAGGAGGCGATCACGGCCGGACGGTAGGGCCACAGAAATCCGAGGAGTCGCCTGAACGCCTGCACTACCGTACTTTACTTTATGAAGTATCCACGATCGGACCGCGTGCTTGGTATCCGATTAGGCCTTTGACGTTGTCGCGTCGAAAATCGAAGATCGTCCCTAGGTCGCGGCGTACAAGCGGCATGGCCAGCTCACCGAACGGCCAGGCGGGCATCGCGTAGCGAACGACGTCGCGCATCAACGTGCCGCCGTCTTGCCCCTCGAAGGTGTGCGTGTGGTGCCAGAGCCGATAGGGACCCACCAGCTGGTTGTCCACAAAGCCCTTGTTGGGCTCCCACGCCTCGATCCGTGTGAGCCATCCCACCGGCAGGCCGCGCAGGCGCAGCCTGTACTCGAGCAGCGTGCCGACTCTCATCTCGGCCGGATCCTGGCTGACCACACGAAAGCGTAGGAGCGGCGGAGTGATCCGCTCCAGATTGTGGGCATCCGCGAAGAAAGGGAACACCTCGTCGATGGGATGGGGCAGGAACTGCTCGCGCTCGAGCGTGTGAACCCTCATGCCAGTACTACGGCTCGCGCAGGAGGCGAGCGCAAACGATCAATCCGCGCCTGAGAGCTCGGCGAGCTCTTCCTCGCTCAGTTCGAGCGAGCCGGCCCCAACGTTCTCCTCGAGGTGGTCCACGCTCGACGTGCCGGGGATGGGCACGATCACGGGCGAGCGGTGCAGCAACCAGGCGATGGCCACGGCATGGGCGGAGACCCCACGGGCGCGGGCGATGTCTCCCGCGACCTCCGCGGGCGTTCCGGCGCCGAGCGGGAACCAGGGCAGAAAGGCGATGCCCTCATCGGTGCACATCTCGAGCACGTCCTCGTTCGAGCGGTCGGAGAGGTTGAAGCGGTTCTGCACCGACGCAATCTCGGTGAGCCCGCGCGCGGTGGAGAGGTTTTCCGAGTTCACGTTCGAGACACCGATATGCACGATCTTGCCCTCGTCGCGCAGCTCGACCAGCGCGCCGATCGACTCCTCGTAGGGCACGTCCGAGTCGGGGGCGTGCAACTGGTAGAGATCGATGTGATCGACCTGAAGCTTGCGAAGGCTCCCCTCGCATGCCTCACGAAGGTGCTCCGGGCGCCCGTTCGCGCTCCACTGGCCGGGGCCGCCGCGCTCGAGGCCACCCTTCGTCGCGATGATCACGTCCTCGGGGTAGGGATGCAGCGCTTCGGCGATCAGCTCCTCGGACACGTCGGGTCCGTAGGAGTCGGCCGTGTCGATCAACTGCACTCCGAGCTCGACCGAGCGCTGGAGCACACGGTGCGCGGAGTCCGGGTCCTCAGGCGGTCCCCACACGCCGTCACCCGTGATGCGCATGGCCCCGAAGCCGAGGCGGTTGACATCACGGTTGCCGAGCCGGACCGTGCCGGCTGCTGCTGCGGGAGCGGAGTCTTTCATCTCGTGTGGCGTACCCGTGAACGAGACGGCGAACCATCGCGGATACATTGCGAGGCGCCATGCGCTCGACCAAGATTGTCGCCACGATCGGCCCCGCCTCGCAGGACCTTGGCGTTCTCGAGCAGATGATCGCCGGGGGCGTGGACGTTGCCCGGCTGAACTTCGCGCACGCAACCCCGAAAGAGCAGGCCGAGACCGCCGGCATGGTCCGAGAGGCCGCTGAGCGAGCGGGCCGCCGAGTCGCGATTCTGGCGGACATTCCCGGCCCCAAGCTGCGCCTCGGTCCGATCGCGGGCGGGATGGTGGAGGTGCGCCCCGGCACAAAGCTCGTGCTCACCAACCGCTCGGAGGAGGGAAGGCCGGGACAGCTGCCCGTTATCTGGCAGGGATTGCCCGAGCTGGTCGAGGAGGGCGACGTGATCTACCTCGCCGACGGCGCCATTCGCCTGCGGGTGGATCACACGGCAGGCGAGGACGTGTTCACCGAGGTGGAGGTGGGAGGCAACGTGGCCTCGCGCCAGGGGATCAACCTGCCCAACGTGACGATGTCCCTGCCCACCGTAAGCGCGGATGACTTCAAGCTGATCGACGCCGCCGTGGACATGGGCGTGGATCTCCTGGCGCTGTCCTTTGTACGGAGCGCCGAAGATCTCGAGCCCGTACGCGAGCATCTGCGCACGCGCGACTCCGACCTGCCGCTGATCGCGAAGATCGAGAAGCCCCAGGCCGCCTCCGCGGCGGAGGCGATCCTCGACTCGGCCGACGGGATCATGATCGCCCGGGGCGACCTCGGGATCGAACTTCCGATCGAGGAGGTGCCCCTCGTGCAGAAGCGGCTGCTCGCTCTCGCCGGGCGCCGCGCGGTGCCTGCGATCACGGCCACTCAGATGCTCGAGTCGATGGTGCACTCGACCCGTCCGACCCGCGCCGAGGTGGCCGACGTGGCCAACGCCATCTTCGACGGCACCGACGCTGTGATGCTCTCCCAGGAGACGGCGGTGGGCAACCACCCGGTGGAGGCCGTGAGGATGATGGCCGCCATCGCCGAGACCACTGAGCGCGAGCTCCCGTACGGCCGTTGGCTTGCCGAGCGCGGGCCGCAGGCCAGCAACCAGCACCACGCGATCGCCTTCGGGGCCGTGGGGGCGGTCTACCAGCTGGGTCTGAAGGCGATCGTCTCGCCCACCCGGTCGGGCTCGACGGCCCGGCTCATCTCTGCCTACCGCCCCCGAGCACCGGTGCTCGCACTCTGCACGAGGCCTGAGGTGATGCGCCGGTGCACCTTGCTGTGGGGGGTGCGCGCCGCCATGCGCGAGGAGAGCACCTCCACGCTCGACCTCATCGAGGAGTGTGCGGCAGCGGCGGTGGACGAGGGGGTGGCCAAGCGCGGCGACAAGATCGGCATCACCGCCGGCCTGCCGCCGGGGCGCAGCGGCGGCACCAACCTCTTCAAGGTTCACGAGATCGAGTGATGCCCGCGGACGAGGACCGTGCCGACATCGGGCAGGGCCCACCTTCGTCCCTATGACCTCATTATCCGCTACGGGGGCGACGAGTGCGTGCTGCCGAGACCTGGCTGAAGAGCGACGCCTCGAACCCCCGCGGCCTGCTTGCGCCCTCGACTCGTCGAAGCTCTCCCTGGCGCCCGGCGGCCGTCGCCCGTAGGGTGGTCGGGACTGATGGCCCTCGTTCCCAAGCGCT
>JBBJNU010000202.1:0-3465 GCA_037721005.1 Thermoleophilaceae bacterium | reverse complement strand
GCGTCGTCAAATGGTCCCTTCGTACCCCCGGGGGCATGTGACTCTATACGAGCGCTCACGTTCACGACTACTCAGTGCCAGGGTGCCTCTTGGAGGCCTCAGACGACACGCAGGAGGGCCTCGACCACACGCTGGTCCCACTGCTGTCCCGCCCCCCGCCGCAGCTCCTCGAGGGCCGCCCGCGGGTCGCGCTTGTCGCGGTAGGTGCGCTCGGCGGTCATCGCCTCGTAGGCGTCCGCCACGGCGAGGATCGCGCCTTCCAGGGGTACGTCCTCGGCGCTGCTCCCGGCCGGGTAGCCCGTGCCGTCCGGGCGCTCGTGGTGCGAAGCGATCCAGTGCCCCATGTCGGAGAACTCGGTGGTCTCGAGCATCCTCGCCCCGATCTCCGGGTGGGAGCGCACCTCCTGCCACTCGCGATCCGACAGTGGGCCGTCCTTTGCGAAGCAGCCGTCGGACACGCCCACCCGCCCCACGTCGTGCAGGATGCCTGCAATGCGCACGCGCTCCACCGACGCCGGCGTGAGCCCGAGCTCGCGCGCGATCAACTCGGCGTAGTGCCCCACCCGCTGGCAGTGCGAAACGCTGCCGGAGTCGCGCACGTCCAGCGCCTCGGCGAGGGTGAGCAGCGAGCCCAGGTCCACGTGCGCGCCCGCGCGGGCGCGCACGCCGCGCGCGAGGATGCCCGGCACCTCGGCGCTCGAGATCACGGTTCGGTTGCGACCGAGGGTCTTCGCCGCGTAGAGGGCCTGATCGCCCGCCTCGAGCAGGGTGTCGGCCGTCTCGCCGTGAACAGGGGAGCTGGCGACGCCGAACGACATCGACAACGGGGTGGGACCGGAGAGCTCGAAGGAGCTTTCCACGGCCGTACGGATTCGCTCGGCGAGTATGTAGGCGCCATGCTCATCGGTGTCCGGGGCCACGATCGCGAACTCCTCACCGCCGATGCGAGCAGCTGAGTCGAAGGAGCGCTTGCCCTGGGAGATGGCAGCACCCACGCGGCGCAGGGCATCGTCGCCGGCGTTGTGGCCGAAGTCGTCGTTGATCCGCTTGAAGCGGTCGAGGTCCCCGAGGATCAGGCTCAGGGTCTGCCCCGTGCGCCGCGCCCGCTCGAGCTCGGTGTCAAAGGCCTCTTCGAAGCCACGGCGGTTGAGCAGGCCGGTGAGGGGGTCGCGCCGGGCGGCCTCGGTCAGGGCCACCAGCCGATCGGAGACCCGATCCCGAGCCACGGCCATGAGCAGACCGGCGCTCAGCAGAGTGCCGATCGTCGCCAGCCAGATCCCCACCGAGCCGTCATCGGGTCCTCCCGAGACCAGGAATGCCGCGAAGAGGGCGCCGAGGAAGGCGGTCTGCGCGAGCGCCGCCCTCAGAGAAAAGAGGTAGAACGCGTAGACCGCCGGCCACAGGTAGGCCAGAGGACCGTAGAGGGAGTCCTGCCCCCAGGACCAGATGACGGCAGTGGCCAGCGCACTGGCGGCCAAGCACCCCGCGTGGAACGACCAGACAGGCAGACGATCGGCCCCCACGAGCGCGAGCACAGCCAGCAGCGCCGCCCCCGAGCAGCAGAGCAGGAGCGCGGCTTCGTTCACGTCCTCGGCGCTCGGCAGAAGCAGGCAGGCCAACCCGAGCAGCGCGCCGGATCCGGCGAACCAGAATCCCGCCGCCGCCATGGTTGCCTTGTCTGACGACACGGTGGTACCAGCATCCGCCGGTACCCGCCAGCCGAGTCGTTCTCGGAGCGGCGGTTGCGTCAACTTGCGCGTTCTCCCTCCCGGAGTCCGGTCACGGGCAATATATGCCGGGAGTTCCCTCTCTGCCATGTGGGCCCAGCACGACATCCGGCTCGATCCCCGCCCCCGGGGGTTTCACCTCGTCACAGGCGAGGTGGCGTCGGCGATTCCGGAGCTCGGGCGGCTGTCGGTCGGGGTGCTGCATCTGTTCATCCGCCACACCTCGGCCTCACTCACCCTCAACGAGAACGCGAGCGCCGACGTCCGCCGGGACTTCGAGAGCTGGTTCTCGCGCGCCGTGCCCGAGGACGCGCCGTACTGGACCCACACGCTCGAGGGACCCGATGACATGCCCGCCCACATCAAGGCGGCCCTGCTCGGGACTTCGCTGACGCTGCCGATCACCGACGGAAGGTTGGCCCTCGGTACATGGCAGGGGATCTACCTCTGCGAGCACCGCGACTCCGGCGGATCGCGGACGCTCACGGCGACGCTGTGGGGTGAGTAGTGGCTCCGTCCTGACCCTGTGCGAACGTGTGTTCGTATGCGCTGGGATGAGCAGAAGATCGATCTTGAGGAGGAGGAGCGGAAGGTCCTCCCGGGCTACAAGGACGCCGCGGCGGTTCGCACCTTCGACGCTCCCGAGGCCCTCGACACCCGTTTCTATGAAGTGCGGGCCAAGTCGGTGCTCAACCGCGTGCCCGAGCGCTCGCGGATGCCGTTCCGGTGGACTATCAACCCCTACCGCGGCTGCTCTCATGCTTGTATTTTCTGTTTCGCCCGCCCCACTCACACGTACTTGGGTCTGAACGCCGGGCGGGACTTCGAGAAGGAGATCGTGGTGAAGGTCAACGCGCCCGAGGTGCTCCGGCGGGAGCTGCGTAAGCCCGCGTGGGCTCGGGAGCACGTCGCGCTGGGCACGAACACCGATCCCTATCAGTGGGTCGAAGGCCGGTACAAGCTCATGCCCGGCATATGGGAGGCGCTGGCCGAGAGCGGCACGCCCGCGTCGATCCTCACGAAGTCTCCGCTCCTGCTGCGCGACATCGAGCTGATGAAGCAGGTGCCCGGCATCCGGGCCAACCTTTCCGTGCCCACCCTCGACGAGAAGGCCTGGCGCTCTACCGAGCCCCACACACCTCACCCGCGCAAGCGCCTCGAGGCGGTGGTCGAGCTCAACCGCGCGGGTATCCCGTGCGGAATCCTGATCGCGCCACTCATGCCGGGCATCAACGACTCGCCGGCGCAGGTGGCACAGATCATCGAGCTGGCCGAGGAGGCGGGCGCCGTGGACATCGGCGGGATCGCGCTGCACCTGCGGGGCGAGGTCAAGGCGCTCTTCTTCGACTGGCTGCGCGAGCACCGCCCCGATCTGCTGCCCCGCTACCAGCGCCTCTACGCCCGCGGGGCCTACGCACCCAAGGAGGAGCGAGAACGACTTTCGCGCATGGCTCGGGGCTCAAGCCGCCGGCCGGCGTGGCCGATGCGCGGTAGCGCGGGCTCGGCGGTTGAAGCCCGGGATCCCGCCTCGGCTGTCGATCGAGGGTCCTCGCAGCCCGAACCCTCGCCTCAGGAGTCCCTCTTCTGAGCGCGCTTGACGTTCACCGTGCTCCGCAGGACCGGCGCGAACCCGGCGAGCCGACCGGTAAGGTCGAGGTCGTGCTGCCGCTCGAACGACCGATCGACCGCCGCGAGCTGCTCGGCTACGCCGGCATCGGCACCGGTGCGCTCATCCTCG
>JBBJNU010000201.1:0-3483 GCA_037721005.1 Thermoleophilaceae bacterium | reverse complement strand
GTGCCCACGAACAGGGCGCGCACCGCGTCGGTCACGATCGTGAACGGGTTCACCTCGGCGAAGGCCCGCAGGGCGGAGGGCATCGTCTCCGGCGGGACGAACGCCGAGGAGGCGAAGGTGAGCGGGAAGATCCCGATGAAGCCCAGGGCCTGGGCTGACTCGGACGAGCTGGCCGTGAGGCCGATGAGCGCGAAGATCCACGAGAAGGCGTAGCCGAAGAGCAGCAGGATGGCGATCCCGGCAGCCACCTCGGGCACGCTGGTCGTGAAGTTGAACCCGGCGAGCAGTCCGACGAGGATCATCACCGTGATGGACAGCAGGTTGAGGGCCAGGTCGGCCGCTGTGCGGCCGGCAAGCACGGCCGAGCGCGCCATCGGCAGCGAGCGGAATCGGTCGATCAGGCCCTTGCGAAGATCCTCGTTCAACCCGATCGCGGTCACAAACCCACCGAACGCGATGGTCTGGGTGATGATGCCCGGCATGAGGAAATCCACGTAGTCGCCCGGGACGTTGATCGCTCCGCCGAACACGTACACGAAGAGCAGCACGAACATCACGGGCTGCACCGTGTAGCCCACCAGCAGATCCGGCGCGCGGGCCACGCGCTTGAGGTTGCGCTGGGTGATCACCAGCGAATCGGAAGCGGCGGCGGAAAGGGCGCTCATGCGGCCTCGGCCTGCTCTTCCTCTTCCGCGTTCTCGGCGGTCCGGCCGGTAAGGGTGAGAAACACGTCGTCGAGGGTCGGGCGGCGAACCGCGATGTCCTCGATTCCCACCTGCGCCTCGTCGAGGCGCCGCACGGCTTCGGCGATCGCACCGCCCCGCGCCTGGATGGTCACGCGCACCAACCCGTCCTCGGGCTGAGGCTCCTCGCCGTCGCCCATCGGGCCAAGCGCCCCGCGAGCGGCCTCGCCCTGGCCCTCGTCCTCGAGCGTGACCTCCAGGCGCTCCCCACCCACGCGGCTCTTCAGCTCGTCGGAGGTGCCCTCGGCGATCACCGCGCCGTGGTCGATCACCGCGATGCGGTCCGCCAGGCGGTCGGCCTCGTCGAGGTACTGGGTGGTGAGCAGCACGGTGGCGCCCGAGGCCACCATGTCCTCGATCGTCTCCCACAGCCCGATCCGGCTGCGCGGATCGAGGCCCGTGGTGGGTTCGTCGAGAAAGATCACCGGTGGCTCGGCCACGAGGGCGGCCGCCAAGTCCAGACGGCGGCGCATGCCCCCGGAGTAGGTCTTAGAGGGCCGGCCGCCCGCCTCCGCGAGGTCGAAGCGCTCGAGCAGCTCGTTGGCACGCTCGCGCGAGCGCTTCGCGCCCAGGTGGTAGAGGCGGCCGACCATGGCGAGGTTCTCGTATCCGGTGAGGTTCTCGTCCACCGCCGCGTACTGGCCGGCGAGTCCGATCTTCGAACGCAGGGCGGTGGCGTCCCCGACGACGTCGCAGCCGGCCACGCGCGCGGTCCCCGAGTCGGCCTTCAAGAGCGTGGTGAGGATGCGAACCGCGGTGGTCTTGCCCGCCCCGTTGGGGCCGAGAAGGCCGAGTACGGTGCCCGCGGGCACGGAGAGGTCCACACCGGTGAGCGCTCTTACTTCTCCGTAGGACTTGGTAAGTCCTTCGGCGAGTATTGCGGCGTCGTCAGGCACGCCCCGCGAAACTAGCGGGTGGCGCTAGAGGGCCTTCACGGCCGCGAGTACCTCCTGTACCGACGCCTTCGCGTCGCCGAAGAGCAGCGAGGTGTTCTCGTTGTAGAAGAGGGGGTTGTCGATGCCCGCAAAGCCCGTGTTCATCGAGCGCTTGAGCACGATCACCTGCTCGGACTTGTCCACGTCGAGGATCGGCATGCCGTAGATAGGGCTGCCCTCATCCTCGCGCGCGGCGGGGTTGGTCACGTCGTTCGCGCCGATCACCAGGGTCACGTCGGTCTCCGGGAACTCCGGGTTGATCTCGTCCATCTCCTTCAGTGCCTCGTAGGGCACGTCGGCCTCGGCCAGCAATACGTTCATGTGACCCGGCATGCGACCGGCCACGGGGTGGATGGCGTAGGACACCTCCACGCCGCGCTTCTCCAGTTCGTCGGCCAGCTCGCGCACGGTGTGCTGGGCCTGGGCAACGGCCAAGCCGTAGCCCGGGGCCACCACCACGCGGTCCGCGAGGGAGAGCTGGCTGGCCACCGAGGTGGCGTCCGTGGAGCGATGCGGGCGCTCTTCGCCGTCGCCTCCGCCGCCCGGCGCGGTGCCACCGCCGCCGAATCCGCCGGCCACGATGCTGGGGATCGAGCGGTTCATCGCGACCGCCATCAGGTTGGTGAGGATCGTGCCCGAGGCGCCGACGATGGCGCCACCCACGATCAGGGCCACGTTGTCGAGAGCCATGCCCGCCGCCGCGGCGGAGAGGCCGGTGAGGGCGTTCAAAAGGGAGATGACCACCGGCATGTCGGCGCCGCCGATGGGCAGCACGACCATGTTGCCGAGCACCGCCGCGGCCAGGAGGAGGAGCAGGAACAGCCCCTCGGACTCCGCTCCCGCGGCGATGGCCACCGCGGCGCCCACGGCCACGAGCAGCAGCGCCAGGTTCACGAACTGCTGACCCGGCACGCCGACCGGCTTGCCCGGAATCAGCTCCTGCAGCTTCGCGAAGGCGATGTTCGAGCCCCAGAAGGAGACCGAGCCGATGATCGCGGCCAGCAAGATGGGAATTAGCTCCTCGAGGGCGGGGTTGCCGCCCATGTCCAGGGCGTCGCGGTACTCCACATAGGAGATGAGCGCCACTGCCCCGCCGCCCACGCCGTTGAACAGCGCGACCATCTGCGGCATCGCGGTCATCTTCACCTGGCGTGCCGCGGGCACCCCGATCACCGTTCCCAGTACCACACCGAGGGCGATCAGCCCGTAGTCGCCCACCTCCCTGATCAGCAGGGTGGCCACCACCGCGATGGCCATGCCCACACCGGCGATCATGTTGCCGCGACGGGCGGTGGTGGGGTGCGTGACCCCGCGCATGCCCACGATGAACAGCACGAAGGCGACGATGTAGAGGAGCCGGATGAAGTCCGGGTCCTGGAGAAAGATGGCGAGCGTCACTCCTCAGCTCCCGGCTTCTCGGCGGGCTTCGGGCGCTTCTTGAACATCTCGAGCATGCGGTCCGTGACCAGGAATCCGCCGATCACGTTGATGGTGCCGAAGGCGATGGCGATCACCAGCAGCACCTTGCTCAGCACGCCCTCCGACTCGGCGATGATGAGCATGCCGCCGAGCAGCACGATGCCGTGGATGGCGTTCGTGGCCGACATGAGCGGCGTGTGCAGCGTGTTCGGCACCTTGGAGATCACCTCGAAGCCCACGAATGCGGCGAGGGCGAGGATGGTGAGCTCGGTGATCAGGTCCATGGGTCCTGGATTACCCCCGTGGGGCCTCCGGCCCCACGTCTTGAGACTGCTGCTCGGCATCCTGCCTCGCTTGAACGCCGCCTTCGGCGGCTCCCGCGGAGG
>JBBJNU010000038.1:0-13052 GCA_037721005.1 Thermoleophilaceae bacterium | reverse complement strand
TCACGACATTGCCCAACTGCAGGTGCCAGCGGATCACCACCTGACCGGGCGTCTTGTCGTGCGTTTGGGCGATCTCCGCGATAGACGGATCGTCGAGCACGGGCGCCGCCCTCGAATGGGCTTGTGTAGCTATCTCTAGAAGCCGCCGGCGTTCAGGCGACCGCCGGTGACCGTTTTCCCGGAGAGAGATGCCGTTGGTTCCGCGGTGCCCAAGATCGCGTTCTTGATGGTTTCGCCAGAGGCGCCGGCGCCGAGGGGGCTCGCGGCGTAAAGCGCGGCTGCCCCGGTGACGTGCGGGGCGGCCATCGAGGTGCCGCTATAGGCGCCGTACTTGTTGTACGGGAGCGTTGAGTTGATGCTCACTCCGGGCGCGCCGAGGTCGACGGTTTTGGCCCCGTACTGGGAGAAGCTTGCAAGCGCGCCCACCTTATCGATCGCTGCGACGGCGATGACCGCGTCGTAGCTAGCGGGGTCCACGGTATCGGTTGTGTTGTAGTTCGAGGGGTAGCTGGCCGTGGCGTCGTTGTCCGTATTGCTGTTTCCGGCGGCGGCGACGAACAGGATGTTCGCTTTGGCCCCCCGGGTGATCGCATCGAGCAGCCCCTGCGAGTACCCGCCGCCTCCCCAGGAGTTGTTCGTGGCGACGATGTTGAGGCCTCTGGCCTTGAGGCCGGTGAAGTAGTCGACGGCCTTGATCGCGTTGGCGGTTGTGCCGCCGTTGCGGCCGAGGAACTTGCCCGAGATGGCGGTGACGTTCCAGTTGACCCCGACTACCCCGGTCCCGTTATTGGCCTTGGCGCCGATGGTGCCAGTGACGTGGGTGCCGTGCTTGTCGAGATTGCCCTTCCTGCCGCCGTCGTAGATCGAGTTGTCGTTGTTGGCGAAGTCCCATCCTTGGACATCGTCCGTGTAGCCGTTTTTGTCGTTGTCGATCCCGTCAAGGGTTTCCAGCGGGTTCCCCACCTGCCCGCTGAGGTCTGAGTGGTCGAACTGGATGCCCTCGTCGATCACGCCGACGTAAACATCTTTCGAGCCGGTGTTACCGGCCGCCCACGCCTCGTCCGCCTGGCTCCCGTACGGGTTCGTGGGAGTGGTGAGATCGTCGCCATACATCCCCCACAGCGAACCGTTCGTGTAGAACGGGTCCGTGCTCACCGCGGCCGTCGTCACGGTCCAGTTCGGCTCGGAGAATCGCACCGCGGGATCGCCTCGCAGCTCGTCGATGGCCCGGCTGTTGGCATTAGCTGAAGGGAGGTAAATAAGCTCGACGTCGGAGGCCACGTACTCCCGGCGGCGGGCGCTCACGTGCGACGCGGCGCGGGCCCGGTCCTGCTCGGAAGCATCCGCGACGAACCCGACGAGAACCTGCGACGCGGCGGCGCGGGCGGGGTCATCGGCCCCCTGCGGCGCGGCCTGGGCCGGCGCGGCGAGCACGAAGATCAGCAGAGCTGCGGATGAAGCGGCGGGCGCGAGTACGGCAGCGATCTTGCGCAACATGAATTCTCCCTGGAGTCGACGTATCGGCGGCCGCACAAATCGGCCCGTCCTCGACGGAGGATAGATAGACACGAAAGTCATGTCAACCCTTGTAAGAGTCCGAGCGCAGGTGTAGTGTGCCTGACGATGTCGAGCGTCAGCTTCCTAACCAACCACGCGCACGTGCTGGCGTGTGTCGCCGGAACCCCCGGCATGCGCCTCAGAGACATAGCCGACTGCGCAGGCATCACCGAGCGCGCCGCGCACCGGATCGTCTGCGAACTCGAAACAGACGGATACCTCACGCGCTATCGCGAGGGCCGGCGCAACTACTACGAAGTTCATCCAGACGGACCGCTGGACCCCACCTCGCAAGCCGACGCCTCGGTAGGTGACCTCCTAAAGCTGCTCGACGGAAGTCGGGCACAGCCCGCCACCGCCGCCGCCGCCTGACCCATCTATCTCCAGCCAGAGGCGCGCAAGCGTGATCGCGTCGGCGGGCGATAGTTGCTCCCGAACGCCGCGCCGCTCCGCGCCGGGCCCGCTCAGGGGGCGATGGACTGCCGGGCTGACGTGGGGCCCTTGGTCGCCAGGGTTGTTGCGCTCGGCCAGCTCACCGAGTCGATGCGCAGCTGGCGTGGATTGGTATACGCGTCCTGTCGGCCGTGGTAGGCGAGCCACGTGCCGCCCCGGGGTCCGGTGACCAGCATCCCTCCCCCCACGCTGAGCACGTTGTTGGCCTCACGCAGAAACGGGTTCAGGGGGTCCTTGACAAACGGGCCCGTGGGCGTCGCCGACGTCGCGTAGCCCATCCCGTAGGGGCCGTTGTAAGCCCCGCCCGAGAAGAGCAGGAAGTAGCTGCTGTCGCCGCGACGATGCAGCCACGGGTTCTCCACCACCCCGCCGAAGGACGCCTGCTCCCAGGGGTCCGTGGCGCCAAAGAGCTCCTGCCGCGGCCCCGTTGCCGTGAGCAGACCTGGCCCGAGCGGGATCACGCCGATCCTGCGATTACCAGGACAGGTGCCATCCGCGAGACAGCGTCGGGTGGTCGACAAGTACAGGTAGGCCTTCCCGTCGGCGTCGACAAACGGCGCCGGATCGATGTTGCTGTAACCAACATCGTCACCGCAGCCAATCGGCCGCCCACTCCCATCGACACTGCCCGCCGTGTCCTTGAGCGGGCCGCGATCCTGGTACGGGCCGCCGGGCGTCGGGGAGGTCGCTACCCCGATGCAATTCGTAGCCGGAGAAAGAGTGCCATGGCGTGAAACGAAAAAGAGGACAAAGCAACGGGTCCCCGTCGAGCCTGGACAGGGCCCCGCCCGCTCGATGACACTCGGCGACCACGGATTCCACTCCCCCTCCTGCACCGCCCAGCTCGGCCGAACAGCCAAAGCGGCGCCGGCAGGCGCCCAACTGACCAGATCCTTCGACCGCAACATCGGAAAGCGATCCCCGGTCGAAAACGCGTAGTAGTTCGAATGCGTCCCCGCCACATCGAGCACCATCGGATCCGGGGCGCCAGGCGACGCAAACACCGGATTCTGGTAGCCCGGGCTCTGGGAGCGTTTGGCAGCGAGAGCCCCGGCCGGGGAAGCCAGAGCGACTCCAGCAAGTGCCGCGCCGACGATGGCGATGGTCAGAAGCCTTTTCATGCTCTCTCCCGAGGTGTGTCCTGCTCAGTCGGGCGACCGGCACCCCCTGCGGAGACCACCCTACCTGGTATCGATTACAGGTCAAGTGGATCCAGTATCCCGTGAACATGTCGCGGGTGAGCCTCCTGACCCACCACGCCGAAGCATTGCTCTGCGTGGCAAACACGCCCGCCATGCGCCTCAAGGACATCGCACAATGCATCGGCATCACCGAACGAGCCGCGCACCGGATCATCTGCGAGCTAGAGGCCGACGGTTATCTCACGCGCCATCGCGAAGGTCGGCGCAACCGTTACGAAGTCCATTCGCAAGGACCACTCGACCCCGCATCGGGAGCCGACGCTTCGGTCGGCGACCTCCTGAGGTTGCTGAGCAGGTTCCGTGCGCAGCGCCCCATCGCTGCCGCCTGACCCAGCCCGGGCAGAGGAACTGCTCTACGGGCGTATGAACGTCTCCGGGTCCGGCCCTATGCGCTCACCGGACTCGAGCGCGTCGATCGCCTCCATCTCCGCCTCGCTCAGCTCGAAGTCGAACACGTCAAGGTTCTGCTCGATCCGCTCCTGGGTCACCGACTTGGGTATCACGACATTGCCCAACTGCAGGTGCCAGCGGATCACCACCTGACCGGGCGTCTTCTCGTGCGCCTGAGCGATCTCCGCGAGGGACGGGTCGTCGAGCACCTGGCCCTGGGCCAGCGGGCTCCAGGCCTCCGTGAGCACGCCGAGCTCTTCGTGCTCTCGCCGCAAGCCCGTCTGCTGGAAGAGCGGATGAAGCTCGATCTGATTTACCGACGGCGTGACACCCGTCTCCGAGATGAGCCGCTCGAGGTGCGGTTGATGGAAGTTCGACACGCCGATGGAGCGAACCAGCCCCTCGGACTGCAGCTCGATGAAGGCCCTCCACGTGTCCACGTACTTGTCGCGCGAGGGCACAGGCCAGTGAATGAGGTAGAGGTCCACATACTCCAGCCCCAGACGATCGAGACTGGCCTTGAACGCGTGCCTTGCCTCCTCGTAGCCATGGTCGTCGTTGAAGCACTTGGTGGTGACGAACACCTCCTCGCGCTCGAGCCCCGAGGCGTGCACGGCCTGCCCCACGCCGGCCTCGTTGCCGTACGCCGAGGCAGTGTCGATGTGGCGGTAGCCGGCGCCGAAGGCTCGAGTCACGACGTCCACGGTCTCGTCGGGCGGCACCTGGAAGACGCCGAAGCCGAGTTGGGGAATCTCTCCGGCGTCTCGTAGGGGCAGGCGTTGGTCCTGACGGAGGGAAGGGCTCATGAAGAGCCGCTTCCCAACCTCACACAGGACAAACGCGGATTGCGAGACTGTCCCGGACCATGCACGCCTTCGTCTACGTACTTCGTTGCCGCGACGGCAGCCTGTACTGTGGCTGGACGAACGAGCTGGAACGCCGAGTGCACACCCACCAGGCGGGCAAGGGCGGGCGCTACACCCGGTCGCGGCTCCCGGTCGAGCTCGCGTGGTCCAGGCCCATGCCCTCGCGGGGGGACGCGATGCGCGAGGAGGCCCGCATCAAGCGGCTCCCCCGCGTGGAGAAGCTACGGCTCGTCAGCCCCGAGTAGCCCGGGTCGCCCGAGGCTCGGGAGCGAGCGCCCGCGCCGCCACCAAGCCGCCGACCGCTCCGAAGAAGTGGCCCTGCCACGACACCCCTTCCTCGGGGATCAGGCCGCCGAGCAGCACGCCGCCGTAGATCAACCCGACGGCCACACCAATCGCGATCTCGATCACGTCGCGGTCGAAAAAGCCGCGGCTCAGCAGATACGTGGCGTACCCAAACACCACGCCGCTCGCGCCGATGTGGATAGAGGACTCCGGTGCCACGAGCCACGTGCCGGCCCCGCTCACAAGGGCCACGATCGCCGTAACCAGGAGCACTCTCATCGCACCCTTGAAGGCGATGACGAAGCCCATGGCGAGAAACGGCACAGTGTTCGAGATCAGGTGTCCGAACCCGGAGTGCAGGAACGGCGCCGCCGGGATGCCGATCAGGCCGTCGGCGTCGCGCGGTTCGATGCCGTAGCCATCTAGACGGTGGTCGAGCGCGGTGTCCACGATCTCCGAAAGCCACATGACTGCCAGGAGCGCGAGGAGAACGCGAACACCGTCCTTTCGAACGCTGCTGCGCGAGGGGACTGTGGCGGCGAAGCTCACCTCGCAAGCATGGCTTATCGCGTGACGGAGTGTTTCGCCGTGCTTCGTGTAAGGGTAGGCCGCACTAGTCACCCATAGAGAGGACCTGCCCATGGCCGAACTGCTGGAACGCGACGCGAAGCTCATCCAATACTTGAATGAGGCGTACGGAAAAGAGAAGGAGCTCGAGACCGCGCTGCAGGCTCACATCAGCCTAACCACGCGCGACCCGTACAAGAAGCGCCTGAAGGATCACCTGAAGGAGACCAAGGCGCAGGCCAAGGGCATCGAGCGGCGCATCAAGCAGCTCGGCGGCAAGGCCGAGGCGCTCCCCGCTCCGGGCCCTGACGTGGTGGCCGAGGCAGCCGGGGCGGTGCAGAGCGTGGCCAACAAGGCGCTCGCGGCGGCCAAGGGACCGCTGCACGGCATCCGCGGCACAAGCGAGGCCGAGAAGATGCTCAAGAACGCCAAGACGGAGTACTCCGACGAGGCCGAGGAGATCGCCAACTACCGGGCGATCGAGGCGCTGGCCACAGCAGTGGGCGACCGCGACACGGCGAAGCTGGCCAAGGAGTTCCGCAAGCAGGAGGAGCGGATGGCGAGCTTCCTCGAGAAGACGATCGACCAGCTCACGAAGGAGGTCGTGAAGCAGGAGGTGCCGAGCGCCCAAAGGGCCAAGAGCCGTTCGAGCTCGCGCCGTAAGAGCTCCGCGCGTTCCTCGTCCTCCTCGACCACTCGCGGATCGTCGAGCCGTGCGTCCACCAAGAGAGGCTCGGCAAGCAGGAGCACCTCCGCCAAGAGCACCAGCTCTTCTTCGAGCAAGCGCGGATCCTCCGCGAGGAAGACCACGGCCACCCGGTCCCGAGCGAGGAAGAGCTAGCACCAAGCACCCTGGTCACGGCGGACAGGCACACTGCGCCCATGCGCGTGCTTGCCGTCGTGCACCAGGACGACGCCGGACCCGGCGTATTCGGCCGCGTGGCCCGCGAGCGCGGCCACCTCGAGGTATGGCGCCCGCCCGAGGAGCTCGGACCCCGCCACGTGGAGATCGACCCCCACGCGGTGATGATCTTCGGAGGCGCCATGGACACCTTCCAGGAGGCAGAGCACCCCTGGCTTCGGCGCGAGAGGCAGTGGCTGACCGGTCTGCTCGAGCGCGGTGTGCCCGTGCTCGGCGTATGCCTCGGAGCGCAGCTGCTCGCCGAGGCGGCGGGCGGATCAGTGCGCCGCACCGCCCGGCCGGAGATCGGCTGGTGTGAGGTCGAAGTGACCGCGGAGGCCGCGAAGGACCCCGTGCTCGGCGCCCTACCCGATCGGTTCACGAGCTTCCAGTGGCACTCCTACGAGGCCGTACCTCCGAACGGAGGCCCAGCGCTCGCCCGCACCGACCATTCGCTGCAGGCATTCCGGATCGGAGCGTGCGCCTGGGGTATCCAGTTCCATGCCGAGGTGGACGCCCCAACGCTCGACGGGTGGATCGAGGGCTACGCGAGCGACCCGGACGCGGTTCGCGTGGGAATCGATCCCGACCTCCTGCGCGCCGAAAGCGAACCGGCGATCGAGGGATGGAACCGGCTCGGTAGCGGCCTGTGCGCGCGCTTCCTCGATGCCGCAACCGGTTGCGCCCCGATGGGGCGTCAGTCCGCCGTGATGTAGGCCCCCGAGAGCCCGCCATCGACCATGAAGGTGGACGCGGTCACGTAGGACGAGTCGTCACTGGCGAGGAAGAGCGCCGCCCGGGCGATCTCCGCAGCCTCGGCGAAGCGGCCCATCGGCAGGTGCACGAGGCGGCGCGCGGCCTGCTTGGGATCGTCGGCGTAGAGGTCACGCAGCAGCGGGGTGTCCACCGGCCCCGGGCACAGGGCGTTCACGCGCACGCCCCGGCGCGCGAACTCCACGCCCAGCTCGCGCGAGAGGGCGAGCACGGCGCCCTTCGAGGCGGTGTAGGAGATCTGGGAGACGGCCGCGCCCATCGTCGCCACGAAGGAAGCCGTGTTGATGACCGACCCGGCCCCGGCCTCGATCAGGTGGGGTATGCCGTGCTTGCAGCAGAGGAACACGCTGCGCACGTTCACGTCCTGCACGCGCTGCCACGCGTCGAGGTCGGTATCGAGCACGCTGCCGTCGTCACTGGGGTTTATGCCCGCGTTGTTGAAGAGAACGTCCACGTGCCCGAACTCCGAGCGGGCGCGGTCGTACATCGCCCGCACCTGCTCCTCGTCGGTCACGTCAGCCTCGAGGGCGAGGTCACCCACCGAGCCCGGCCGCAGATCCACCCCCACCACCGTGGCGCCCTCCTCGCTGAACAGGCGAGCGCTCTCCGCGCCGATGCCGCCGGCCGCACCGGTGATCACGCACACCTTGCCTTCGAGCCGGCCCATGTCAGGCCTCGGGTGTCGCGTAGAACACGTTCTTTACGTCGGTGTAGTGCTCGAGCGCGTCGGGGCCGAGCTCGCGGCCCACCCCCGACTGCTTCATGCCGCCGAAGGGGGTGGTCACCCTCACCGAGGTGTTGGAGTTGATGGACACCACGCCCGCGTCCATCGCGCGCGCCATCCGCAGCGCACGGGCGCCGTCGCGGGTCCACACGGATCCGGACAGGCCGTAGATCGTGTCGTTGGCCTGGCGCACGGCGTCGACCTCGTCGTCGAAGGCGATCACGCAGACCACCGGTCCGAAGATCTCCTCGCGAGCGGCGCGATCGTCATTCGAGACCGGGCCGAGCACGGTCGGGGGAAACCAGAAACCCTCGCCCTCCGGAACGCTGCCCTGCACCGCCACCGGCGCGCCGTCGTGGAGGTAGGAGCCCACGCTCTCACGCTGGCTCTCGGAGATCAGCGGGCCCATCTGTGTCGACTCCTGGAGCGGGTCGCCCACCTTCAGTCCCGTCACGGTGTCGGCCATCAGCTCCATGAAGCGCTCGAGGGCGGGGCGCTGCACGAGGATCCGCGAACGCGCGCAGCAGTCCTGGCCGGCGTTGCCGAACACGGCGGTGGGCGCGGCCGCGGCCGCCGCCTCGAGGTCGGCGTCGGCGAACACCACGTTGGCCGACTTGCCGCCGAGCTCGAGCGTGACCCGCTTGATGGTCCCCGCCGCTCCCGCGGCTATGCCGCGCCCCACCTCGGTGGAGCCCGTGAAGGCGATCTTGGCCACGTCGGGGTGCTCGACCAGCCGAGCGCCACACACGCTCCCTGGCCCGGCGACCACGTTGAGCACACCGTCCGGCAGGCCGGCCTCGAGCGCGATGCGCTCCAGCTCGAGCGCGGTGAGCGGCGTGAGCTCCGCGGGCTTGAGCACCACGGTGTTGCCGGCGGCGAGCGCCGGGGCCACCTTCCAGGAGGCGATCACCAGCGGGAAGTTCCAGGGAACGATGAGCCCCACCACTCCGAGCGGCTCGCGGAAGGTCATGTCCACCCCACCGGCCACGGGGATCGTCTGCCCGAGCAGGCGCTCGGGGGCCCCGGCGTAGTAGCGGAAGGTGTCGATCACCATGCCCATCTCGCCACGGGCGTCGATGATCGGCTTGCCCGCGTTGCGCGCCTCGAGCACCGCGAGGCTCTCCGACTCGGAGGCGAGGGCGTCGGCCAGGCGGTGCAGCAGCGCGGCGCGGTCGCCCGGGGCAAGGGCGCGCCAGGCCGGGAACGCCTCGCGCGCGCGGGTCACCGCGGCGTCCACCTCCTCGGCCCCATCGCGGGGAATCTCGGCCATCACCTCGGCCGTGGCGGGCTCGACCACGGCGATCATCGGGGCCCCACCGTGGCCTTTGCCGCTTGAACCAGCGAGCCGACCACGCGGCTCTGGATGTCCTCTTCCGGATGCCAGAGCACGCCGAGCGCGAACCGGCACGCAGGCAGCTCGATGGCCTCGATCACCCCATCGGTCTCCGACCACCCCGTGGCCACCACCCCCTCGCCAAGCTCGTCGGCGCCCTGGTGGTGATGGGACTTCACCGCCAGGCGCTCAGCCCCCGCCGCCTCTTCGGCGAGCGAGCCCGGCTCGAGGCGCACGGAGTGGTCCCCGTAGGTGCCCGGCGTGTGGCGGTGATCGGAATGGCCCAGTACGTCGGGAAGGTGCTGGGCGATCGTGCCGCCGGCAGCCACGTTGAGCATCTGCATGCCGCGGCAGATGCCGAGCACGGGGATCTCACGCTCCAGCGCACGGTGCACGACGCCGAGCTCGAACCGGTCGCGCTCGGGCCACGTGCCCTTCGTCTCGGGGTGAGGCCGGGCGCCGTAGGAGGTGGGGTCCACGTCCGACCCACCGGCCAGCACGATCGCGTCGAGGCGATCGAGCATGGCGTCGGGCGCCTCAGCCACGACGTCGTCGGGCGGAAGCAGCACAGCAAGCGCCCCGGCGTCCTGAACCGAGCGCGCGTAGGACCGCGGAACCATGACCACGGTTTCCTCCCACGCGCCCCAGCGCACCTTTTCAACGGCGGAAAGAATGCCGACGACAACAGTCATGCCGGACCTGTGAGCGTGTGCCGAGCGAAAACCAAGCATGCCGCGGAAGCGGCCGACGACGTGTGCCACGGGAGGCGCGCAGGCCGATCGGCGATCGGCCGAGCACCGACCGATTCCTCACGAGGCGGCCGATGACGCCGGCAGGCAAAGGTTTGCAGCCGCCTGGTGCTCACAGCCGTTCGAAGCCTCTGAACTTCTCCCAATCAGTCACCGCCGACTCGAACGCCTCGAGCTCCACGCGAGCGTGGTTGAGGTAGTGGTCCACCACCTCGTCGCCGAAGGCCTCGCGGGCCACGGCGCTCTCGGCGAAGAGATCGCGCGCGGCGGCCAGCGTTCCGGGCACGCGGGGAGCGTCGGACTCATACGCGTTGCCCTCGACGGGCGCCTCAAGCTCGAGCTCGTTCTCGATCCCGTGCAGTCCCGCGGCGATCATGGCCGCCAGGGCCAGGTAGGGGTTCACGTCGGCCCCCGGGAAGCGGTTCTCGATCCGCAGCGAGGGACCGTGCCCCACCGCGCGTAGGGCGCAGGTGCGGTTGTCCTTGCCCCACGCCACGGCGGTCGGCGCGAAGGACCCCGCCGAGAAGCGCTTGTAGGAGTTGATTTGCGGCGCGAAGAACAACGTGAGCTCGCGCATGCAGGCGATCTGCCCGGCCACGAAGCGCTCGAACAGGGTCTGGTCTTTGCCGAAGGCATTCTCCTGATCCTCCAACGAGGCCAGCGAGCAGTGGATATGGCACGAGTTGCCCTCGAGCTCGTTGAACTTGGCCATGAACGTGATGGCCATCTCTTCCTGGGCGGCGATCTCCTTTGCGCCGTTCTTGTAGATCGCGTGGTCGTCCGCAACCCGAAGGGCCTCGCCGTAGTGGAAGTTGATCTCGTGCTGGCCGAAGTTGCACTCGCCCTTTGAGTTCTCCACCGTCATCTCGGCGCCCGCCATCTCGTTGCGGATCCGGCGGATGAGCGGCTCGACGCGGGCGGCGCCCAGCAGCGAGTAGTCCACGTTGTAGAGGTTGGCCGGCTCGAGGTCGCGGTAGCCACGCCGCCACGCGTCTTCGTAGGTGTTACGGAAGACGATGAACTCGAGCTCGGTGCCCGCCATGGCGGTGAGCCCGCGTTCGGCCAGGCGCTCGAGCTGGCGCCGCAGTATCTGCCGCGGCGAAGGCGCAACCGGCTTGTCCTCTGACCATTGGATGTCGGCCATCACCATCACGGTGGCCTCCTGCCAGGGCACTGGGCGCAGGGTTGAGAGGTCGGGCTTCATCCCGAAGTCTCCGTAGCCGCGCTCCCACGAGGACATCGCGTAGCCATCCACGGTCTCCATATCCACGTCCACCGCCAGGAGGTAGTTGCACCCTTCGGCCCCGTGCGCGAGCGTCTGATCGAGAAAGTAGGAAGCGGTGAGGCGCTTGCCCTGCAGGCGCCCCTCCATGTCGGCGATCGCCAGCAGCACGGTATCGACCGTGCCTTCGGCAACCGCCTGCTCCAGCTCGTCGACCGTCACGCGCTGCTAGCTGCTGCTCGGGCCGGCCTCGGGGGCCAGCCCTGCCTCTTCGAGATCCACCGTTCTCACGCTACCCGTGAAGTACTTTCTGGCACTCACGGCCCACCACACGCCGACGATCAGCAGCACGAGGGCAACGGTGATGGGCGCGTAGTTCACCGACTTGAACGAGAAGTCCTCGTTACCGGGCACGGCCGCCGGGACGAACGGCAGGCAGAAGATCACCGTGATGATCGCCACCCAGATGAAGGCGATCGGGTTCATCCACTTGTACTTGTTGCCTAGCGTCCACGGCCCCGCCTCGAAAGCGTCACCCACGCGCCAGCGCAGGAAGATCGGGATCACGTAGGCGATGTACAGGCCGATCACCGCGATCGACACCACTGCGAAGAAGGCGTAGGGGAAGGCGCCGTCGCCCTCGAGTGCGGGCACGGTGATGAGCAGCGCGGCCGCGGCGATGAACAGCACGGCCGCCCTGGGCACACCGTTGTCGCTTACCTTCGAGAGCACCCGCGAGCCCGGGATGCCCCGATCGCGCGAGAAGGCAAAGCACATGCGCGACGCGCTGGTCAGGGCAGCCGCACCGCAGAAGAGCTGCCCAACGGTGGAGATGAGGACCACGGCCTTGAACGCCGCGGAGGAGAGCGCCGACTCGAAGACGGCGAGGGAGGAGCCGGCACCCTCGTTCACGGCCGCCACGTCGGTCGCGGCGAAGGTGATGGCGAGCAGCACGATCCAGCCGATGATCGCCGAGTAGAAGACCGAGCGCCACACTCCCTGGGCCGCCGACTTCGCGGCCCCCTGGGTCTCCTCGGAGATGTGGGCCGACGCGTCGAAGCCGGTGATCGTGTACTGGGTGAGCAGGAATCCGAGCGGCAGTACGTAGAGGAAGAAGAAGAGTCCTCCGTTGTCACCGCCGGAGAAGCCCGAGTTGTTGATTCGTTCGCCGAAGACGAAGGAGACGCTCTGGTGATCGTCGGGCACGAAGACGAGAATGCCGACGATCACCGCCACGCCGGCCACGTGCCAGAACACCGAGACGTTGTTCATCGTGGCCAGCAGGTTGGTGCGGAACACGTTGACAGCCGCGTGCAACGCGAGGATGAGCACGAAGAGCACGAAGGTCTCGCCCAGGATGCTCTTGTCGTCGGCGAAGTTCAGTATGAAGTCGAGCTCGTAGAGCCCGAGCAGCGCGTTGAGGAAGGTGGCGGCGGCGTAGTCGACCGAGGCCACCACTGCGATCAGGCCAATCAGGTTGAACCAGCCGGTGAACCATCCCCAGACAGGTCCGCCGAGCCGGGCGGACCACCAGTAGATGCCGCCCGCCGTCGGGTAGGAGGACACGAGCTCCGACATGCAGAAGGCGATGATGAGGATGGGGATCGAGATGAGGATCCAGCCCCAGGAGATGGCGATCGGGCCGCCGTTGTTCCAAGCCTGGCCGTAGGTGGTGAAGCAACCGGCCAGCACGGAGATGATCGAGAAGGAGATCGCGAAGTTCGAGAACCCGCTCCACCCGCGCTTGAGGTCCTGCTTGTAGCCCATCTCCGCGAGACGGCGCTCGTCGGGGTCGGTGATGTGGTCGTGCTCGGTGGTCGTCGCCAAGACTCTTCCTCCTCCTCGCGGCCGGCTCGCGGTAACCCGTGTCGCAAAAAGGTACGGCGGCCCGACCTATGGCCAGCGGGACCCTAATCCCGAGGGGTCACCGAAGTCAACCGCCCGGCGGTACGAGTTGCCGGGACCCTGTCGAGGCTTAGGGCCTATCCCGGTTGGGTGGCCGCCATCGTCGCGGTGTGTGCCTTCTTGA
>JBBJNU010000200.1:0-3523 GCA_037721005.1 Thermoleophilaceae bacterium | reverse complement strand
CGACCAGGGCGGCGGTGGAGAGGGCCGCCGCGGTGAAGATCACCTCGTAGAACACCAGCAGGCGCCCCTGCACCTGTCCGCCACCGGCGAAGATGCTGACTCCGACCAATCCCGCGCAGGCGAAACCGGCCACCAGCAGACCGAGGCGCTCTCCCTGGAAGTGCGCGTGCACGGCGAGGAAGGCGATCGCCATGAAGCGCACGGCCGCGTAGGTCTCTTGGGCCACGAGCTCGATCGTGATCAGCATCAGCATGTCGCCGATCGCCACAAGCGGGGTGAGGGCCAGCGCAGGCGCGCGTCGCGCCAGCAGCAGGTTCACGAGGCTCCAGGGCAGGGCCACACCGGCCAGCACCACGGCCAGGCGCCCCCAGTAGGGAAAGCCGAGAGCCACCACCAGAGCGACCGACATCAGCGTCAGCCCGAGCCGGGTCCACGCGAAGGTCACGAGCGGCCGGCTGGACTCGATCGGAACCCGCCGCAGCGTTGCCCCGCCATCGGCGGTCATGGACCGCTCACGCCATAGCTCCGCTGCGCCGGCGAAGGATGAGCGCTGCGGCCGCGGCGGCACCTGCGGTGTCGATGGCGACGTCGCGGGGCGTGCCCGTGCGGCCGTCGACCGTGAGCTGGTGCAACTCGTCGGAGACGGCGTAGGCCACCGCGATGGCGAAAGCCACGCCGACGGCGGTTCCAAGAGGTAGGCGGGGCCGGAGCGCTCGCCACCACAGACCGAGCAGGAGCGCATACGCCAGGAAGTGGGCGAGCTTGCGGCTGAGGAAGTACGCAAGGCCGCGATCGACGTCATCTCCGGGCATGGCCGACAGCGCGAAGATCAGCGCCATCAGTAGCAGCGGCGCCAGCCAGGGCGAGGCCTGCCGGAGGAGCCGGTGCATGGCCGTAACCTAGTGCTCCACGGCACTACACTCGCCGCGGGTGCTGGCGATCAGCTCGAAATCCCCCTATGCGGTTCGTGCGCTCTCAGAGTTGGCGCGGCGCGGCTCCGACCAGCCGGTGCCGATCGGCGAGATCGCCAGGGCGCGCGACATCCCGGTCCAGTTCCTCGAGGGACTGTTCGCCACCTTGCGGCGCGCCGGAGTCCTGCAGAGCCACCGAGGCGTGAAGGGCGGCTACCTCTTCGCCCGCGAGCCGACGGATGTGACCGTGCTCGAGGTGGTGGAGCTGCTGGAAGGGGAGCTCGGGGACCCGGGTCTCGATCGGGTGTGGGGAGAGGCGGTGGGGGCTGTGAGGGGGGTGCTGGCGCGAACCACCATCGCCGACATCGCGGACCGCGAGGCCAGGGAGGCCGGCTCGCCCATGTACTACATCTAGAACCCCCCGCTCTACACCGGGCCATTCCGCTCTGCATAGCGGAATCGAACCGCCCGGCAACCGCTCAGAACCGCTGGAATGAGCTACCGACTGGCGCGCAACTGGCGCGCACCCGGCCCCGACAGCGCCCCAATCTTGCCCATGACCTCCACCACCACGGGGGTGCCGCTCGATAGGCCACCCCGCCTAAAGCGCCCCCCAACCGCGACAACGCTCCCGTGAGGGGCAACGGTGAATGACCGCCAGCGCGACAAGGCACGCGTTCATCCCACCGCCACGAACTGACAACGCCAGGCATCGAAGTAGCCGAAGGCGGGTCCGGGGCGGAGCGGGACTGGTGCCAGAGATTCGACCGCCAACCCAGAGGGAGCACCCCATATATCCAGCCACACACCTATATGCCAGAAGGAAGGTCACCCGTGCCCAGATTCGATGACACGCCGCAGTGGAAGCGCGAGATGCGATGGGACCCGATCTCACAGAAGATGGTCAAGCCCGACCGTCCGCCGACGCGGAAGCAGATCGACTACCACCGTGGTCTGTGCAAGTGGCTGGGCGTGGAGTACGACCGCCCCCGCTCTCGCCGAGAGGCTCAAAGCGCGATCGACAAGCTCGTCAACCTCAAGCGCAAGGCCGCCGCTCTGGACCGTAAGGTTGGCCGGGTGATGACGACGCCGCCTCTGATCCGCTGCTCGCGCTGTGACAAGCCCGCCCCGGTCACCGAGGAGCTGACCGGCCCGACGTTCGATCCCGACGACGGCACACCGAACGATCCGAACTTGCTGGTGGTGCTGGTCCCGCCCGCCGGCTGGATCGGTGACCCGGACTCCGACGGGATCGTGTGCGGCGACTGCGCCGAGCCCGAGGAGATCAGGGAGTGGATGGCCGACGTTGCCGAGGCCGAGTACCTGCTGGAGCACGGCGAGCCCGAGGACGGCGAAGCGTGAGGCCCGGCCAGCAGGCCAAAGACATCGTCCGGCAGGCGATGGCCGATGCGCTGCAGGAAGCAGCCGAACGGATCCACGACCACGCGGCCGAGCTGGCGCCAAAGACCGACCCCGAGCACGACCCTGATCCCGCCGTCACCCTGGCCGAGTCGGGCCGGGTGGAGATGTCCGAGGACGGGCTCTCCGCGTCCGTCATCTTCGACGCGCCCTACGCGGCGAAGCAGCACGAGGCCCTGCACTTCAAGCACCCGCACGGTGGCCAGCCGAAATACCTGGAGAACGCGCTCAAGGCCGAGATCCCCGGGCTCGCCGGGATCGTGGCCGGCAAGGTGCGGGCTCAGCTCAAGGACGGGCCCAAGGACCGCTGACGATGAGGTCACGCAACCCCCAGGACGAAGCCCTGTCAGTGATCACTCGGAGCGCGTGGAACGACGTCGGCCCCTACCTGACCTCCGAAGACCCCGCGCTCCGCAGCACCGCCCAAGCGGTCTGGGATTACTACGACAAGCTGCAGTCGGCAGGTGACTTCGACTACGAGAACGTCGCGCCGCTCTGGAACGCCTTTCACGCCGCCCGAGACCGGCGCTGAGTTTTTGGCTGAGGCTCGCGGACACCCCGCAGTAGGCGGCTGCGCAGGAACGCCGAGGGGTCACGCGGCTGGGCGGTGGGCGACGTGGTGGCATGGTTCGCAGAGGGTGGTCAAGCCGTCTAGCCCGAGCGCCCCACCTTCCGCGAGGGGCACCACGTGGTGAACCTGGAGCGGGCCGCTGGTGCCGCACCGAACGCATCGGTGGCCGTCGCGGGCGAGGGCTTCGGCGCGGAGGGTGCGCCATGCGCGGGTGGAGCCGCCGGCCCATGCGCGCGAGCCTGACGCCGGCCGGTGGGCGGGGCAGTGGGAGCCCTGCGACGTGAGGACGCCGCAAGTCAGGCATGGCCGCCTCATATCCAGCCGAGCAGTTGGGCGGGGGCGGGTGCCGGGCTGCTGGCGCGCTCGGCGGCCATCGCCAGGGCGATCACGGCGTCGATCTGGGCGGCCTCGGCGGACTTCGTGAGCCGCCACCCGCGCGGGGTGGGCTTCGCGAGCGCGTTGGCTACGTGGCGATCCAGTTCGGCCACGCCGGGATGCCGGAGGCGCTGCTCGACCACCAGGCCGTGGAGGCGCTCTGAGCAGATCGTCATGCGCGTTTCGGATTGCGGCCACTCGACCAGGGCGACGCCGTGGGCCGCTTCGATGCGCAGGGCCTCGGAGC
>JBBJNU010000199.1:0-3537 GCA_037721005.1 Thermoleophilaceae bacterium | reverse complement strand
TGCGCGCTAGGGTCGTCGTGGAAGCCATGGTCGGGAAGGTCCTCTATTGGGTTGCCGTCGTCGCCATCTCGCTGGCGTTCGTGGTCGCCCTGATCATCTTCTTCGAGTCGCGGGACGATTCCTCGTTGCAGGACGGCGAATCGCGCGCACCGTCGGGCTTCGTTATTTGACTGTCGACCGTTTGTCGCGCGACTGAAGCCTGGCGAACACGACGATTCGCTGGGCGGCGCTGTAAAGCGGGTGGCAGGCGGTGAGAACGAGGCGGTCATAGGCCACCTTGTCCTTCACCGATAGGTCGGTCGGATCCACGATCTTCGTCTTCTCCACGCGGTACGTGAAGCGCCCGTAGGGCATCTCGACCCGGATCTCGTCGCCCTTGGAGAGCTCGTCGACCTTGCGGAAGGGCGCGCCGTAGGTGGTGCGGTGCCCGGCGATGGCCACCGTGCCGCGCTCGCCCGGCAACGGGGTGTCCGCGTAGTGGCCGGGCCCCTTACGAAGATCGTTGAGGTCGGTGCCCTCGATCACGTAGAGCTCGCGGTCGAGGCTGGGCAGCACGATCTTTCCGATCGAGTCGCCCGGCAGCGGCTTGCGCTCGATCACCCTCTTGCGCTGCTTCGGGTTGGCGAGGGCCTCCTCGAGCTTTCCCTGCTGGCGGTCGGCGAGCAGTGCCGACACGGGCTCCTGCCACAGGAGCGTGGCGCCGGCGTCCGAGAGCATCAGCACGCCGCTCACGATCAACACGGACGCCACGAAGCGCAGAACGGCTTTCACCATGTGGCCGGAGTGTAGGAGCGAGCACCCCCAGCGAGGGGTGTCAGCGGGAGGGGCGCAGCCCGGCCGTAGAGCGGGCGAGCACCGAACGAGGCTCTCAGTGCGAGGCTTCGCTGCTCGAGGCGGGCGGGCGCGACTCCTCGGCCAGTGAGGTGATGGTGAGCAGGCCGCGCGACGCGTCCTGCAGCACGTCGGTGGCTTCCTCGGCGGATCGCGCGTAGAGCTCGACCAGCATGTGGATCACGATCGGCCCGTCCTCACCGTCGTGCTTGTGGAAGCGCACGTGGGTGAAGAACTCGCGCGTGCCGTGATCGCCGAAAGCCGCGTAGGCCAGCGAGTCGGCGGCTTCGGGCCCCGAGCAGGACTCCACCTGGTCGGCGTCCACGCTCACCGTGCAAGAAGCCACCCACGGGGTACCGGTGACCATCCGCTCCCAGCGGTCGTCCACCGCCTCAATACGGCTGATGCGCCGGCCGTCCTCCTCGTAGAAGGCAAGCGAGAGGTGGGGCTGGTCGTGCATGCACTCCAGGCACTGCACCACGGCCTCCTGAACTTCTTCCACCGGCTCGACCGCTTCGCCCGTCTCGGGATCGACCTTGAGGATGCCCTCGTAATGCAGCTGTACCTCGAGGCTCTGCGACCAACAGCGGTAGCAGCGAAGCCAGCTAGATCTCGTGCCGACGGAGTCGGCGGCGGAGCCCTCCATAGGCGCATTATCCTCGCAGGCGTGAGGCCGGCGCCACTCGCACTGCTCGCGGCAGTCCTGCTCGGTGGCTGTGCCGGCGGCGAGAAGGAGGCACCGCCCGAGCCCGCGACGGGAGCTCCGAAGCAGGTTGCCGAGGTGATCGCCCGTCTCGAGCGCGCCGCCGCCGCCAAGGACTACCGAACCGTATGCGCGCTTCTGTCGAGCGCCGCGCGCGAGCGCGCGGGCGGGAAGCGGTGCGAGGCGTCCCTGGGCGAGCAGGGAGCCGGCGTTCGCGAACCGACCATCCGCGTGCTCTCCATCGGCATCGAGGCCGACAGGGCCACGGCGCGGGTGCGCACCGAGGCCGTCGGCCAGGCGCCCGTGGACGAGACCATCGAGCTGGTGCGCGAGGACGGCAAGTACCTGATCGCCGCGCTCGGCGGGTGACCGTTCCCACCGGAGTCGTGCTGGCGGGCGGGCTGGGACGGAGGATGGGAGGCGCCTCCAAGCCCGCTGCGTCGCTGGGCGGTGAGCCTTTGGTGTGGCGGCCGCTGCGAGTACTGGGCGAGGTGTGCCCGAAGGTTGTGGTGGTGTGCAAAGCCGACACGCGGCTGCCGTCGTTGCCCGCCGGGGTCGCGCGGTGGGAGGAGCCCGACGACCCTCGCCACCCCCTGACCGGCTTGATCTTCGCTCTGGAGAGGGCCGGCAGGCCGGTGCTCGTGTGCGCGGCGGATATGCCCTTCGTGAGCGCGCTGGTCCTGCGGAGGTTGATCGGCGAGGGAGAGAAGGCCGGCGCTGGCGCGGCTGTTGTCGCGTTTGCCGGCGGGAGGCTCGAGCCGTTGCTCGGGCTCTACCGGCCCGGTTGTCTTGCGGTGCTCCGTGAATCCTCGTCCAACGCCCGTCTCACCACGATCGTCGAAGGGCTCGAGCCCGTCCTTGTCGCGGTGGACGCGGCGGTAACTCGGAGCGTGAACACGCCCGAGGAGCTGCGCACCGCCGAGGCTTCGCTTCTCAGCGCTTGAGCAGCAACGCAACGAGCACGATCGCGAACGCGATCTGACCGATGCCGAGAGCGGTACCCAGGTTGGCGGCGCCCGCCAGCAGGGCTATCACCGTGACCACGGCCATCGTCGCCGCCAGCACCGCGATCTGGACGAGAAGGCTCACGACGTGGCCTTTGCCTGGTCGTACAGGCGCTCGACCAGGGTGCGGACGTCGCAGGCGGGATCCTCTGCAGCCAGGAGGCGCTCGGCGGAGCGGCGGCCTCCGAGGGCCCTAAGGGCGGCTTCACCGTGCTCGGCCACCAGTTCGCCGAGGGCCATCGCGCGGCGGGAGCGCAGGCGCCGCGCCGGCAGGTCGAGGGCGGCGAGGTGCGCGTCGAGCGCCGCCACGAGGTCGTCGATGCCGGTGGGAGGGGCGAGGGAGGAGACGGCCACGACCGGCACGGCGTCCGAGCCCAGAGCCCCAAGCGCCTGGGCGAGGTCGCTCCGGGCCCGCGCGGCCGGCTCCCCCAGGTCGGCCTTGGTCACCACCAGCACGTCGGGCACCTCCATGATCCCGGCCTTCAGGAACTGCAGCGTGTCGCCCGAGCCGGGTTGCACCACCACCGCAACGGCGTCGCACACCTCCTCGACGTCGGTTTCGGACTGGCCCACGCCGACAGTCTCGATCACCACCAGGTCGTAGGCGGCGGCAAGGGCCTGTGCGGCCTCGCGGGTGGGGGCGGCCAGGCCGCCCAGGCGCCCGCCGGCCGCCGTCGAGCGGATGAGTACGCCGGGGTCCTTCGGGTCGTGGTCGATGCGGGCGCGGTCGCCCAGAAGGGATCCGCCCGAGCGTTTGGAGGAGGGGTCCACGGCGAGCACCGCGACGGTTCTTTCCTGGCTGCGCCAGGCGGTCACCAGGGCACCTAGAAGAGAAGACTTGCCTGCGCCGGGCGGGCCCGTCACGCCTACGAGGCGTGCGGGCGCCTCCTGGCCCAGGGCCCGCGGCGACACCTCGGCGAGCAGCGTCGCCGCGGTCTCGCGCGCCGTAGGCGAGCGGTCCTCGATCAGGTTCAGCGCGGCGGGGGCCGCGGTGAGGTC
>JBBJNU010000037.1:0-13146 GCA_037721005.1 Thermoleophilaceae bacterium | reverse complement strand
GCTATGTGAACGACATCCTGTCCGCGCCGATGCACCCGTGGCAGATGACGCTCGGTTTTACGGTGGGTGGCGTCGTGCGGGCACTTGGGATCGGAGCAGCGCTAACGGTGGTGTCGGTGCTGCTCGTCGGGGCGCCGGTGGAGAAGCCCTTCGCGCTGCTCGCCGCGGTGGTTCTCGGCCTCGTTGCCTTCGCCGCGCTCGGCCTGGTGGTCGGTATCTACGCCGAGAGTTGGGACCACACCACGTTCATCGCCAACATCGTGATCCTCCCCCTGGCCTTCGTGGGCGGCACGTTCTACTCGGTGGACGTTCTGCCGGCCTTCTGGGAGACCGCCACGCACTTCAACCCGGTCTTCTACCTCGTTCAGGCGGTGCGGTTCGGCTTCCTCGGCGAGAGCGACGTGAGCATTTGGCTCTCGCTGGGCGTGACGGCCGCCCTGGCCGTGCCGGCCTACCTGTGGGCGCAATGGCTGTTCGCGACGGGTCGCCGGCTCAAGGACTGACTGGCGAGGAGCGCAACCGGAGCGGTGGTCCGGTGAGCACCGAACCCAGGCTCTCCGCCCTCGCCGCTCTCGAGCGGCGGGTCACGTCGTGCCGGCGCTGCCCGCGCCTCGTGGAGTGGCGCGAGCGTGTGGCCCGTGAGAAGCGCGCTGCCTTCCGCGACGAGGAGTACTGGGGCAAGCCCATTCCCGGCTTCGGCGACCCCTGCGCACGGCTCTACGTGCTGGGCCTTGCCCCCGCCGCGCACGGCGGCAACCGCACAGGGAGGGTCTTTACCGGCGACGCCTCGGCCGACTTCCTGTTCGCCGCGCTGCACGGTGCCGGTTACGCCAACCAGGCGGAGTCCGTGCATCGCAGGGACGGCCTGCGGTTGAACGACGCCTGGGTGACGGCCGCCGTGCGCTGCGCGCCTCCGGCCAACAAGCCGCTCCCGGCCGAGCGTGACAACTGCCTTCCCTACGCGACCGAGGAGCTCGAGCTGATGCCCCAGGTGCGTGTGATCCTCTGCCTGGGCGGCTTTGCCTGGGACGCCGCGCTGCGCCTGTGCGTTCCCGGCGTGCGCCCCAAGCCCCGCTTCGGGCACGGCTCCGAGTACGAGTTGCCTGACGGTCGGGTGCTGCTCGGCTGCTACCACCCGAGCCAGCAGAACACGTTCACGGGGCGCCTCACACCGGGGATGATCGACGCCGTGCTGGCCCGGGCCCGCTACCTCTCGGGCTAACGGCTACTTCTGCTACTTCTGCTTCTTCTCGTCCTTGCCGCGGACATCGTCCTCGAGCTCCTTGGCCCCCTTCTCGACCTTCTTGGCCCCCTTATTCGTGCCCTTCTCGATGTCCTCGGCGGCACCCTTGCCGTCGTCGTCCCCGCACGCGGGGAGTGCGGCCGCGAGCGAACAGGCCACGATCAGTGCTGCGAGCCTTGTGCGGAGCAGGTGCATGGGGTCTCTCTTTCGGCGGGGGGACGAGCCTAAGGCAGACGCACGACATCAGCCAGGCGCCTGTAGCCCTCGACGGACGGATGGTCCCCGTCGATCGTCCACTCGGGCTTCATCCGGCCGGGTGACTGAAGGTCCTCGAGGCGCCTGTACCAGGAATAGACGGGTACATCCTCGTCGCGGCCCACGCCGGCGATCAGGCTGTTGAGCCGCCGGATGCGAGAGGCGGCCCCGGGCGGGCCGTTGTTCCAAGGAAGCACCTCAGTAAGCGCCACTCGGAGCCCGAGCTTCTTCCCGCGCGCCACCATCGCACGCAGGTTGCGCGCAGCCGTCTCCACGTCGCGCATCTGGGCGATGTCGTTGATTCCGCCCTGGACCACCAGCACGTCGGCCGCCTCGGCGCAGCCTTCGAGGCGAGCGGCGATCTGATCGGTTCGCTCGCCGAACACCCCGCAGTTGCGAAAGCGCACGTCGGGCATCCGCTTCCGGACCCAGTACTCGTACTGGCTCTTTCGCTCCAGCGAGGAGCCGATACTCGCCCGGATCTCCGCGTCGGGATCCCACAGTGGCGAGCCTGCCGTGATCGAATCGCCGAGCGCGGCCACCACCACGCCCGCCGGCCGGCCGGTGGCCTGCTCGCCTCCCAGCTGCACGTCCTTCATTGGGGCGGACTTGCCTTCGTCGCCGCAGCCGACGACCACCAGCGCGAGCAGGCAGCAACAGCCAGCGAGTGCTAACGCCCTCATCGTCAGGACCCTACGCGCGAGGGCCCGACGCGGATGCGCCACCATCCCAGCCGCCGCCTCGGCACCGGTACGCTGAAAGGTCCTATGGCCGCGGACCCGCTTGCTTCCTTCACCCCGCAGGTCAGGGACTGGTTCAAGCGCTCCTTCGCGGGCCCCACCGAGGCGCAGATCCAAGCCTGGCCCGCTATCGCCGGTGGCGAGAACGTGATCGTTTCGGCGCCCACAGGATCGGGCAAGACCCTCGCCGCCTTCCTCTGGGGGCTCGACCGCCTCGTGGCCGAGCCCACCTCCGAGGGCGAGAAGCGCACCAGGCTCGTGTACGTGTCGCCGCTGAAAGCTCTCTCCTACGACGTGGAGAAGAACCTGCGCGCACCACTGAAGGGCATCGGAGGAGAGATCTCGGTGGCCATCCGCACCGGCGACACGCCGCAGAAGGAGCGCCAGGCCATGTTGCGCACCCCGCCCGACGTGCTCATCACCACCCCGGAGTCGCTCTACCTAATGCTCACCTCGCGCGCGCGGGAGATGCTCGCGGGGGTCGAGTGGTGCATCGTCGACGAGATTCACGCGGTGGCGCGTACCAAGCGCGGCGCCCATCTCTCGCTCACGATGGAGCGTCTCGAGCACCAGTCCGAGAACACGGTGCAGCGCATCGGGCTCTCGGCCACGCAGCGCCCGCTCGAAGAGGTGGGGCGCTTCCTCGTGGGCGCGGGCCGCCACTGCAGGGTGGTGGACACGGGGGTGCGCAAGGAGCTCGACCTGAAGATCCAGGTGCCCGTCGACGACATGCGCGAGCCCGGCCAGCACGACGTGACCGATCCGGCCGTTGGCGGTATGGGCACCGCCGCGGGCGGCGGGGACATGGTCGGGGTGGGCGCAGGCGACTCCGAGGGGGCCACCCGGCGATCGATCTGGCCGGCGATCTACCCCGAGATCCTCAAGCTGGTCAAGGAGCACCGCTCCACGATCATCTTCGTGAACGCCAGGCGCGCCGCCGAACGGCTGGCCATTCGGCTCAACGAGCTAGCGGGAGAGGAGGACGGCGAGACGGCCTCCATAGCCCGGGCCCACCACGGGTCTCTCGCCCGCGAGGAACGGCTGATCGTCGAGGACCTGCTCAAGTCGGGCGAGCTGCCCTGTCTCGTAGCCACCTCCTCGCTCGAGCTGGGCATCGACATGGGCGCCGTGGACCTCGTGCTGCAGGTGGAGTCGCCGAAGTCGGTCACGGCGGGGCTGCAGCGCATCGGCCGCGCCGGGCACAACGTCGGCGACATCTCGAAGGGGCGCATCTTCCCCAAGTTCCGCGCCGACCTCCTCGAGTGCGCCGTAGTCGCGCGGCGGATGCGCGACGGAGAGATCGAGTCCACGGTCGTGCCGCGCAACCCGCTGGACGTGCTCGCCCAGCAGATCGTGGCGATGGTGGCCACCGGTGACGACTGGCGCGTTCCAGAGCTGCACGACCTGGTCCGCCACGCCTACCCCTACTCGGACCTCTCGCGGGAGATGCTCGACCAGGTGCTGGACATGCTCGACGGGCGCTACCCCTCGGAGGAGTTCGCCGAGCTGCGCCCGCGGATCGTGTGGGACCGGGTGCAGGACACGATCCGCGCGCGCAAGGGAGCGCTCCAGCTGGCCGTGACCAACGCGGGCACCATCCCCGACCGCGGCCTCTATGGCGTGCACCTGCCCGACGGCCGGCGAGTAGGAGAGCTGGACGAGGAGATGGTCTATGAGGCCCGCCCGGGTCAGACCTTCCTGCTGGGCGCCTCCTCCTGGCGCATCGAGGAGATCACGCGCGACCGGGTGATCGTGACCCCTGCCCCCGGCGCCCCGGGCGCGGTGCCCTTCTGGCGCGGTGACGGCGTGGGCCGCCCGGTGGAGCTCGGCAGGGCCATCGGCGAGTTCTCGCGCACGCAGATCGACCGCGAGCCCGAGGAGCTCATGGCCGACTACGACCTCGACGAGCGCGCGGCAAAGAACCTCCTCGACTACCTGCGCGAGCAGCGCGAAGCCACGCGGGTGGTGCCGAGCGACCGCACCATCGTGATCGAGCGCTTCCGCGACGAGATCGGCGACTGGCGGCTGTGCATCCTCTCCCCCTTCGGCGGGCGGGTGCACGCCGCGTGGGGCCTGGCCCTGAGCGCCCGCATCCGAGACGAGTACGGGCTCGAGTCCGACGCAATCTGGTCGGACGACGGGATCGTGGTGCACCTGCCCGACGCCGACGAGCCCCCGGGGGCGGAGCTGGTGCTCGTGGACCCGGACACGGTGGAGGACCTCGTGGTGCGCGAGCTCTCCTCCTCGGCCCTCTACGGTGCGCGCTTCCGTGAGAACGCCGCGCGCGCACTGCTGCTCCCGCGCGCCTACCCGGGCAAGCGCACGCCGCTGTGGCAGCAGCGGCTCAAGGCGCAGTCGCTGCTCGAGGTGGCCAAGCGCTACGGGCAGTTCCCGATCGTGCTCGAGACCTACCGCGAATGCCTGCGCGACGTGCTCGACCTGCCGGCGCTCGAGCAGCTGTTACGAGGCCTGCATTCGCGTGAGCTGTCGCTGGTGGAGGCGGAGACCCAGCGCGCTTCGCCCTTTGCGTCGTCGCTGCTCTTCGACTACGTGGCCTCCTACATGTACGAGGGCGACACGCCGAACGCCGAACGCCGAGCGGCCGCCCTGTCGCTCGACCGTGATCTCCTGCGCGAGCTGCTCGGCCAGGAGGAACTGCGCGACCTCATCGACGCCGAGGCGCTCGAGAGCCTCGAGGCCGATCTGCAGCGGCTCTCCGAGCGCACACAGGCAGCCAATACCGACTCGCTGCACGACGTGCTGCGCGGGGTGGGAGACCTCACGCTCGCCGGGGCGCAAGCCCGCTGCCTGGGCGCCGTGTCGGCCGAGAAGATGCTCGCCGAACTGGTTGACGAGCGCAGGGCGGTGGCCATGCACATCGCCGGCGAGGTGCGCTACATCGCCTCCGAGGACGCGGGCCTCTACCGCGATGCGTTCGGGGCGGTGCCGCCGGGGGGATTGCCCGCCGCGTTCCTGGAGGAGACCGACGATCCCTTCGCGCGGCTCGTGCGCCGCTTCGCGCGGACCCACGGCCCGTTCACCACACGCGAGCTGGCGGACCGCTTCGGCGTGGATCCCTCCGCCGTGCTACGCGAGCTCGAGCGCGGTGGCGACCTCGTGCGCGGGGAGATCCGCCCCGGGGGCTCCGAGCGCGAATGGTGCGACGTCGAGGTGCTGCGACGCCTGCGCCGGGCCTCGCTGGCCACCCTGCGCAAGGAGGTGGAGCCGGCCGAGCAGCAGGCCCTCGCCCGCTATCTGCCCGTGTGGCAGGGGGTGGACGTGAAGCCTCCCGGGGGCGCCGGGGTGGACCGCCTGCGCGAGGTGCTCGTGCCCCTGCAGGGTCTGGCTCTGGCCCCCGAGGTCTGGGAGCGCGATGTGTTGCCCCGGCGCGCCGGGGCCTACTCGCCCGCCTGGATCGACCAGCTCTGCGCGGCGGGCGAGCTGGTGTGGGTGGGCGCCGGGTCGCTCGGGCGGCGCTCGGGCAAGGTGGCCCTCTTCTTTCGCGAGGACGCCCGCTGGCTGGGTCCCCCTCCGATCAAGGCCGACAGCCCGTCCGAGGCGCTGCACGAGCGCATCCGCGAACGATTGGCGGGCGGCGCCGCGTTCTGGACCGACCTCTTGGCAGACATCGGCGACTGTGAGCCGGTCGAGCTACAGGAAGCCCTGTGGGACCTGGTGTGGGCCGGCGAGGTGTCAAACGATGCTTTCGCTCCGCTTCGGGCTCCGCGCTTGTCTCTCGCCCGCGACTCGCGCAACGCCGGCCGGCGCTTCGCCCGGCGGCGCCGGCCAGGCGCGCCTCAGGTGCAGGGGCGCTGGTCGCTCACCGCCCGCCTCTTCGCCGACCCTCCGGAGCACAGCACCAAGATGCGCGCGCTCGCTGAGGTGCTGCTCGAACGCTACGGGCTCGTCACCCGCGAGACCGTGCTGGCCGAGGGCGTGCCCGGCGGCTTCTCCTCCCTCTACGGAGAGCTCGCCAACCTCGAGACGCTGGGCGTTGCGCGGCGCGGCTACTTCGTGGAGGGCCTCGGCGGGGCGCAGTTCGCACTTCCCGCGGCGATCGAACGGCTGCGCGGCCTGCGCGCGGACGAGCCGGCGGGGACGTTGGTGCTGGCCGCCACCGACCCTGCGAACCCCTTCGGGGCTTCGCTGCCGTGGCCCAAGCGCGAGGAGGGTTCGCGCAGCCCGAGCCGGGTTCCCGGGGCCTACGTGGTGACCGTAAACGCCGAACCCGTGCTCTACGTGGAGCGGGGCGGCAAGGGCTTGGTGGCTCTGCGTGATCCGCTGGGACCCACGGGCGCGCCGGTGGCCTGGTTGAGCAACGCCCTCGAAGCCCTGGCCGACCACGTGCGCCGCGGGCGCCTGAAGCGCCTCGGCCTCGAGCGTTTCGACGGCGAGCCCGTGGTGGGCTCACCCATCGAGGGGTTGCTAGTGGAGGCCGGCTTCCGCCAGGGGCCCCGTAAGCTCACGCTCAGCGCCTGACCAAGCGCTGAGCTTGCCGGCCCCCGGGCTCGTACCCTCAGGGCGATGCCTGAGGGCGACACGATCCACTACGCCGCGCGGCGCGTCCGTGCGGTTCTCGTGGACCGCGAGATCCGCTCGATCGAAACACCCCACCCGCGCCACCGGATGGACAACTGGCCCGAGCGCTTGGCCGGTCGCGGCGTGAGGTCCGTCGATGCTCACGGCAAGCACCTGTTCATGCGTTTCGAGGGCGACCTGACCCTGCACTCGCACCTGCGCATGACCGGCAAGTGGGGCGTGACTCGCCGCGGTGAGCGCTGGAGCAGAGCACGGCGACGGGCCTGGCTCGTAATCGCCACCGACGACCACGAGGTCGTCGAGTTCGACGGCCCCGTGCTCGAGCTGATGACCGAGTCGCGCACGCGTTTCGACCTGCGCCTGGCCGCCCTCGGTCCCGACATACTCGCCGCAGAGTTCGACGAGCGCGACTACCTGCGCCGCCTGCGCGAGGACGATCCCACGCGCGGCTTCGGTGACGCCATCCTTGATCAGCGCAACCTGGCCGGCATCGGCAACCTCTGGAAGGCCGAGGCCTGCTTCACCGCCGCCGTGGACCCGTGGAAGAAGACGGGCCGCGTGAGCGACGAGGAGGCTCTCGCCGTGGCCCGGGCCGCCCGCACCGCAATGCAACCCTCGGCGGAAAACGGCCTCAGGGTGAAGCGCCAGGTCTACGAGCGCGGCGGCCTGCCCTGCCAACGGTGCGGCACCCTGGTGAAGGGCCGTGGCCAGGGCGATGACAACCGCACCACCTGGTGGTGTCCTGGGTGTCAGACCTGAGCCCTACGCTGGCCCGCATGCCCCCTGCCCTAATACGCGTAGGCCACAAGGGCGCCGACCTCCTCTCCCCTGGCAACACCGCCGAATCGTTCCGAGCTGCCCTCGAGTGCGGCGTGGACATGATCGAGTTCGACGTGTTGCGCCTCGACGATGGGCGCCTTGTGCTGGCCCACGACTTCGCCGATGCGTCAGGGCGTGAGCCCCTCACCCTTGAGCAGGGTCTCGACCTCTTCGCCGAGGAGGCCTACGCAGGCGTTGAACTCGACGTGGACCTCAAGCTGCCCGGCTACGAGCGAGAGGTGATCGAGGGCCTCGTCGAGCGCGGTCTCGACTCGCAGACGCTCATCTCCTCGATGTACCGCGAGAGCCTGCGCGCGATCGGAGAGCTCAGGCCAGGCCTTCGCCGCGGACTGTCGGTGCCCAAGGTCAAGCGCGACTACACGAAGAGCGTGGTGTGGGCCCTACCCGCCTACGGCGCGCTGAGGTGGATGCGTGCCGGGCTGCCGTCGCAGGCCGCACGGACGCTCCGGGCGGGCGAGTGCGAGGCGCTGATGGTGAACCACCATCTGATGAGCCGGCGCCTCGCGGACGAGGTGCACGGCGCGGGGGGAATGCTTTACGTGTGGACGGTGGATGACGCCGCCGAGATCCTTCGCTTCCAGGAGATGGGAGCAGACGCCGTGATCACCAACGATCCGCGGCTGTTCAGCGTCTGAGCACGCAGGAAGCTTCGGAGCGCCCGCGCGGATCGCCGCGCTCGACTCCGCTCAGGCCACCCTCGGTGATGCGCCGCGCGCGCTTGACCACCACGAGCTTGCGATCGCGCCTGGCGCGGTACTGAAAGAAGACCAGTCCGCGGAGGGTGTATTCGGTGCCAATCGGCGGGGCGTCAAACTCGAACGAGTAGCCGGCCTGGGTCGTGCGAAAGCGCGCGTCGCCCACGTCGAACCATCGCGTCGCGGGTCCTGAGTTCACGTACTCCGCCTTGGCCTGGTCGTAGAACTGGGCCTGGAAGCGCATGAAGAGGCGCTGTTTCGTTCCGTTGCCTGGCATGCTCGCGCGGATGCCGAGCGTGTCTGGACGGGCCTGCGTGTCACAGGCATTCACGGTGGCCCACAGCCGCGGAGCCGCGGTGGCGGTGGGAGGGACCAGAAGACATAGAGACAGGGCCAGAGCCCAAAGAACGAAGCGCGCGCGGGAGTTCACGCGCTGGAGTGTGACTGAAGCTTCGATTCTGGGCGTAGCTCTGCGGCGAGGGTGCGCTCTCGATCTGAGCCTCCCCCCTGGCACGGGCCGCGCCAATGGGCCAGACTGGACGACGGGAGATGCGGCTTCTGGCGATCACAGGCCGTCGGGGTACTGGCGGTACTGTCGGTACCCGCGGCGGCGCAAGAGCCACGGCAGGCGGCGACGGGCAAGGCCAAGCCGTCGTTCGTGCGCGTGGAGATCCTCACGCGCTCCCAGTCCGCTGCGGTGCGCAAAGGCCTCGTCCGTGCCCGAATCGCCTTCAAGGGCCGAGGCGTGGTCCGCGTCGGAAACAGCGGCCTCATCCTCGGCCTCAACGCGGTGGGGGGCCCGGCCGGCGTCCCGTTGAACCGCGCCCTCACCCCGCCGTGGCTTACGGGCAACGTGTTGGGCACGGTCACAGCCAGCGCCCGTATCGGGGACGTGCTGCTCTCCACCTTCCCGGGTGAGGCCTACCCCCAGATGGCCCAGGCGATCGCCGAGCGCACACCCGCCCGAGGGCACATGACGGCGGGCCTCGCTCAGGATCAGCTCGGCTATCTCATCGCCCCGTACGAGTCCTACCCGGAGCCGATCCGCCGCTCCTTCTTCAACCAGCGCGGCGACGAAGTCTCGCCGATCGACAACGACAACTTCTTCTTCAACGTCTCTCAGACGATTGGAGAACGGGTGATCTGCTCCTCACTGCGGGGGGCGGGCGAGGTCTTCGGCCGGGGGACCTCGCTGCGCGAGGCGAACTCGCGCTGTGCCCCCTTCGCCAACGATGCCCTGCAGCCTGAGGGCGCAGACGTCCGCTAGTTCCGGCGATTGCCTAGGCCACGTGTAGGGGTCTTACCCCTTAACGTTGGTCGGGTGCGTCCTGGGGAGGACACCGCGCAGCTGCTGGCCAAGGCCGAGGTGTTCTCCGACCTCGAGCCGCGGGAGCTGTCGCAGGTGGCCCAGGTGACGGTCCCCCGCTCGTATGAGCGCGGGGAGGTCATCTTCCGCGAGGGCGACTCGGGAGACACCTGCTACATCGTGCGCAGCGGCTCCGTGAGCATCCAGCGCGAGCACTCCGACGGGCGCACGGTGGCCTTGGCGGAGCTGCGGGCCGGAGCGATGTTCGGGGAACTCGCCCTGTTTCGCGGCGAGACCCGCTCGGCCACCGCAGAGGCCCTCGAGCCCACAGCGCTCCTCGCGGTACTCGGGCGCGACATGCAGCGGGTGGTGGCTTCGAGCCCGGCGATGGCCCTGAAGATGCTCGGCACGATGGCCGAGCGGGTGAAGCTCACCAACGAGCGTCTGAGCCAGCGCTCCTTTCAGACCGTGTCGGGCCGGGTGGCGAGCGCCCTGCTCGGGCAGGTGATGACCCGTCAGGAGGAGGGCGTGGCCGGGGACCACGACGTGCTCGTACAGGCCACCCAGGCCGAGATCGCGCAGCTGGCCGGCACCTCACGCGAGAGCGCGAGCCGCTTCCTGGCTACGCTCGAACGCGAGAACGTGGTGGCCCTGGGGCGTGGAAAGGTGACGGTGCATGAGCCCGACCGGCTCAGGGACTTCATCCACTGACAAAGAGTTCGCCCGGCGGCGGGCCCGCATGGTCGAGCGCCAACTGCGCCGGCGCGGGATAGAGGATGAGGCCGTGCTACGGGCGATGGAGCGGGTGCCCCGCGAGCGCTTCGTGCCGGCCGCAGTGCGCAGCCACGCCTACCGTGATGGGGCGCTGGCCATCGGCTCGGATCAGACGATCTCCCAGCCGTGGATCGTGGCGAGGATGACCGAGCTGCTCGGGCTGCGGGGACCCGAGAGAGTGCTCGAGGTCGGCACGGGGTCGGGCTACGGCGCGGCGGTACTGAGCAGGGTGTGCTCCCACGTGGTCACGGTCGAGCGCCACGCTGATCTGGCCCTCGCCGCGCGCACGGTCCTCGCCGACCTCGACTATCTCAATGTCGAGGTCCGCGAAGGCGACGGCGCACTCGGACTGGTTGACCGCGCGCCCTTCGACGCCATCGTCGTGGCGGCCACGGCGAAGCACGGCCCTCCGCAGGCGCTGCTTGACCAGCTCGTGCCGGAAGGTGCGCTCGTGTGCCCGGTGGGACGAGGCAAACACGAGCGGCTGGTGCGCGTGCGCGACGGCGCAGTCGAAGACGTGGCGGCGGTGCGTTTCGTCCCGCTGGTGGAGGGCGAAGCGTGAAGAGGGAGTTCTCCGCCGGAGGGGTGGTGCTGCGCGAGGGTGAGAACGGCACTGAGATGGCTACGGTCAGTCCCCGCGTTGGCGTGTTCGCCCTCCCCAAGGGCCACCCCGAACCCGGCGAGAGCCTGGAGCAGGCGGCGACGCGCGAGGTGCTTGAGGAGACCGGCCTGGTGGCCGATCCGCTCGAGCGCCTTGGTGAGGTGCGCTACTGGTACTCGCTCGGTGGCGAGCGCGTGCTGAAGACGGTGGCCTTCTTTGTCTTTCGCTACCGGTCGGGCTCGATCGAAGACCACGACGACGAGGTGGTGTCCGCGGCCTGGGTTCCTCTCGAGGAGGCCCCGGAGATCCTCTCCTACAAGGGCGAGAAGGCCATGGCCGAGAAAGCGCTCGCCGCGAACGGGCTTTAGGCGAACCGAACGGGCTTTAGGCGAACAAGACTCTCAACGGGAGGAGCGCAGCCCGATCCGGGAGGAGCGCAGCCCGATCGTCGATCAAGCGAGCACCGCACCGACTCATCGGGCGAGCACCGAACGAGGCTTTACACTGCCGCATTCGCCGATGTTCGTGCTCAACTTCTACTCCCCGGTCTTCATCGACCAGCTCAAGCGTGGCCGCAAGACCGCCACCATCCGTCTGGGCGACAAGTCGAGCAAGTACCGCCAAGGCGAGGTCGTACTCGTGACCGTCGGGTTTCAGCACTCGCCTCGCGAGCGCATCTTCGAGGCGGTGATCGACGGCGTAGACGTCAAGCCATGCTCGGAGCTCTCACCCAGGGACATCGAGCACGACAACCCGGAGTTCCGCCGCCTCGACGAGACCACCCACTTCCTCGAGCAGATCTACGGCCGCGAGGTGTCTCAGGAAGACCTGGTCACCGTCGTGCGCTTCTCGAAGATCTCCGACCGCCCGTCGGAGATCGCCGACCGGCTCCAGCCCGGGCCGGCGCAGAACTAGAGCGCGAGCCGGGCCCTCGGGGGAACGGGGCCGCCACGAGGGGCAAGTGGCCATTCGCTAGAAGCGGCAGGTCGACGACCGCACATCGCTACTCCCGAACCTCTGGCGGTCGGCGCGTTGAAGGTGCAGGGATGGAGGGATGGGACGACACGCGGCTTGGCCGTACCCGAGCAACGAAAGGCCTACCGGCGGCCTGGTTGGTCTTGATCGCGGTTTCCCTGGTCGCCTGGGCTGGCTTGGGCTGGGCGGTGTATTGGCTGATGACGCTGTAGGGATTCACAAGCCCTGGTCAAGCCGCTTATACAGGCACTGACCACATGCGTCACAAGGCCTTGGCACTCCCGGTGCTAGAGTGCCAAATGACCGAGGAAAATCAGCACAGACGGAGGTTTCGTATGAAGCTCAAGCCTCTCGGCGATCGTTTGATCGTCAAGGCCATCGAGGAAGAGGAAGCGACCGCCAGCGGCATTCTTCTCCCTGACACCGCGAAGGAGAAGCCCCAGCGCGGCAAGGTTCTTGCCGTCGGCGAGGGCCGTTTCGACGATGACGGCGAGAAGCGCATCCCGCTCGACGTCGCCGAGGGCGACGAGGTCCTGTACTCCAAGTACGGCGGCACCGAGATCACCGTCGACGGCGATGACCTTCTGGTCCTTCGCGAGTCCGACGTGCTCGCCAAGGTCGCCTAGCCAAGCCTTTCAAGAAAGACGGAGGAACACACATGGCTCACAAAGAGCTCAAGTACGCCCAGGACGCGCGCACCGCGCTCCAGGAGGGTGTCGACGCAGTAGCCGACGCGGTGAAGGTCACGCTCGGCCCGAAGGGACGCTACGTCGTTCTCGACAAGAAGTTCGGCGCCCCCACCATCACCAATGACGGCGTGACCATCGCTCGCGAGATCGAGGTCGAGGACGTCTTTCAGAACCAAGGCGCTCAGCTCGTGCGTGAGGTCGCCACGGCGACCAACGACGTTGCCGGTGACGGCACCACCACGGCCACCGTGCTCGCGCAGCAGATCGTTCGCAGCGGCCTGCAGAACGTGGCCGCCGGAGCCAACCCGCTCGGCCTGAAGCGCGGCATCGAGAAGGCCGTCGACCAGGTGGTCGAGGCCATCGGCAAGGCGTCCACCGAGATCTCGGGCAAGGATCAGATCGCCCGCGTGGCAGCCATCTCGGCCGCTGACGATGAGATCGGCGACGTGATCGCCGACGCCATCGACAAGGTCGGCAAGGACGGCGTGG
>JBBJNU010000198.1:0-3563 GCA_037721005.1 Thermoleophilaceae bacterium | reverse complement strand
GGACGGGCGGGAGCGTCGACGCGGTGTCCGACGACGAGATCCGGTCGGGGATCCGGCTGCTCGCCGAGACCACGGGCATATTCACCGAGACCGCCGGTGGCGTGACCACCGCGGTGCTGGCGAAGCTGGCCGAGCGCGGTGACATCGCCCCGGAGGAGCGTGTGGTGCTGGTGATCACCGGCGACGGGCTGAAGACCCTCGACGCGGTGAGGGGCAGCTTCGAGACCCACGAGATCGATCCGAGCGTGGCGTCGTTCAACGAGACCATGGAGCGCGACGCCGTAGCCGCCTGAGCACCTCCGCGACCTGGAACGCTCCCAGCCCCGCCAGGGCGACGAGGAAGGGGTCGGCCGGGATCCGGTAGCGCGTCCAGGCAGCGATGAAGACGGTCGTCAGGAGGAGCAGGACCGGCGTGGCCCAGACGAAGGCCGGCGTGCGGCGCACGGTTGCGTTGAACAGCCCGGCGATCGCCAGGAGAGCCACGGCCCAAAAGGAGTAGACCGATGCGTTGGAGAGCGTCGGGTTCATGCCGAGGTCGGCCGCGCCGAGGCGCTCGATCTCGCGGTCGCGCAGGATCGCCAGGCGGAGCGCGTTCATGAGCCCGGCCCTGGCCACGTGCTCGGGGTGGGAGGCGATGAACTTCCACGACTCCGACCGCAGGCGCCTCTCCACCTGGACCTCGTTCAGGGCCGGGTCCTCGATGATGGCGCGGTAGGCGGGGTCCACCGTGGGCGGGCGCCAGGCCGCCGGTTGGTTCTCGTCGTTGCGGGCGGAATCGTTGTAGGCGCCCGCCAGGCCGTACCCGGCCTGGGTGGTCACGGGTACGAAGGCGTCCATGACCACCGCATTGCGGATCGTCCACGGGCTGATCGCCAGCAAGCCGGCGAGGATGGTGGCCAGCACACCGGCCACGGCGGCGCGCGAGCGCCAGGGGAAGGCGGTCAGGGCACCGGCCGCCAGCGGGATGAGCAGGATCAGGCCGTTGCTGCGTGTCAGGCCCGCGAGGCCCGCTACGGCTCCGGCGAGGATCGCCCAACGCAGCCGGCGTGAGCTGCGGTAGTGCAGCATCGCCAGGACGCTGCCGACCACGAGCGGCAGGAACAGCGTCTCGGAGGTGAGCGAGCTCTCGATCAGCAGGAACGGCGGGTAGACGGCGGCGAGCGCACTCGCCGCGACTGCCGGAGCTGCCCCCCACAGCGCCAGCGCGAGCAGCCCGATCAGACCGACGGTGGCCGCACCGAGAACGGCCTCGACGACCCGCCCAGCGGTCCAGCGCCGGCGCTCGGAGTCCACCCCCACCACGGCGTAGGTCCCGGCCAGGAGGTAGGGGAGTCCCGGGGGGCGAAAGGCGCTCGGACCGCCGGCCCCCGCGACGGCGGTGGGGGGGTAACCGTGGCCCGCGGCGATCGAGATTGCCTGCCTGTCGAAGTCCGCGGCGTCGGTGCCCGGCGCGAATTCGGTGGTGGCCGCAACCGCGCCGAGACGCAGAAGCAGAGCGAGGAAGACGACGCCAAGGATGAGCCGGCGGGCCAAGCGCCGCAATGCTAGTGCCTGGGCGCCTCCGCAAGCCCGGCCGCGGCTCTACACTGCTCGCCCTTGACGCCGGTCTGCCCCGCCTGCCGCTGCGATCGCTCGCGACCGGCGATGCGCATCCGCGAGCTCGCCTTTCGTCGCTGCTCGGACTGCCGCTCGCTGTTCGTGACCGACCCTCCGCCCGCGACTGCCCTTCAGACGCTCTACGAGGGCGAGGAGTACTTCGCCAACCCGGCCTTCGGCCTCCCGGAGAAAGGCGGCTACCACGGCTACCGGGACTACCTGGCCGACCGCCGCCACATCGAGGACAAGTTCGGGGAGGTGCTCGAGCATGTCGAGCGCCCGGGTGGACCCGGCCGGCTGGTCGACGTCGGTGCCGGGCCGGGCTTCATGGTCGCCGCCGCGGCCACCAGGGGCTGGCGGGCGATCGGAGTGGACCTCAACCCCTGGGCGGTCGCTCGCGCTCGGGCCGAGGGGCTCGACGTACGCCAGACCGGGCTCGAGGACGCCGGCTTCGAGGACGGAGAGTTCGACTGCGTGACCATGATGGACCTGCTCGAGCACGTGGCCGAGCCGGGGGCGCTCGTCGAGGAGGCGGCCCGGGTCGTGCGCCCGGGGGGGACGTTGGCCGTGCTCACGCCAGACGCGGGCTCGCCGGTGAGCCGGGCGCTGGGGGCCCGGTGGCCCGAGGTCCAGCGCGCGCCGGAGCACCTGGTTCTCTTCACCGCGGCCGGCCTGGCGAGCCTGCTGGGGCGCCACGGGTTCGCGGCAACCGGCTGGCACTCGGTCGGCAAGACCTCTTCGCTGGCCACGCTCGGCGCCGACGTGGCCCCGGCGGCCCCCGCAGCGCTCCGGGCGGGAATACGGCTGCTCGCCTCGCTCCCGGTGGCCGAGCGCAGCCTCGACCTGGATCCCCGCACCAAGCTCTGCCTCTACGCGACGAGGCTCGCGACGCCCTCCCGAGACGACTCGGCGAGGGCCAGGCCCGTGGCCCCCCCGCGTGTGCCCAAGCGCGCATCGCAGATCGCCCCCGAGCGCACGGTGGCCGAGGATCTGGCAAAGCTCGCGCGGGCCCGCCGCCTGTGCGACTGGATGTATGAGCAGGTGCGCCTGCCCGCCAACGCCAGCGCAGTCGAGGTCGGCGCGGGCATCGGCACCTTCAGCGAGCGGCTCCTGGCCGACGGCGCACGACGGCTCGTACTGGTCGAGCCCGAGCCCAGCTCCGCGGACGAGCTCGAGCGCCGCTTCGTTGCCGACACGCGGGTGGTCCTCCTGCGTGAGGAGCTGCCCGGCGCGCCCGGCCTTGCGCCGGAGGCCGGATGCCACGACCTGGTCCTGTGCCAGAACGTGCTCGAGCACATCGAGGACGAGGCGGGCGCCGTGTGCGCGATGTCCGCGACACTCAGGCCCGGGGGGACGATGACCGTGCTCGTGCCCGCCGAACCGCGTCTGTACGGAAGCCTCGACCATGCCTACGGCCACCACCGGCGCTACACGCGCGACCACCTCCGGGGGCTCCTGACGCGAGCCGGGCTCGAGGTGCAGGACATCTACTCCTTCAACCTGCTGGGAGTCCCCGGCTGGTGGCTCTCGAGCCTGCGCGGCGCCCGCGCCATCGGCGCCGGATCGCTGGCCGCCTACGATCAGGCCCTCGTAGCGTGGCGCCCGCTCGAGCGGGCGCTGCGGCCTCGAGTCGGCCTCAGCCTCGTCGCGCACGCACGCCGGCCAGCCCAACCATGACAGAAGAACCACCGCTGCTCTCGATCCTGGTTCCCGTGTTCAACGAGCGCGAGACCGTCGAGCGGGCGATCGCCGCGATGCTCGAAACCGATCTCCCCGGCCTGCGGCGCGAGCTCGTGATCGTAGACGACGGCTCGCTCGACGGGACGCGCGAGCTGCTCGAGCACCGCGAATGGCCCGAGGAGGTGCGCGTCTTCTTCCACGCGGCCAATCGCGGCAAGGGGGCGGCCGTGCGCACGTCCCTCTCCCACGCGCGCGGTGGCTATGCGACGGTCATGGACGCCGACCTG
>JBBJNU010000197.1:0-3575 GCA_037721005.1 Thermoleophilaceae bacterium | reverse complement strand
GCCACGGGCTGTGGCGCAGTCTGGTAGCGCGCTCCGTTCGGGTCGGAGAGGTCCCGAGTTCAAATCTCGGCAGCCCGATGAGAGCCTCGTTCGGTGCTCGCCCGGTGAATCGGTGCGGTGCTCGCCGATCAGCGATCGGCTGCGCTCCTCCCGCAATCGGGCTGCGCGCCTCCCGCTGAGAGCCTCGTTCGTCAGGCGGCTACTGCGTTGTAGTAGCGCACGGCGAGACCGGTCAGGAGGGTCTCGAAGCAGGCCTCCGCGGTCAGATCGTGGCTATCCGCGTAGGCCCGGATGCCGGATTGCTCGATCGCCTCGCTCTGGGCGATCACTTCGTCCACCAGGTCGGGATGCTCGTCGGAGAAGAAGGCTCCCATCGAGTAGAGGCTCGTATCCATCAGCGACTCGATGAAGGAGTCCCCGCCGGCCGCGCCGGCGGAGGGTGTCTTGCGCTTACCGGACGCCATGGCGGCCCCAGCGTACCCGCCGGGGGCTAGGAGCCCTGTACCCGCGCGACCGCGCTGCCCACAGCTTCCACGGGCGCGGACGTGATTGCCTCCGAGGGGCTCGGCGGCGCGTCGGGCACCCCAGGCGCCGACGGAGGCCGGGGTGGGGATGGGGCGCCGGGAACGTCGGGCACGTCCGCCGAAGGAGCATCCGGCGCAGCAGGAGAGGACGGGCCAGGCTCTGTGGCCGGTTCCGGCGTGACCGTTCTCGGGGCGGGGTCCAGTGGCCGCGCACGGCGAGGGAGGCCCGCGTCCGCGTCGCGAGGCACCTCGGGGGCCTCCGGTGTGCTCGCCTCCGCGGGGGCGGGCCGAGGCGCACGATCGGTCGACGGCCTGTCGCGCGCGGCTGGATCGCCCGGTGCCGTGTCGGACGCCGGAGTCACCGCGGGCGCGAGCTGGGGCTGCCCCGCGGGCGCCAGTGGTCCGGCGCCGCCGAGCGTGGCTCCTCCCCCGCCCACGAACACCGCCGTCACCAGAAGCGCCAGAGCTTTGCCGCCCACGCCCGAGACCACCTCGACGGCCGGCGCGAGGGCAGCGCTCGTGCCATGACCTGCGTCGCCGGCCGCCGCCGCGTCCTGGACGAAGCGTCGGCGCAGGAACACGGGCAGCGGCATCAGCGCCGCGGCTCGGGCCGCTACGGCGCGCCGGCCTAGCATCGGCTCGACTCCCAGCGTGCGAGCGCGGCGGCGACAGGACGAGCAGCGGCGAGCGTGACGGTCGAGGCGCTGCCGGTCGCGGTCGGACTCGAGGCCCTCGGCCAGGCGCCCGATGGCCGCGCCCACGAGCCGGCAGCGGCGCCCACTGTCCAGCTCCGTGTACTCACGTTCGAGGCTGCGCCGCGCGCGAAAGAGCGTGCTTTCCACGGCTGCCTGGCCGAGGTCGAGACGGGCGCCGATCTCCCGGTAGGAGCGCCCTTCGAGCTCCCGCAGCACGATCGCGCGGCGATGCACGTCCGACAGCTCGTGCATGGCCTCGCGCAGCGAGGCCATGCTCTCCTGGGTCACCAGGGAAAGCTCGGGTTGAGGACCGCCCGGTAGACGGCCGGCATCGGCTGCCTGCATCGCGTCCGCGTCGATCGACACCTCTTCGGTGCGGCTCGATCTCCGGTAGCAGTCGATGGTCGCGTTGCGCGCGATCTCGAACATCCACGGGCGGAAGGCGACATCGCCGTCGGTCTTCCGCAGGCGCCGCAGAGCAGACAGGAATGCGTCCTGGGTCACGTCCTCCGCGCGGCCCTGGTCGCGTATCCGCGCCCGGACGAAGCGGGCGACCTCGGGCTGGTGGCGGCGGTAGAGCTCCCCGAACGCCTCGTCCTCACCCTGGCGCACAGCGTCGACGAGCGATCCCTCGGTCAATTCTCCTGCTCTGCCCTGTGCGTACGGAGCGCCAATCACCCCTGACCTACCTCCACGATCTTCGCGAGTCCCCGGCGGAAGGCTTATCTACCCAGAAACGGGGAGAAAGGAAACCCGCCCCCACCCGGATAGCTTCCCGGGCGTGGCCCGCCTGGACGACATAGTCGCTCGCCTTGAAGCGCTTCTCGATCCCGGCGGCTATGACGACCTTGGGCCCAACGGGCTGCAGGTGCCCGGCGCCGGCGAAGTTCAAGCCGTAGTCACGGGAGTCACCGCTCAGCTCGAGCTGTTCGAGCGAGCCTCGGACATCGGGGCGGAGGTCGTGCTCTGTCACCACGGGCTCCTATGGGATTTCCTCCCCCGCACGATCGACCCGAAGGCCAAGCGCCGCCTCCAGGCGTTGTTCGAGGCCGACCTCTCCCTCGTGGCGTACCACCTTCCCCTCGACGCCCATCCCGAGCTGGGAAACAACGCGCTCGCGTGTGAGGCGCTCGGCTTCGAGCGAGCGGAGCCGTTCGGTCTCTTCAAGGGACGGCACGTGGGCTTCGTCGGGCGCTCGGAGGAGGGCGTGCCGGTGGCCACCCTGCTCGAGCGCTGTCGCACGCTCTTCGGCCAGGAGCCGCTGCACTTCAACGCCGGACCCGACCCCGTACGCGCGCTGGGCATCGTCTCGGGAGCCGCCGCGTCCACGCTCGGCGAGGCGGTGGAGCAGGGCCTCGACGGCCTGCTCACCGGCGAGCCCGCCGAGCACGTGATGGCCGACGCTCGCGAGACCGGCCTGCACTTCCTCGGGTGCGGCCACTACGCCACGGAGACCCTCGGGGTGCGCGCCCTCGGAGACCTGCTGGCCGCGGAATTTGGGATCGATCACCACTTCGTTGACATCCCCAACCCGGTGTAATCTGGCTCAACCTGTTCAGCGATGAGGAGGAGCACACGCGATGGCGATCCACTTGACGCCCACCGAGCTGGGACGCGAAGTCCGGATGCACAGGCGGGAGGTGATCACCAAGTGCGTCGAGCTGGGCGTGCCGATCTTTCAGGGCCGGATCGACAAGACGCTGTTCATTTCCTCCTTGAAGGAGTCGAAGGTCAGCCGTCGGTGACCCAGGCGTAGACTCCGCCGCCCACGAGCGGACCGGAGGAGAGAACGAATGGAAGCGGTAACGGCGGCTTCGGGCACCGGCTCGAAGACCATGGCGGACATGGCGGCGCTTGCCGCGGACAAGTACGCCGGCAAGACGGCTCTCAAGCACAAGGTCGACGGCGAGTGGGTCGACGTGCCCTACGAGGCGTTCGGCAAGGCGGTCCGTGAGACCGGGCTCGGGCTCATCGACCTCGGTCTCGAGCCTGGAGACAAGGTGGCCATCGTGGCGCACACCCGCCCCGAGTGGACCTACGCGCACTTCGGGATTCTCGCGACGGGCGCAGTGTCGGTGTCGGTGTACCAGACCAACTCCGCCGACGAGTGCCACTACGTGCTCGAGCACTCCGAGTCCAAGGCCGTCTTCCTCGAGGACGCCGAGCAGCTCGCGAAGATCCGCGAGGTAGCCGACCGGCTGCCCAACCTCGAGCACATCATCGTGTTCGACGCTGTAGATAATGCGAGAGGAGCGCAGTCCGATCGCCGATCGGACGAGCACCGAACGAGCCAATCCGCTCCCGATGTGATCACCCTCGAGGATCTGCGTGGGCGGGGGCGCAACAAGGAGTCAGA
>JBBJNU010000196.1:0-3582 GCA_037721005.1 Thermoleophilaceae bacterium | reverse complement strand
TCGGGGGCGTCGATGGCCAGTCGCTCGACGGGCTCGTTCACCTTGCCGTCGATCTCCCGCGTGAGCACCTGGGGCTGGCCCACCGTGAGCTCGAAGCCCTCGCGGCGCATGAGCTCCACCAGCACGGCCAGCTGCAGCTCTCCGCGGCCCTGCACCTCCCAGGCGTCGGGTCGCTCGGTGTCGTTCACGCGGATGGACACGTTGCCGATCAGCTCCGCATCGAGACGGTCCTTGACCTGGCGGGCGGTGAGCCTCGAGCCGTCCTGGCCCGCGAGGGGAGAGGTGTTGATACCCACGATCACGCTCAGCGAGGGCTCGTCGACGATAATCACAGGCAGCGGCCGGGGGTCATCGGGGTCGGCAAGCGTCTCGCCGATCGTCACGTCGGGCAGTCCGGCCACGGCGATGATCTCGCCCGGGCCGGCCTCGGCGGCGTCGACTCGGTCGAGGTTCTCGGTGATGTAGAGCTCGGACACGGTGGCGCGCTCGGTTTCGCCGTTGGCCCGGCACCAGGCGATCGGCTGACCCTTCTTGATGGTCCCGTTACGCACGCGGCACAGCGCCAGACGGCCCACGTAGGGGGAGGCGTCGAGGTTGGTCACGTGCGCCTGGAGCGGATGCTCGGGCTCGTACTCCGGGGCGGGGATGCGTTCGAGCAGCAGGTCGAGCAGCGGCGCGAGGTCCGTGCCCTCCGCGCCCTCCTCGAGCGAGGCCCAGCCGGCCTTCGCGTTGGTGTAGACGATGGGGAACTCGATCTGCTCCTCGTCGGCGTCGAGGTCGAGGAACAGCTCGTACACCTCGTCGACCACCTCCTTGATGCGGGCGTCGGGGCGGTCGACCTTGTTCACCACGAGGATCACGGGCATCCGGCCCTCGAGCGCCTTGCGCAAGACGAAGCGCGTCTGGGGCAACGGGCCCTCCGAGGCGTCCACCAGCAGCAGCACGCCGTCGACCATCGTGAGTCCTCGCTCGACCTCCCCTCCGAAGTCGGCGTGGCCGGGCGTGTCGACAATGTTGAGCTTCACGCCGGAGTACTGAAACGCAGTGTTCTTCGCGAGGATGGTGATGCCCTTCTCGCGCTCGAGATCCATCGAGTCCATCACGCGCACGTTCACGTCCTGGTTGGCCCGGAAGGCGCCCGACTGCCAGAGCATGGCGTCAACGAGCGTGGTCTTACCGTGGTCCACGTGGGCCACGATGGCCACGTTGCGGAGGTCTTCTCGGAGGGCCATGGGCGACCCGTGAGGCTAGAGGGCGCGATCGCGGGGCTCCGTCGGGCATGCCACTACCCTCAGTCGGTCATTGTCTGAGCCGGTCACCAACCAAGATGCGCCGCCGCTCGGCTCGGTCACCCTGCGCGGCGACGGCACGCGTGACGCCGAGCTGGTCTTTGCCTTCCCGCGCGACGACGAGCTCAACGCCGCGGTGAAGGAGCTGCCGGGCCGCTGGTTTGATTGGCGCCGGCGCCACTGGCGGGTGCCGGCCGACCCTCGCGTGGGTCCGGCCCTGGGGGAGCTGCTGGCGCAATTTCCCTCCCTTGTGGCCGCTCCCGAGGTGAGGGCCTGGATGAGCGACTCTCACCGCTGGCGGGGCATCGTCTCCGTGAGCGCCCAGGACGGCAGAGGCACATTCGTGGTGCGAACCCTGTCCGGTGACGAGCCCGACGAGCTGCCCGAAGGCCATAAGCCGGGTGACGGGCACCTGCTGCTCGTGGCGTTCGACGCCGACACGGCAGAGCGCCTCCAGAATCTGAAGGGGGCCGATCTCGATGACCCCGCGCGCGCGTGCGCGCGAGAGCTGCGCGCTGGGCGGGCCCCCGCGCCGGCCGAGCTCGCCTACGAGGTCGATGACGACGGCGAGCCTCAGCTCGTGCTGAGCACGGTGTGGGACTCAGGACCCGCCACCGACTTCGCCAAGCTCTCTGAGGCCCGGCGCACCGAGCGCTACGGGCGCTATTTCCGGCGTGACTCGGGCTCGGCGGTCGCCGTGCCGGCCGACCCGGCGATGGCGGAGCAGCTCCTCGCTTTCGCGAAGTCACACCCGCAGGTGACGGTCGAAACGCCGGCGCGTGAGGTGCTCGAGGAGCTGCGAGTTGAGTTCGAACGGGCGAGCGCAACGGTGGCGCTCTCCTACGCCGAGGACGCCGAGCTTCGCGACCTCGGCCTGGGCGGGGTGCTGCACCCCTTCCAGCGCGCCGGCGTGCGCTACGCGCTCGAACAGCGCCAGACGTTCATCGCCGACGAGCAGGGCCTTGGCAAGACGGTGCAGGCCCTGGCCACCCTCGAGGCCGACGATGCCTTTCCGGCGATCGTGGTGTGCCCGGCGAGCATGAAGCTGATCTGGGAGCGCGAGGCCGGGCGCTGGCTTCCGGAGCGCACGGTGCACGTGGTCCAAGGGCGAGGCGATCGGCGAGAGCCCCCGGCCGCCACGCCCGACCTCACCGTTCTCAACTACGACATCCTCGAGGCCCACTCCGATGCTCTGGTCGCGCTCGAGCCGAAGGCTCTCGTGCTCGACGAATCCCACTACGTGAAGAACCCCGGGGCCCAGCGCACGAAGGCCGCGCTCGAGCTTGTGCAGGCCCTTCCCGAGGACGCACTGCGTCTGGCGCTCACCGGCACGCCGATCCTCAACCGTCCCGAGGAGCTGGTGGCCCAGTTGCGAGTGCTCGGGCGCCTCAAGGAGTTCGGGAGCGGCGCGCGCCTGACCCGGCGCTTCAAGCGCGCGGCCAGCGACGACCGGCTGCACTGGAACCTGCGCGCCCACTGCTACGTGCGGCGCACGAAGCAGCAGGTGCTGCCCCAGCTGCCGGCCAAGCGCCAGGAGACCGTGCCGGTGCTGCTCTCGAACGAAAAGGACTACCGCCTGGCGGAGTCCGACGTGATCGCCTGGCTGCAGTCGTTGCCGCTCGACCTGCGCTCCATCGACGCCAAGGTGGCGGCCGCTCTGCGCGCGGAGCAGCTCGTGCGTCTCAACCAGCTGCGTCAGCTCGCCGCGAGCGGCAAGCTGCCCACTGCGCTCGCGTGGATCTCCGACTTCCTCGCCTCGGGGGAGCCGCTCGTGGTCTTCGCCGAGCACCGGGCCACCCAGCGCGCGGTTCTCGATCGCTTCCCCGATGCCGCCCACATCCTGGGCTCGGACTCAGGCCCCAAGCGCCAGGAGGCCATCGACGCATTTCAGAGTGAAGACGGCGTTCAGCTCATCGTGTGCTCGATGCGCGCGGCTTCGCAGGGCATCACCCTCACCCGAGCGTCCAACGTGGCCTTTCTCGAGCTCGACTGGACTCCGGCTCGCCACGACCAGGCCGAGGACCGCCTGCACAGGATCGGCCAGGACAGCGCAGTCACCGCTTGGTACCTGCTGGCTCCCGACACGATCGACGAGACGATGGCCGAGCTCCTCGAGCGAAAGCGCACCCTGATCGGGGCCGTAACCGACGGTCAGGTGCGCGACGAGGAGCGCCTGGTGGACGCCGTGGTGCGCGATCTTCGCGCCCGGCCCTACCGCCACCTGCGCGTCGTGGCCTGACGTGAGGAGCGCAGGGCGATCGTTGATCGCTCGAGCACCGCATCGAGGTTCTCC
>JBBJNU010000195.1:0-3618 GCA_037721005.1 Thermoleophilaceae bacterium | reverse complement strand
TGGAGAAGAGGCCGGCGTGGGTGGAGCCGAGCGCCACGATGATCGCCCCGGTGAGCGTGGCCAGGTCCACGATTCGCTCCACGCCCTGCTCGACCGCATAGGAGAGGGCATCGGCAAGTATCAGGCGGCCTTCGGCGTCGGTGTTGTTGACCTCGATCGTCTTGCCGTTCATCGCCGTCACGATGTCGCCGGGCTTCATCGCGTGGCCGCTGGGCATGTTCTCCGTGGCGGGCACCACGGCGGTGATCGTGACCGGCAACTTCAGCGCGGCGATTGCGCTCATCGCCTCGAGCACGGCGGCGCCGCCGGACATGTCGAACTTCATCTCGCTCATCTTCGCCCCGGGCTTGAGGGAGATGCCGCCGGTGTCGAAGGTCACGGCCTTGCCCACGAAGCCCAGGTGCTCACCGTTCTCGCCCCCGCGGTATCGCAGCACGATCATCCGCGGCTCGGTGGGGGTGCCCTGCGCCACCGCGGCGAAGGCGCCCATGCCGAGCGAGGTGATGGCTTCGCGCTCGAGGATCTCCAGCTCGAGGCTGTCGTGACCGTCGGCGATCTCCTGCGCGCGCCCGGCGAGGAACGCGGGGTCGGCCACGTTGGCGGGAAGGTTCTGCAGATCGCGAGCGGCGTTCTGGGCCACGGCGGCCACGCGCCCGCGTGACACCTCGGCCTCGTCCACCCCGTCGCCGGTCACCTCGAGCGACTCGATGCCGCCGGAGTCCTCGTCGTCGTCCTTTTTCTTCGTCTTGAAGCGATCAAAGGAATAGAGCGCCAGCAGCGTGCCCTCCACGAGCGCGGCCTCCACGCCGGGAACCGTCGCCCACGAGAGCGAAACGGCGCCGAGTTCCTTGGCCCGCCCCGCAACCGCGGCGGCGGCCACGCGCGTCTTCTCGGAATCGAGCTCATCGCGCTTGCCGAGACCCGCAATGAGCACCCGCCGCCGGCCGCCACCCGGAGCGGCCTCGTGCTCGAGGGCCACTTTCCGCAACGCCGGTTTCGCCTCGCCGAGGGACACCAGCTCCTGCAGGTGGGCCTCGGCGAGCTGCTCGCCCTCGAAAAGCGGCACGACGCGAGTGTCGGCGGCGGTGTCCTGCGGTGCGCCGCTGCGGGCGCTCACGGTGATGTCGGGCATGGCGCGGCAGTCTAGGGCCGGGGAGTTCTCTCCGAGGCCGTGCAGGGGCCCCTCCCTTAGAGTTGAGGCCCCCCGGAACCTCAAGGAGACAACAGACCCGTATGCCCAAGACCGTGATCCTCGGCACCGCTCGTACCCCGTTCGGAAAGATGGGAGGCTCCCTCGCCTCGCTCGGCGCCACCGACCTCGGCGGCCAGGCGATCGCGGGCGCCCTCGAGAGCTCCGGTGTGGCGCCCGACCAGGTGCAGCACGTGGTGTTCGGCCAGGTGCTGCAGGCCGGTCAGGGCCAGGTGCCCTCGCGCCAGGCGCAGATCAAGGGCGGCATCCCCAAGGAGGTGTCGTCGGAGACCGTGAACAAGGTCTGCGCATCGGGCATCCGCTCGGCCGGGATCATCGACCAGGCCGTGCGGGCGGGTGACCTCGAGGTGGGCGTGGCCGGGGGCATGGAGTCCATGTCCAACGCGCCGTACATGCTCGAAAAGGCCCGCTTCGGCTACCGGATGGGCGACGCCAAGATGCTCGACTCGATGGTGCACGACGGGCTCACCAACCCGTTCAGCGACCGCCAGATGTTCGACGAGGCCACGGAGGTCGGGGACGAGCTCGAGATCACCCGGCCCGACATGGACAAGTACGCCCTCCGTAGCCACGAGTTGGCAGTGCAGGCCACCGACGAGGGTCGGCTGGCCGACGAGATCGTGCCCGTCACGGTGAAGTCGAAGAAGTCAGAGACCGTCGTCGAGATCGACGAGGCTCCGCGCCGCGAGTCCTCGCTCGAGTCGCTGGCCAAGCTGCCGGGGCTCACCGGCAAGGAGGGATCCCACACCGCCGGCAACTCGCCGGGCGTGAACGACGGCGCCGGTGCCCTCGTGCTGGCCAGCGAGGAGTGGGCGAAGGCCCAGGGCAAGACGCCGATGGCCACGATCGTCGGCCAGGCCGCGGTGGCCGATGACTTTCCCTACCTCGCCCGAACGCCCGCGAACGCGACGAAGCTCGCGCTCGAGAAGGCCGGACTGAAGATCGAGGACATCGACCTGTTCGAGATCAACGAGGCCTTTGCCTCGGTGGCCATCAACTCGATGCGCATGCTTGGCGTGGACGAGGAGAAAGTGAACGTGAACGGCGGAGCCATTGCGCTCGGCCACCCGATCGGCGCCTCGGGCGCGCGCATCCTCGCCTCGCTCGTGCGCGAGCTCCAGCGCCGCGGCGGGGGACTCGGCGTGGCGGCCATCTGCTCCGGCGGCGGACAGGGAGACGCGGTAATCGTCGAGGTGAACGGAGCCTGAGCGGGCAGAGCAAAGCGGAGGAGCCGGCTTCCCTGCCGGGTCCGTCAGGGGGCGCCGCCTTCTTCGACCTCGACAAGACCCTGATCGAGGGGTCATCCGGGGTCCACTTCGCCCGGGCGGCTTACCGGAGCGGCATGATCGGCCGGCGCGAGCTGTGGAAGGACCTCATGGCCAACGTGAAGTTCCGCCTCCAGGGTTCGACGGACGCCGCCAGCGAGGAGATCCGCGACCGCATCCTCGAGTCGATCGCCGGTGTGCCCGTGAAGGAGTTGCAGCGACTGGGCCCGGCCGTGCTCGGGGGCGTGCTGCCGCGGGTGTACCCCGAGGTGCTTCGCACGGCCTACGACCACCAGGACGCCGGGCGCCCGGCCTACATCGTCACTGCCGCCTCGCATGAGATGGCCGAGCTGATGGCTCACGTGCTGGTGTTCGACGGCGGGATCGGCACGCGCTCGGAGATCAAGAACGGCGTGTACACCGGCGAGCCCGGAGGCCCGTTCACCTACCGCAGCGGGAAGGCCGCGGCGATTCGCGAGGTGGCGGCCGAGAAGGGCATCGACCTCAGCGAGTCCTATGCCTACTCGGACTCCGAGTCGGACATGCCCATGCTGAGCGCCGTCGGGCATCCCGTGGCCGTGAACCCCGACTCGGAGCTCGAGCGCATCGCTCGCGAGAACGGCTGGCGGATCATGCGCTTCGACAAGCTTGGCCGGCGCCTGCGGATCGCCGTGCTCGTGGCGGGCGTGGGAGTGGTCGGGGGCGTGGTTGGCGGGGGCGGGGGTTACGTGGCCGGCAATCTCAAGGCGAGGGGTCTTACGTACCCCTGGCATGGATCGAAACGACGATGAGCGCAAGCTGACGCCGCGCGAGAAGGCGGCTCAGGGCAACTCGGGACAGAACCAGACCCCCAAGCAATCGAGCAAGAGCTCCTCGAGCCTGTGGGACACCACGGAGCACTCGAGTGCGCCAGGCCCGTTCGGCACCGGCGACGACGAGGGATAGAACATCGCAAAAGGGGAAAGCTGTTCCTATGACAGAGCGAGAGCAGGACAACAAGGAAGACGCAGCGGAGGCCGACGGGGGCCAGGACCAGGAGCCCAAGCAGGCCCAGGAGGACTCGTCCTCGCTGTGGGACAGCGAGGACCACTCGGACGCCCCGGGGCCGTTCGGGACCGGGGACGAGTAGGGCTCTCCAAGGGC
>JBBJNU010000036.1:0-13412 GCA_037721005.1 Thermoleophilaceae bacterium | reverse complement strand
GGCGAGCACCGGACGAGGATCTCCACGCTGCGCTGGTAGGCGATGACCGGGAATGTCTCTGGCACCCCTTCACGCAGCAGCGGGGATGGACCGACGAAGAGCCGCTGATGATCGAGCGCGCCGAGGGCACCGACCTCATCGACACGGCCGGCCGGCGCTACATCGACGGCGTCTCTTCGCTGTGGGCCAACGTGCACGGTCACCGGCACCCGCGGATCGATGCCGCGGTGCGCGATCAGCTCGATCGCGTGGCCCACACCACCATGCTGGGGCTCGCCCACCCATCGTCCATCCGTCTCGCCCGGCGGCTGGTGGACCTGGCACCGGAGGGGCTGACCCGCTGCTTCTACTCCGACAGCGGCTCGACGGCCACCGAGATCGCCCTCAAGATGGCCTTCCAGCTCTGCCAGCAACGCGGCGGCGAGCACGCCAGGCGCACGCGCTTCATCTCCCTGCGCAACGCCTATCACGGAGACACCATCGGATCGGTGTCGGCGGGCGGGATCGACCTCTTTCATTCGACCTACCGCCCGCTGCTGTTCGAGACTCTCGAGGCCGAGCCCGGCGACGCCGCCCAGATGGAGCATCTCTTCCGCGATCACGAGGGCGAGGTGGCCGCGGTGATCATGGAGCCACTCGTGCAGGGGGCGGCCGGCATGCTGGTGCACCCCCCCGGCTACCTACGCGCGGTGCGCGACCTGTGCGACAAGTACGGCGCCCTGCTCATCTGCGACGAGGTGGCCACCGGCTTCGGACGCACCGGCAAGATGTTCGCCTGCGACCACGAGGGGGTATCCCCGGACCTCCTCTGCGTGGCCAAGGGGATCACGGGCGGCTACCTCCCGCTGGCGGCCACCCTCGCCACCGAAGCGGTGTACGAAGGCTTCCTCGGCGAGCACGCGGAGTTCCGCACCTTCTTTCACGGTCACACCTACACGGGCAATCCCCTGGCCTGCGCAGCCGCGCTGGCCAACCTCGACGTGTTCGAGGAGGAGCGCACGCTCGAGTGCCTCGCCCCGAAGATGGCTCTCCTCGGCAAGCTCCTCGAGCGAGTGGCCGCCCTGCCCGAGGTGGTCGAGGTGCGCCGCCGCGGGTTCATGTGCGGGATCGACCTCGGGGAGCACCCGGTGGAGGCGCGCATGGGCCACCGGGTAACCCTCGAGGCCCGCGATCGAGGGGCGATCGTGCGACCACTCGGTGACACGCTGATACTCATGCCGCCGCTGGCCATCGCCGAGGGCGAGCTGCGCCGGCTGTTAGAGATCACGGGCGAGGCGATCGTGGCGGCGGGCATCGGCTCGGCCGAGCTGCGCGCCGCGGCGTAGCCCGGACGGCACTGCCTCTCGGCTTCGGTGCGCCGGTCTCTTGCGCCGGCGAACAGCGGCTGGGTAGGGCGTCGGGATCAAGCGAGCTCCTGGCTTCGGGAGACACCGGACGGCGTTCGGGTACATCGGGGGCCATATACAACCCGAATCCACCCGAAACGCCGATCTTCTCCCTCCCTACCCAGCCCCGCGAACGAGCGGCCCAAGGTCAAACGCAACCTGACCGCCGCGGCAATCGCCGCCGGTCAGCAAGGCGAGCCGGCGCCCCCCGAACTACCCCTCGTAGACCTCGAAGTCCTTCTTGCGCGCTCCGCACACGGGGCAGAACCAGTCGGCGGGAATGTCCTCGAACGCGGTGCCGGCGGGAATGCCGCCGTCGGGGTCACCCTCTGCGGGGTCGTACACGTACCCGCACGACACGCAGATCCACTGCTGGGCTTTGGTGGCGTCGGGCATCGCCAGCGAAATCTAGCGCGAACCGAGAGGTACGCTGCGCCAGATGCGAGTGGATGAGCCGCCGCCCGGTGAGGAGCTCAACGAGGGCGAGGCGACGGTGCCCCGCAACTCCGCCTCGCTCATCCTGCTGCGCGACTCTCCCGGGGGGCCCGAGGTGCTGCTGGTGCAGCGAAACCCTGAGCAGCGCTTCATGGGCGGCGCGTGGGTGTTCCCGGGCGGGGCCTTTCATGCCGAGGACGGCGACGAGCTCGGCACCGCCCGGCGCGAGCTCGAGGAGGAGGCGGCGATCTCCCTGCCACGGGACGCGGACCTGCACCGCTACTCGCGCTGGATCACCCCTGCACAGGTGAAGGTGCGCTTCGACACCCACTTCTTTGTGGCCCGCGCGCCCGACGGTGCCGAGGCAACGGTGGACGGAAGCGAATGCGTGGGCGCCAGGTGGATGCGCCCCCAGGACGCGCTCGACGCCGGCGCCCGTGACGAGCTGATGCTGGTGTTCCCCACCATCAAGCATCTCGAGCAGCTGGCCGAGCACGGGTCGGTGGCCGAGGCCCTGCAGGAGGCGAGTGAGCGCAAGGTCCAGCCGGTGGAGCCGCGGGTGATCGTGGAGGGCGGCGTGGCGCAGGTTCTGCTGCCGGGCGAGCCCGGTTACGCCATCTGAACAGCCCGCCCGCAGGGCGTTCTAACCTGACGCGAGGCCATGAACCTCTCCGTCCAGATTGGCCTGCTGCTTTCGCTCGGCACCGCGCTGGCCAGCATCGTCGGCTTTCTGTACAAGCACCGGGGGGCGGTCGAGTCGCCCCCCGTGGAGGCCAGCCGCCCGATCAGGAGCTCGTTGGGCCTGTTTCGGTCCAAGTGGTACGTGATCGGAATCGTCGTGGCCATGGGCGGCTGGGGCCTGCATGTAGCGGCGCTGGCGCTGGCGCCGATCTCGCTGGTGCAGTCGGTGATCGCCGGCGGACTCGTGTTTCTCACCGTGGTGGCCGACCGGATCTTCGGCTTCACGGTCACCCGCCGGGAGTGGATCGGCGTAGCCCTCACAGCGGCCGGGCTCGCCGTGCTCGCCGCCACCCTCAAGGGGGCCGGCGATTCGGCCCACAGCCACTGGCAGGCGGGAGCCCTCACCGTCTACCTCGCCATCTGCTTCGGCCTCGGCCTCGTGACCGCGTTCGGCGCCCGCTCCAAGGATCATGGCGGCACCCTCCTCGCGGCCTCGGCCGGCCTCATATGGGGAGCTTCGGACGTGGCCATCAAGGCGCTGAGCGATCGCCTGGGAAACTCCAGCGCCGCCGAGATCCTCATCCACCCCCTCGCCCTTCTCATACTCGTGGCGTCGCTGGTCGGGCTGTCGGTCTCCGCGCGGAGCCTCCAGGTGGGCAAGGCCGTGCCGGTGATAGCAGTCACGAGCGCGGCGGCCAACGTGTGCACGATCGCCGCCGGTCCGATCGTGTTCGGGGAGCCCGTGCCCGACGACCCGCTGGGGCTCGTGGTGCGAATAGCAGCCTTCGCCCTGGTGATCTTCGCGGCCGCCTTCACCCCGCCGCCCATCCGCGCCGCGGGCCTGGATCCGGAGCCCGAATCCGGCCTTAAGCCGGCTTGACCGCATCGGGGAGCGGTTTCGCGGGTTATAGAGCACGATGAAGCGCATCTCACTCCTATTCGCCGTGCTCGCCGCCCTGGCCGCCGGGCCCGTGACCCTCGCCGTGGCCGAGACGCTCAGCGGCACGGACGCCGCCGACACGCTCGACGGCACCCCCGAGCCCGACCAGATCTACGGCGAGGCGGGCGACGACGCGCTGTCCGGCCTCTCGGGCGACGACTACCTCGAGGGCGGTCCGGGGAGCGACCGTGTGGTCGGCGGAAGCGGCGCCGATCTCACGATAGGCGGCACCGGGGACGACACTGTGGACGCCGGCTCCGGCAACGACGTGGTCTACGCGGGAGCCGGTGACGACACGGTACTCGGCGGCTCCGGCGCGGACACGATCTTCGGCCAGGCGGGAACCGACAGGCTCTTCGGCGGTGCGGGCCGCGACCAGCTCTACGCCTCACGCGGAGGCGACGTGGCCGACGGTGGTTCCGGGGACGACCGCTTGACCTCCGAGGCCGACGGGGCGACCCTTCTCGGCGGCTCAGGCAAGGACGTGATCGTGGCCGGAGGAGGCGACATCACCGCTCGGGGCGGCAACGGCAACGACCGCATCCGCACGGGAGCGGGAAATGACATCGTCTCCGGCGGTCCTGGTCTCGACGGCATCGCCACCGGCGACGGCGACGATCAGATCAACGTTCGCGACGGCAAGCGCGACCGCGTGCAGTGCGGTGGGGGCGAAGACACCGTGGAGGCCGACCGCTCGGACATGCTGAGCGGCTGCGAAGTGCGCAACCCCAGCGCATCGCCGGCGCGGCGCTCACGGCGTTCACGCCGGCGCTGAAGCTTCACCTTTCCGCCTCCTGGGTAGGGGGGGCTCCGTGGCCAAGCAGGGACTGACCGTCGCGGTGACCGGCCCCACCGGCGACCTCGGCTTGGCCGTGGTCTCCGCGCTCGAGGGCTCGCGGGCCGTGAAGCACGTGAAGGGCATGGCCCGCCGGCCGTTCGACCCTGCCGAGCAGGGCTGGAAGAAGACCGATTACGTGCAGGGCGATGTCCAGGATGACCAGAGCGTGCGCGACCTGGTGGCCGACGCCGACGTGGTGGTGCACCTGGCCTTCGCGATCCTGGACGCGGGCGAGGCCACGCGCGACCTGAACGTGGAGGGCTCGCGGCGCGTGTTCGAGCTATCGGCCAAGGCCGGCGTGCAGCGCATCTGTTACGCCTCGAGCGTGGCCGCCTACGGGTTCCACGCCGACAACCCGGACTGGCTCGACGAAGACGTTCCGGCCCGCGGGACACCCGAGCACTTCTACTCCCAGCAGAAGGCGGAGGTCGAGGGCGTACTCGGCAGTGTGCTCCTTCGTCACCCGAAGACCGTGGCCTACGCTTTCCGTCCCTGCATCGTGGCCGGACCGCAGGCGCAGATGATGCTCGAGGAGATCCCCTACGTGCGCCTCGGCGAGGCGATGCCCGACGCCGTGCGCTCGCTCGTGTCCTCCCTGCCGATCCTCAAGCCCGTGATCCCCGACCCGGGCACGCCCTTCCAGCTCGTACACGAGGACGATGTGGCCTCGGCCTTCCTGGCCGGCGTGCAGGCCAAGGGTCCCCCGGGGCCCTACAACCTCGCCGGCCGCGGCACACTCACGATGTCGGACCTGGCCGACGCCCTCGGCTGGTACTCGATCCCCGTACCGGAGCTGGCGGTGAGCGCCACCGCCGAGGTGGTGTCGCGCCTACCGCTGCCCGCCGCCACGTCCTGGATCCACAGCGTTCGCAAGCCTGTGTTGATGAAGACCGGCCGCGCCGAGAAGGAGCTGGGCTGGAAGCCCCAGCACACGGGCAAGGCCACACTCAAGGCCCTGGTGGCCGCCCGCGGCACTCAGAGCGCGCTGCGGTAAAGCTCCGCGTAGTCCTCCTCTGTGGGCTCGCGGGGATTCATCAGCGTAAGCCCGTCGCCCATTGCTCCCTCCACAAGCACCGGGATCCCCTCCTCGGGCACGCCCACCTGAGACAAGCGCGTGGGCAAGCCCATTCGCTCGATCATCTCGGTCACGTGGGAGGCCAGCGCCTCCCCGACATCAGCGGGTGAGCCGCCCGTGTCCAGATCGAAGATCTCGTTCAGGTCGCGGTAGCGGTCGGCGATGTCCGCGCCGCCCGCGGCGTTGAAGCGGATCACGTGTGGCATGTTGATCGCGTTGGCCACGCCGTGGGGCACGCCGTAGTGGGCGCCGCACGGGTGCGACATCGAATGGGTCGAGCCGAGGCCGAGCGTTATGGCCAGGGAGGCGGCCACGAGCATGTTCCCGCGCGCCTCCTCGTCACTCGGGTCGGCCACCGCGCGCTCGAGGTTGTCACGGATGAGCCGCAGCGCCACGAGCGAGCGGCCGTCCTGATGGGGGTTCCAGTCCACCGACACGTAGCCCTCGATGGCGTGGGTCATCGCGTCCATGCCCGTGGAGGCGGCTATGTGCGGCGGCAGGGTCTTCGTGGATTCGGGGTCAAGGATGGCCACGCGCGGGAAGAGGGGAAAGTCGGCGATCTCCAGCTTCACCTTGCGCTCGTTGTCCTTCACCACGGCGCCCATCGACACCTCGGAGCCCGTGCCGCAGGTGGTGGGAATGCACACGAGTGGGGCTATGGGCAGCGGAGCGCCCATGCCGTCGTCGGATCGCGGCATGAGGAAGAACCCCTCCGACTCCGCGGCGGTGCCACCGTGGGTGAACAGGGCGTCGGCGATCTTCGCCGTGTCCATCACCGAGCCGCCACCAACGGCCAGCCACGAGTCGGCGCCGGCCGCCTTGGCCTCCTCGGCGCAGCGGTCACAGACGTCGGTCGACGAGTCCTGGGGCACGTCGTCGAACACGCCCGCCACCTCGAGGCCGCCGTCCTCGACCCCGGCGATCACCCGGTCCACGAGGCCTGTCCCGCGAATGATCTCGTCGGTTACCACCCACACGCGGTGGGCGCCCTCCTTTGTCATCTCGAACCCCGTCGAGCCCAGGAGGTCGCGCCCGGCGATCACCCGCGTGGCGTTGGCCGCCTGGTAGAAGTCCTTGAAGCCCGCCATCTGGCGGACACCAATCTCAGATCCGGCCTCAGTCATAAATCTCGTTCGGTGCTCGCCCGATGACTCGGTGCGGTGCTCGCCCGATCGACGATCGGGCTGCGCTCCTCCCGGATCGGGCTGCGCTCCTCTCGCATCACGCCTCGACGAGGTCGGCGCGGCCCTTCTCCTCGAGCATCGCGCGGTAGCGAGGAAAGACGGGCTTCACGAGTGGCACGAGCTTGAGGATCTTCGCCACGGGCCCCTTGGCCTTCATCTGACCTCGGGCGAGGGCCACAGTCACGTTCACCTTGCCGAGCCAGAACTTGTGGGCGGTGTCGGCCTCCATGGACATCACCACCTCGGGCTCGAGGTCGGTTTCGCCGAGGTCCACCTCACCGTCTTCTCCGTCGATCATCTTCACCGTGATCACCGACTCGGGGTTGGTGTAGCGGTACTGAACGATCGTGTTGGCCTTGCGGAACTTCGGGCCCAGCTCGTCGTCGACCGCGAGGTCGGAGAACAGCGTGCCGATGAATTCGTACACCTCATCGGCGTCCTTGAAGTAGGGCAAGTCATCTCTCCTTTGCGTTGGCGCTGATCTATCGCGCGGCGGCCATTCTGTCCGCTTTCGCGGCATCGCGCAGCGCGCCCACCTCGTCCTGGACCAGGTCGGCGAAGGACTCGAGGTCGCCCATCTCCTCGTAGTCGCCGATGATCGAGACCGCCACGCAGCCGTTGTAGCTCATGCACGCGATCGCGAGGCGCTGCTCGGGGGCGAGAAATGCGACGGGCATGAGCTCGAGCATCTCGCGGCCGAGCAGGTAGAGCGGGAACTGGGGCCCCGGCACGTTGGTGGTCAGGAGGTTGTACATCCGCGTGGAGAAGTGCAGCCGGGACGCCTGCGCGAAGATCGTGGGTGGGGCGAACTCTTCGATGGTCGAGATCACCTCGGCGCCCAGTGCCTGCTTCGAGCTCTTCAGGTCCTTCATCGACTCGGTCACGATCCGCAGCCGTTCGACCGGGTCGTCCGCGTAGGTCGGCAGACGACCGATCATGATCGTGATCTGGTTACCCATCGAGGCGTCACCCTCGGAGCGCACGGACACCGGCACGGCGGAGCGGATCTCCACGCCCTCCGTGCGAACGCCCCGGGAGCGCAGCCAGTGGTGCAGGGCGCCGGAGATGGCGGCCAGGAAGACGTCGTTCACGGTGCCGCCGAGCTCGTTCTTGATCTCTCTGAGATCGGAGAGCGGTATGCGCACCCAGGACAGGCGCCGGTGGGAGCCGATCGGGCCGTTGAGCGGCGTCTCGGGCGCGGGGCTGATCCGCCCCCAGGCCACCTCGCCCAGGCCCTCGGCCACCTCGCGCGCGCCTTCGTACGTGCGGGCCGGCCTGGTGGCGGCGCCCAATGCGCGGCGGGCGAGACCGAAGGGCACGCCCGCCAGCTCCGTGAGTCCCTTGGCCACCAGCTCGGCCTCACCGGGAGCGGGCTGGGGATCCCAGGGCTCCTCGGGAGCAGGAACCTCGGTGCCCTCCCGGGAGAGATCGAAGAGAACCGTGGTGAGATCGGCGCCCGACACGCCGTCCACCAGCGCGTGATGGTTCTTCGAGATGATCGCGAACTTGTCGCGTTCGTAGCCCTCGACCAGCCATAGCTCCCAGAGCGGCTTCGAGCGGTCGAGACGCTGCGAGAAGATCCGCCCCATCAGGAGCCGCAGCTGCTCCACCGAGCCCGGCGCCGGGAGAGCGGAGTGGCGCACGTGGTAGCCGAGGTTGAAGCTCTCGTCGTCGACCCAGAGCGGCCGCCCCATCTCCATGCGGGGCACGGACAGGCGCTGGCGGTAGCGGGGCACGAGGTGCAGGCGGGCCTCGAGATGGGCCGCGAACGCCTCACGGCTCGGCGCCGGTCCCTCGAAGATGAGCAGCCCGCCGATGTGCATGTGCGAGCCCCCGCGCTCCTGGGCGAGAAAGCCGGCGTCGATGGGCGTGAGCCTGTCCATGTGGTGCGACATCCCTATGCCCTCGGCTTGCGGAACTGGGTGCCCACGAAGGCGTCCCATGCGCGGTCGGGCATCAGCGCCCGCTGGCCCATCAGCAGGCGCGCGGAGGGGGTGACCGGGTAGCGCGCCTTCGGCCGGGCCGCGGTCACCGCCTTCTCGATCGCCTTGGCCACGGTGTCGGGCCCTCCCCCTAGCTTGGCGGCGGGTCCCTCGTATCCGCCGACCGTGGTCGCGGCCACCTCCTGGTTGAACTGGCCGTAGGGACCGTCGTCTGCGGTGCCACGGTTGAGCGCGCCCACCGCGGCCGAGGCGAACTCGGTCTTGATGAGGCCCGGCTGGATCAAGACCACCTGGACTCCAAAGCTCGACACCTCGAAGCGCATCGCGTCAGAGATGGCCTCGACCGCGTACTTGGTCGCGTGGTAGATCCCGCCGCCGGGAAAGGTGAGCTTGCCGCCCATCGAGCCCACGTTCACCACACGGCCGTATCCCTGGGCGCGCATCCCCGGTAGCACGAGCTGGCTCATGCGTACGAGGCCGAACACGTTGGTCTCGAACTGCGCGCGTACCTCGTCGATGTCGATCGACTCGACCGCCCCCGATTGGCTGTATCCGGCGTTGTTCACCAGCACCCCCACCGCGCCCTCGGCCTCCTCGACAGTCGTGACCGCGGCTTGCATCGACTCGTCATCGGTCACGTCGAGGGCGAGCGTGCGACAGCCCTTGGCCTCGAGGTCGGCGACCGCCTCGAGGTTTCGCGCAGTCGCGTAGACGGTGAAGCCGCCTGAAGCCAGCCGCTCCGCGGTCGCGCGCCCTATGCCCGTGGAGCAGCCCGTGATGAGGACCGCCTTGGATGCGTCAGCCAACTCTCCTCATTCCCCCTGGTTGCGTCTCACGCTACAGAACCGAACTTGCATACCGCGCGGTATTCAAATACTGTTCGGTACGCCAATGGACACAGACATCAAGACACCCGCCCTACCCCCCGGCCCCCGTATGCCGAGACCCATGCAGACCATGGCCTGGCTCACACGGCCCGGACCCTTCATGCAGCGCGCGCAACAGCGCTTCGGGGACGTGTTCACGGTGAGGATCGCCCAGGAGGGCACGTGGGTATTCGTCGCCCACCCCGACCTGGTGAAGCAGGTGTTCACCGGTGACCCCCGCCTGCTGCACGCCGGCGAGGCCAACCGCATCCTCGGCCCGGTGGTGGGCGACCAGTCGGTGCTCCTGCTCGACGAGGCGCCACACATGCGCGAGCGCAAGCTGCTCCTCCCCCCCTTCCACGGCGAGCGCATGCAGCGCTACGGCGACCTGATGTACGAGATCGCCGAGCAGGAGATCGCCACCTGGCCGCGCGGCGAGCCGATAGAGCTGTGGCCTCGCATGCAGAACGTGACCCTCGAGATCATCATGCGCACCGTCTTCGGCGTCGAGGAGGGAGCACGCCTCGACCGTCTTCGGGGGGTTCTCTCCCACCTGCTCGAGCGGGTTACCTTGAAGCGCTCGATGGCTTTGGTGGCCCTCATCGGCCCGGATCGCATACGCAAGCTCGACCTCTTCAAGCGCGAGATCGCGCCGGTGGACGAGCTCCTGCTCGACGAGATCCGCCAGCGCCGCCTCGACCCGAGCGTGGCGGAACGCGATGACATCCTCTCCCTGCTCGTTCAGGCGCGCCATGAGGATGGCGAGCCGATGTCCGACTCCGAGCTGCGCGACGAGCTGATGACCCTCCTCGTAGCCGGACACGAGACCACCGCCACATCGCTCGCATGGGCGATCGAGCGCCTCGTGCGCCATCCCGAGAAGCTCGAGCGCCTGCGTGACGAGGCTCTTGCCGGTGGAGAGTACGCGGGAGGCGCGCAGTCCGATAGTCAATCGGACGAGCACCGAACGATGCCATACGCCGACGCGACCGTGAAGGAGATCCTGCGGCTGCGGCCGGTGCTCCCTCTGGTCGTGCGCCGGACCACGGAACCGATGGAGATCGGCGGCCACCTCCTCCCGGCGGGTGTGTCACTCGCTCCCTGTATCTACCTGATCCACCGCCGCGAGGACATCTACCCCGGCGCCGCGGCCTTCCGGCCCGAGCGCTTCCTCGAACAGCCCGCCGGCACGTACACGTGGATCCCCTTCGGCGGTGGCGTACGGCGTTGCCTCGGCGCGAGCTTCGCCCAGTTCGAGATGAAGCAGGTGCTGCGGGCTCTGGTCACCGAGCTCGATCTCCGGCCGGCCGAGCGCGAGGCCGAGCGGATCTCCCGCCGCGCGATCACCCTCACTCCCAGCGCCGGCGCCCGCGTGATCGCGGGCCAGCGCGAGGCCGTGCTCGCGCCGGCCTGACCTTGCCAGCGCAGCGCCTCACTCGCAAGGAACGCCAGGAGCGCACCCGCTCGTTGCTGATGGCCTCGGCGGCCGCGGTGTTCTCCGACCGCGGCATGGAGGGGGCCTCGATCGACGAGGTGGCCGAGCACGCCGGCTTCACCAAGGGTGCGTTCTACGCCAACTTCGAGAGCAAGGAGCAACTCTTCCTGGCGATGCTCGAAGCGAACTTCGCCGACCGGCTGGAGGAGATCGACCGCGCGCTGGGCACCGAGGAGGAGCCCGAGGCCCAGGCGCGTCAGGCGGGCCTTGACTTCCACCGCTTCCTCGAGTTCAGCGAGGAGTGGGAGCGCCTGTTCTTCGAATTCGCCGCCTACGCGAGCCGTAACGAGGAGTTCCGAGCCGAGCTCGTGGCGCGGTATCGCATGCTGCGCGACCGAGTCGCTCAGATGATGGCCCGCCGGGCCGAGGAGATCGGCGTCGAGCCACCGGTGGAGATGGACGAGTTGACGCTAATGACCTTCGCGATGGCCAACGGCGTGGCGCTCGAGCGCCTTCTCGAGCCGGAGGCCGTGCCCCATGACCTCTACGGCTCGATGCTCGAGATCTTCTTCATCGGGCTGCGAGCGAAGGCCGAGGGCTTCTCAAGTTCAGAGAGCACGCGCCGAGGGCAATAGAGACGCCATGGCCACAACGCATGTCGAGCCGACGGCTGAGATCCGCCCCGCCAGGGACGACATCCAGCCCACGGCGAACGAAACCCTCGACCGCTTCGCCACCGGACTGGTAACGGCACTGCCCTTCGTGGGCCTCGGCCTCGCCTGCTGGCAGCTGTGGGAGCGCGCGCTGCACTGGAACGACCTGGTGGTGCTAGCCATCTGTTACGTGCTCACCGGGCTCGGCATCACCGTGGGCTTTCACCGCCTGCTCACGCACCGCAGCTTCAAGACCAAGCCGTGGGTTCGCGGGGTGTTCGCCGCCCTAGGTTCGTGCGCAGTCGAGGGCCCGGTGACCGCGTGGGTGGCCGACCACCGAAAGCACCATGCCTTCGCCGATCAGGAGGGCGATCCCCACAGTCCACACGTGGGCCACGGGCGCGGGCTCAAGGGTGTGCTGCGTGGGCTCGCACACGCCCATGTGGGCTGGCTCTTCATCCACACCCAGCGCGGCTCGAAGGAGCGCTACGCGCCCGATCTCATCGCCGACCCGGTGGTGCGTTGGGTGGATCGCACCTTCTTTCTCTGGGTCGCGGTCGGCCTGCTCGTTCCCTTCGCGCTCGGGTGGCTGATCGGCGGCTCGCTGTTCGCCGCGTTCACCGGTCTCCTCTGGGGCGGAGCGGTGCGGATGCTCCTGCTCCATCACGTCACCTACAGCATCAACTCGCTGTGCCACTTCTTCGGCCGCCGTCGCTTCGACACCAACGACCATTCGCGGAACCTGTTCTGGCTGGCGCCGCTCTCGTTCGGCGAGTCGTGGCACAACAACCACCACGCGTTCCCCACCTCGGCGCACCACGGCTTCCGTCCTTGGGAGATCGACATCTCCGCGATGGTCATCGGCGGCCTCGAGAGGGTCGGCCTCGCCTGGGACGTGGTGCGGGTGAGCAGCGAACGCCAGGCCGCGAAGGCCTCCTGAGGAAAGCCCCCCTAAGGAGTCAATAGGACCTTGCCCACGTTGCGGCGCTCTCCGATGTAGCGGTGGGCCTCCGGGGCTTTGTCGAAGGAGAAGGACTCCGCCACTACGGGATCGACCGTGCCGTCCTCGATCATCTCCTCCAGCGCCTTCATGTAGGGCTCGAGTGAGCCGAGCTCGTCCCATAGCGTGAGCATGTTCAGGCCAATCACGCTCTTCGACTGCGACATCTGCTTGATGAGGTTGAACCGCGGCATGCGCAAGGCCGTGCGCGCCGCGTTCACGATGTCGCGCTTCTCGCCCGAGACGATCGACGAGGCGCCGAAGCACACGAGGCGCCCGCCGGGGCGCAAGAGGTTGTAGGAGCGGCGAAAGCTCGGACCCCCCACCGCGTCCATCACCACGTCGATCTTCGGCAGCCCCTTCTCCCACCCCTTCTTCGTGTAGTCGAGAGCGCGGTCCACGCCGAAGCCGCGGAGGGCATCGTGCTTTGCGGGAGACGCCGTGCCGAACACTTCAGCGCCGTGAGCCTTCGCGATCTGCGTGGCGGCGATGCCAACACCGCCCGCGGCGGCGTGCACGAGCACGCGCTCACCGGCCTGCAAGGAGCCGAAGCGCACCAGGCCGAGGTAGGCGGTGAGGTAGTTCACCGGGATCGCCGCGCCCTGTTCGAAGGAGAGCCGGTCGGGCAGGGCCACCACGTCGGTCTCACGGGCATTCACCTTCTCGGCGTAGCCGCCGAAGCGCGTGCCCGCCATAACGCGGTCTCCCGCGGTGAAGCGCTCGACGCCCTTGCCCACGACCGACACCGTGCCCGCCACCTCGTAGCCCACCACTGTCGGCGGCTTCGGCGCGTCGGGATAGAGGCCTTGACGCGCCATCACATCAGCGAAATTGATCCCGGCGGCGGCCACCTCGATACCCACTTCTCCCGGGCCGGGGGCCTGCTCGGGGCGCTCCTGCACCCGCAGCACCTCAGGCGCTCCGTGCTGGGTGATCACGACTGCCCTCATCCCTTTCGCAACCCTACTGACCTGAGT
>JBBJNU010000194.1:0-3629 GCA_037721005.1 Thermoleophilaceae bacterium | reverse complement strand
CGCGCGAGCGCCCCCGGGCCGAGCAGGTGCTTCGAGCCGTCGCCGAACTCCATCTCGAGCGTGCCCTCGTGAACGAAATAGAGCTCTTCCTGCTCGTCGTGGAAGTGAAATCCCGTGTCCATTCCGGCCGGCAGCACGATGGCGTTCACGCCGAGCTCCTCCACGTCCAGCTCGCGACGGACCTTGCGAAAGCCGGGCCCGTCGCCCATCGCGTCGAGGTGGCCTACGGAAAAGCCCTCTCCGCGCCCCACGTCGCGGACCGGCTCAGCCATCGTCGGTCTCCGGCTCCGGGTCTGCGTCCGGGTCGGGCACGGCGCCCGGCACTCCGCTGGACTCCTTCTTGGACTCCCAGTCGGACTTGGTCTCGTCGATCTCCCCGCCGAGCTTCTCGCTCTGGTCCTCGAGGTCGTCGACGGTCTTTCCGGCCTCCTCGGAGGGATCTGTCTCCTGCTCATCGATCATGGTCTGAAGCTACCCCCGCGCCGGCGCGGCGAAACGGTCAGCCGCCCGCCGCCTCGGCCTTGCGCAAACCTCGCACCGCCCAGGCGAGGAACAGCAGGGCGAGCCCGAACGCGGCGGCGTAGGCGAGGAGCACGCTCGCGTCCCCGCCCGATATGAACCCCCGCCCCGCCTCGACGACAGCGGTGATGGGATTCACGCGGGCAACGGCCTCCACCCACCCACTCAGCAGATTCACGGGCACGTAGACGGGGGCGAGGAAGATGATCAGGAAGGTGGGGGTCTGCATGAGCGGACCGGCCTGGATCGACCGGAAGCGAAGGGCGATGCCCGCCGCCCACATGAGCGCGGAGAAGTTGATCACGGCGGCCAGCCCGTAGAGACCGAGCAGGCTCACGGCGTCGCCACCGACCTGCATGCCCGCCACCAGAGCTATGCCCGTGAGCAGCACCCAGATGAAGAGAGCCCGTCCGAGGGCCGAGACGGCGTAGCCGGCGAGGATTGCGAGCCGGTTGGGGGCGGCGAGCATCATCCGGCGGCCAAACCCCGACTCGAAGTCGCGCGCGAGGGCGAAGCCGGTGAACACGCCGCCGAAGGCGGACGCCTGCACGAGCACGAACACGAACTGAAACGCGGTGTAGCCGCCCTCGAAGTCAAACCCCGGGGCGCTCTCCACCCGCGACAGCCCGCCCGCGAAGGCAACGAAGAAGAAGAGCGGGAAAAGCAGGGCTGGGATGAAGAGAGCGGGGTTGGTGAAGAAGTTGTGCAGGTTGCGCCACGCCACCGCGAGCGCCACGCTGCGCGTGCGCGCGAGGGTGCTCACGTGCGCTGGAGCCTCGTGCGCAGGGTCAGGACCGCCAGCGTGAGGAACACCGCGGAGATGGCCAGCCCGCAACCGAAGGCAAGGGCGAGGGCCTGCCCGTCGAAGCCGTCGATGAACAGCGAGCGCACTCCCTCGATCAGGTAGGAGACGGGGTTGTACGTGGCGATCGTCCGGAACCAGTCCTGCTCGATCAGCTCCCGGGGCAGGGCCATCGAGGAGAGAAACAGCGTGACGAAGAGCACGGGGAACATTCCCTGCACGGCCTCGCCGTCAGCCAGCCGGAACGCGAGGAACACCCCGATGCAGCCGAAGCCGAACGTGATCACCAGCGCCAGGGCAAGGAGCACGAACGCCCCGCCCAGTCCGGCTTCGAGCGTGGCGCCCGCCGCGAGACCCACGCCTAGGTACACCAGCGCCTGCAGCAGCCCGAGCGCGACGATGCCGGCTAGCTGCCCCGCCACGAGCGCCACACCGCTCATCGGCGTGAGCGCCAGCCGGTCGAGGAAGCCGCTCTCGATGTCCGTGGCCAGGTCAGCGCCGCTGTTGGTCACGGCGATGATGCCCGACTGGATGAAGGGCACCGCGAGCGCGAAGGTGAGGTAGGAGTCGGTGGGAAACCCCGGCAGGTTGGTGGCGGCGTCCAGCCCGCCGGCGTTGATGGCCAGCAGGAAGAGCGGAAACGTGAGCGAGGGCACCACCTGCGCGGGCTGGCGCAGCGTGCGCACGACCGACCTGCGCGAAAGCTCGGCGATCTGAGTCCAGACCGGCGGCTTCACGCCGTAGCGCCGGCCGGCCGGCGCTCGGGCTCCCCCGCGCCCTCCTCGGACTCACCCTCCTGCGAGCCCTCCAGCGTGCGTCCCGTCTTGGCGAGGAAGACATCGTCGAGGGTCGGCTCGTGCACCTGTAGATGTGCCACCTCGATCCCCTCGGCGTCCAGGGCACGCACCACTTCGGCGAGTGAGGTATTGCCCCCCTTGAGGCGCACGCCGATGCTGCCGTCCAGATGGTGCGGGCAGTCGCCGTCTCCGAAGTGACCCAGCACGCGGGCTACATCGTCGCTGCGCCCCGGGTCGGTGGGCACCGCCTCCACGCTCGACTCGCCGATCTCCGCCTTCAGTGCCTCGGGTGTGTCCTCGGCCACGATCTTCCCGTGGTCGATGATGCCCACGCGCCCCGCGAGGCGGTCCGCCTCCTCGAGGTACTGGGTGGTGAGAAACACCGTCACACCCTCCTGCTTGGCCAGCCGCTCCACCTCCTCCCAGAGCGCGCTGCGGCTCTGCGGGTCCAGCCCCGTGGTGGGCTCGTCGAGAAAGAGGATCCGTGGGCCGTGCACGAGCGAGAGCGCCAGATCGAGCCGGCGCTTCATGCCCCCCGAGTAGCCGCTCACCTTGCGGTCAGCGGCGTCGGATAGTCCTACGCGCTCGATGAGGTCGTCACCGCGCTTGCGTCGCTCGGCCTTGGGCAGACCGTGCAGGGCGGTCTGGAGGCGCATGTGCTCGCGGGCGTTCAGCTGCGGGTCGAGCGCCGCCTCCTGCAGGGCGGCGCCGATGTTCTCCCGGACTCGAGCACCGTCCTCGCGGACCTCGTAGCCGGCCACGTAGGCGGTGCCCGCGTCGGGTGGCAGGAGCGTGGTGAGCATGAGCACGGTGGTGGACTTGCCCGCGCCGTTTGGACCGAGAAAGCCGTAGATCTCCCCGGGCTCCACGTGGAGGTCCACGCCGTCGACGGCGCGAGGGCCCTTCTTGAACTCCTTCACGAGACCCTCGGCCTCGATGCTTGCGGGACGGGTCTCTGCCATGGCCTGCACCCTAGTGGCTAATACTTGACCTTGTCAACCTTTGCCTATCTCGATTATGCTTGGCCGATGGCGCTGTCGGTCAAGAGAGACGCGGCCACGGAGGCGTGGCAGCTGGCCATGGATCTCTTCCTCGGGGAGCGCCCGCCGCGGATGCCATCGATCTCCGCCGAATTCGGAATGTCGCCGATGGCGCTGAAGATGCTGCACGGCCTCGAGCCAGGCGCCGAAAAGCCCATGAGCTCCCTTGCGGGCACGGTCGGGTGCGACGCCTCCAACATCACCGGGATCACCGACCGGATGGAGGCTCGCGGGCTCATCGAACGCCGCGACGACCCCTCCGACCGCCGCGTGAAGCTGATCGCCCTCACCACCGAAGGAACACAGGTGCGCGAGCAGGTGCTCGAGCGCCTCTACCGGCCGCCCGAGGCCATCGCGCGGCTTTCCGCCGAGGATCAACGCGCGCTGCGCGACGTGTTGCGGCGCGCGGTAGGCGCAGAGGAATAGGCTTCAGCGGCCTCATGGCCGCTCGCGACGCCGCACCCGAGGAGA
>JBBJNU010000193.1:0-3632 GCA_037721005.1 Thermoleophilaceae bacterium | reverse complement strand
AGGTGTAGTCCACGGATGCCGATAGGAAGACTCGTCGGGTGGCTCACCTATGCCTGAACGATGGGTTTGAGCCTGCAAAAGCCGCACGGTGGCGACGATGCTGCACAACCTCTGCAGCATTGAAGGCCTAAACCTCTGCACTTGGTCCCTGCTGTGGGCTCGCGGGGAGGCATGGGCCGAACATCAAACACAGCATGCTTTTGGCAGAGCAACTGGTAGGCGACGCGCGGAGCCGTCGCCCTCAGCGGATGACGCGTCGCGAGCGGGTGGTGATGGGCTCATCTGCCCTGGCCTACCTCACCGCCTCGCTGGCGCTCGCGGTTTTTCTCGAGAGCAACCGCACGATCGAGCCGGAGCTGCTTCTCGCCCTGGTTGCGGGCTACGCCCTGGTGTCGCGCGTGCGCTTCGAATTCGGCGGGTACTACGTCGTGCCCGAGCAGCTGATGCTCGTGCCGATGCTCTTCCTGGCGCCGCTGCCGCTCGTACCGGCCCTGGCCGGGATGGCCGCCGTGGTGGCCATGGTGCCCGACCTCGTGAACCGCACCTGGCATCGCGACCAGTGGATGAGCAGCATCGGCGATTCGTGGTGTGCTTTCGGCCCCACGATCGTCCTGGCCGCCTTCGCCCCGGGAGCCCCCGCCTTCGCCCTCATCGAGATTTACCTGGCGGCGCTCGCCGCTCAGATGCTCTTCGACTTCGCCTGGGCGGCTCTGCGCAATCAGCTTCTCGACGGCCTCCCACTGCGCGCCTTGGCTCGTGACTTCGGGGGCACCGCCCGCATCGAGGCCATCCTCTCCCCCATCGCCTTCGTCACGGCACTCGCCGCCTACCAGGAGCCCGCGGCGCTGTTCACGGTCGTGCCCCTCGTGTACCTGCTGCAGCTCTTCTCCGGCGACCGCCAGGAGCGTTACACGTCCGCGCTCGAGCTACAGAGGGCCTACCGCGGCACGGTGATGCTGCTGTCCGATGTGGTCGAGTTCGAGGACAAATACACCGCCGACCACAGCCAGTCGGTGGTCGAACTGGTGGACGCTGTGGCCACCGAGATGGGCGTCAGACCAGAGGCCCGGCAGGAGCTCGAATTTGCGGCCATGCTCCACGACGTGGGCAAGATCGCGATCCCGAAGGAGATCCTGCACAAGCCGGCGAGCTTGACCGAACACGAGTACGAGCTCATCAAGACCCATACGGTCGAGGGCCAGTTCATGCTCGACCGCGTGGGCGGCCTCCTCGGGCACATCGGCGAGATCGTGCGCTCCTGTCACGAGCGCTGGGACGGCCGCGGCTATCCGGACGGCCTGAAGGGTGAGGAGATCCCGCTCTCCGCGCGCATCGTCTTCGTGTGCGACGCCTACAACGTGATCACGACCGACCGTGTCTACCGCGAGGCGCGCTCCCCCGAGGAGGCGATCGAAGAGCTAACCACGCACGCCGGCACCCAGTTCGATCCCTCCATCGTGGCCGCCCTGGTCAAGGTCGTCGAGCAGGGGGAGCCGCTCACGGTCACCAGCACCGACGTCCGGTCGGTTCTGGTGAGGAGTGCGCTTCACGCCGTCTAGACCCCCATCGCGGCGAAGCTCCCACGGGCCTCTCAGGGCTATGCACGCCGCGAGCCACGCCGCGAGCGCGCCCGCTCCCGCCAGCAGGACGATCTCGCGCGGCCCGGTTAGCGCGATGAGCCCGCCCGCCGCCAGGAAGGCCAGCCCGAAGGCCCAGGCGGTGAGTGCGTCCTTTACGCCGAACACGCGGCCGAGAAGGCGCTCGGGCACGCTGCGCTGGGTGAGCAGGCGCTCGTAGACCAGGAGGATGCCGTTGCCGAAGCCGGCGAGTGCGAAGGTGCCCAGCGCGAGCGTGTAGGTAGGCGCCAGCCCCGATCCCAGGAACCCCGCCCCCATCAGGAACAGACCAAGCAGATACCGGCGCTTGAGCAGATCGGGCTCCCCCCCTCCGGCCGCGGACAGCGAGCCGAGAATAAACCCGCCGCCGTAGAGCGCAACGAGCACCGCGAACCCCGTCGATGCGGCGCCCAGGTTCTCCGTTACGAACAGGAGCTCCGCCACGTTGAAGGCGCCACCGAAGAAGAGGCCGACTGACGACACGGCCAGCATGATCCGTATCCGCGGCATCCCCGAGGTGGCCCGCACCCCGTCGATCGCCTCCCTGACCAGGGAGCTCGATCCAGCCGGATCGCGGTCAGAAGCGGTGCCGCCCAGCGGCACCGCCACCAGTAGCAGCGCAGACGCGGCGAAGGTGACGGCGTTCGCAAGCATGATTGTCTCGGCCCCCCCGGCCAGGAGCATGAGCGCGGCCACCGCGGGACCGGCGGTGTGCCCGAAGTCGTCGAGGGCGCCGTAGAGCGAGGTCGCGGAAGCCAGGCGGCGCTCCCCCACCAGACTCGGCAGCCCGGCCAGGGCCGCGGGAACGAACAACGCAGTCCCAACGCCCGCAGCCGCGGCGAAGACCACGGTGGCCTCGAAGCTCGGCACGATCGCAAGGCCCAGGAAGGCCGCGGTGCGCAGGAGGTCGGCCGCCACCACGCAACCCCGCCGCGGGAGGCGATCGGCGAGAGCCCCGAACAGGGGGCCGAACAACATCGACGGCATGAGGTTGGCGATCAGCACCACGCTGATCGCAAGCGGCGACGGATACCGCTCGTAAGCCACGAGCAAAAGCGCCACGTAGGCCGCCCCGGTGCCGAGCGAGGACTGCGCGAGCGCAGCGAAGAAGACCCGTGCCCGGGCTTCGGTCTTGAGGAGGTCGACTACTTCGGTCATGGCAAAAAGAAACGGGGACCGCACTTTGCGGTCCCCGTTTGTCAAAGATGATTAGCGACGGCAGGCCATTCGTCCACCCCTTCCGCTCCCCAATTGCACGGAAACGACCGTGCTTTCTGTGCAAGGCGTAGCGCGAGAGTGACACATGCACAGCTTTCGCGCAAACTCCGTGCAGGAACCCGCGCAGAGTTAGGAGGTCAGGCAATCCTTTCGGGCGCTGCGTCACCCGCGCTGAGCGGGCTCTGCTCCGAGCGCTCGGCGCCGGCTGCTTCTTCGGGCGAGACGTTCAGTGGGTGGTGGCAGGCAGCGAGGTGGCCGCCGGGGTAGCGCATGAGCGGTGGCTCGATCTCGCGGCACACGTCTGTGACGCGAGGGCAACGTGTATGGAACACGCAGCCGTGCGGCGGGTCGATCGGGTTGGGCGGCTCTCCGCTCACCACGATGCGCTCGCGCGCGCGGTTCTCACGCGGGTCCGGCACTGGTATCGCCGCCAGCAGGGCCTGGGTGTAGGGGTGTACCGGCTTGCGGTAGAGCTCCTCCGCCCGAGACACCTCCATCAGCTTCCCCAGGTACATCACGGCGATCCGGTCCGACACGTGGCGCACCACGCTGAGGTCGTGGGCTACGAACACGTAGGACAGGCCGAGGTCCTCTTGAAGGTCGTCGAGGAGGTTGATGATCTGGGCTTGCACCGACACGTCCAGCGCCGACACCGGCTCGTCGAGCACCACCAGCCTCGGCTCGAGTGCGAGGGCCCGCGCTATGCCGATCCGCTGACGCTGACCACCCGAGAACTCGTGCGGGAAGCGCCTTGCGTGCTCGCGCGCCAGGCCCACCCGGTCGAGCAGGCCGAGCACC
>JBBJNU010000192.1:0-3671 GCA_037721005.1 Thermoleophilaceae bacterium | reverse complement strand
AAGGAGTCACCAGGAGGCTCGGCGCCGAGGCGATCGGTTCGCGCGAAAAGCAATCGCCTTCAGGCTCCGGCGACCGGCGCAGCCCGCTCGAACGCCAGCTCCAGAATCCGTCCTACCAGGTCATCGAAGCCGATCCCAGCCGCCTCCGCGGCCTGGGGAAGCAGGCTCGTGTCGGTGAGCCCCGGGATCGGGTTGGCCTCGAGCACGAAGAGCTCGCCGGAGGCGTCGAGCATCAGGTCCACGCGGCTGAAGGCGTGCAGGCCGAGCAGCTCGTGCACGGCGAGAGCGAGCTCGCGGGCGCGGGCGTCGACCGCCACGGGCAGGTCGGCGGGGCACACGAAATCCGTGCGACCGATCTCGTACCGGGCCTCGAAGTCATAGAAGTCCTTCGAGCGCGGCACGGCTTCCACCACCGGCAGGGCCTCGGGGCCGCTCGGCCCGTCGAGAACCGACACGGCCAAGTCGCGGCCCGCCACGTGGCGCTCGAGCACCACCCGGGCGTCGTAGGAGAAGGCGGCCACGAGTGCAGCCGGCACGTCGGCGGCCGCGCGCGCGAACTTGATGCCCAGCGCCGAGCCGCCGCTCGAGGGCTTGACCACGACGGGGAAATCGAGCCGTTCCTCGATCGCCCCCAGAGCGTCGGCCGCCCCCAGCTCGCGGAAGGCCGTCTGGGTGAAGGCGAAGAACTCCGGCGTGGGGATGCCGGCCTCGACCATGAGGTGCTTGGCCAGCGCCTTGTCCATTGCCTGGGTGCACCCGAGTACGCCCGACCCCGTATACGGCAGCCCGAGGATCTCCAGCAGCTCCTGCACAGTGCCGTCTTCGCCGTCACGTCCGTGGAGGGCGACGAAGGCGGCGTCGAGCGTCTCCTCGCGCAGTCGGCGGATCAGGTCCGGGCCGGCGTCGATACCCACCACGTCGTGCCCGAGGCGCTCGAGTGCGTCCTGTACCCGGGCCCCCGAGCGCAGCGACACCTGACGCTCGAGAGAGCGCCCGCCCTTGAGCACGGCGACCCGGCTCATGTGCCGCCGGCGCGCCTGTTGCGCGTCGGGCGCCGCGGCATCTCCACCACGCGGCCGCCCTCGGCCTCGGGTGCGGCGGGTTCCTCAGGCTGCACCACGGGCATCTCGCCCGTGAGCGTGCCGTACAGAGCCACCTGCTCCTTGATCACCTCTCCTATACGCCGGATGCCTTCCCGGATTTCGTCCTCGCCCGCCCCGGAGAAGTTCAGACGCATTGAGCTGTGGCCCCGCCCGTCGAGGTATGCGGCCGAGCCGGGCACGAAGGCCACGTTGTCGCGCAGCGCCAGGGCAAGTAGGTCGGTGGTGTCGATGAACTCGGGCAGCGTGGCCCAGACGAACAGGCCCCCACCCGGGCGGGTCCACTCGGCCTGCGAGGGGAAGCTCTTGCTGAGCGCATCCAGCATGGTGTCGCGCCGGGCGCGGTAGATGTCCGTGAGCGAGTGCACGTAGTCGCGCCAGTCGAAGCCCTCGAAGTAGGCCTGCACCATCAGTTGGGAGAGCGTGGAGGTGCACAGGTCGGCTTCCTGCTTGCCGAGGTTGATCTTCTCGAGCACGGGCGGCGGCGCCACCACCCAGCCGAGGCGGATGCCCGGCGAGAGGATCTTCGAGAACGTGCCGAGGTACATCACGAACACGCCGCCGTCGAGCGAGTACAGCGGCGGGAGCGCCTCGCCCTCGTAGCGGAGAAGGCCGTAGGGGTTGTCCTCGAGCACGAGGAGCTCGCGCTCGGCGGCCACCTCGACCAGGCGCTTGCGCCGGGGGAGGGACATCGTGACCCCGGCGGGGTTCTGGAAGGTGGGCACGGTGTAGATGAACTTGGGCGACCGCCCCTCGCGATCGAGGCGGTCGAGCGTCTCCTCGAGCAGGTCCACGCGCATTCCCTCGGCGTCCATGTCCACCTGGACCACGTCTGCCTGGTAGGCGTGGAACACGGGCACGGCGCCGGGGTAGGTGGGTCCCTCGGCCACGATCACGTCGCCGGGATCGATGAGCGTCTTCGTGACGAGGTCGATCACCTGCTGGCCGCCGGTGGTCACGATCATGTCCTCGCGGTCGGCGTGCATCCCCTCCGCCGCCATCACCTCGGCGATGCACTCCTTGGTCTCTTCGAGTCCCTCCGTGGGCCCGTACTGCAGGGCCTTCGCGCAGGACTCCTCGGCTATGCGGGCGCTCACTGCCGCGAAGGTCTCCTTCGGAAAGGTGGAGGTGTCGGGAAGGCCACCGGCCAGCGAGATCACCTCGGGCCTGGCGGTCACGGCCATGAGGTCGCGCATGGCCGAGGATTTCATGACCCGGGTGCGCGAGGCGAAGAGGCGCGCGTAGCGCTCGAGGTCGCGCGCCGTGGAGCGCGATGGGGGTCGTGGCGGTGGGGTCATGGCTGTTCTTTCGCCGCCCTGGGGGAGCGTCCTCGGTGAACCTCTATGGTGGCCGGAGTCCAGCGTATCGCCAGCTGAACCCTCCCTCAGACCCATGAGCCTCGTCTTCGACATCGGCCAGGGCGCCGGCCTCGCCGGTGCTACCGGGGTCCGCCCGTTCCTCCCGCCGCTCCTGGCCGGAGCGCTCGCCCGCGGGGACACGGGCATCGACTTCGACGGCTCCGGATGGCAGTTCCTCGAGTCCACGGGCTTCCTCCTCGCCCTCGTGGCCGTTGCTGCGATCGCCTACGTGGCCGAGCGCTCGGGTACCGATCGTCGCGTGGTCCGGACCGCGTCCGCGGTGCTCGCGGTGGTGCTCGGGGCGCTTCTCTTCGCAGGCTCGCTTGCCTCCGGAGACCACTCACCCATCCCGGGGCTGATCGCGGGAGTGGCTTGTGCGGCGCTCGCGTTCTTCGCAACCGACGGCCTCCTAGAGCGCGCGCGCCGGCGCCTGGAGGACGGCCCGGCCGCTCTTCTGGCCACCTACGCCGACGTTGTCGCCCTGGTGCTCGCCGCGGTAGCCATCTTCGTCTCGCCGGTCGCCTTCCTCGCCCTCATCGCCTTCGCGATCCTGCTCGTGCGGGGCCGAGGCAAGGGTGAGCGCAAGTACGCGGGCCTGCGGATACTGCGTTGACTCTGAACGCTTCACCGCCTCTGGTACAGCCGCGCTACCTGCGGTGGTGAAGCGACCCAAGAAGGTGGTGCTCGCGGTGATCGACGCGCTCGATCCCGTAGAGCTCGAGCGCGCCGTGGCGGACGGCCAGGCCCCGGCCATCGAGGCCATCATGAGTCGAGGGGTCTACGTGAACGACTGCGTGTCGACCTTCCCGTCGATCACTCCCGTCGCGGCCGCGGCCATAGCCACCGGGCTCGGGCCCGGGGAGTCGCTGGTGCCCTCGATGAACTGGTACCACCGGGGTGAGGAGCGTTACGTGGAATACGGCTCCTCGTTTCCCGCTACGCGGGTGTTCGGGGTGTTCCGCTCGCTCATGGACACCGTCTACAACATGAACCTCGCGCACCTGACCCAGGAGCGCAAGACGGTGTTCGAATACCTGGACGACGCGGGCCTTCGGACAGCGGGCACCACCTACCTGATGTACCGGGGACGCCACCGTCACGAGCCCTCGGGCGATTCGCCCTACCGTCGCCTGGCCGAGGCCGCGCAGTTTCGCCACGCGGTCTGGGGCCCGAAGGAGCTCTTCTACGCCGACATCTTCGACACCCAGGGCAC
>JBBJNU010000191.1:0-3691 GCA_037721005.1 Thermoleophilaceae bacterium | reverse complement strand
AGGAGGCCAGGTGCAGAGCACACTCGGCGAGTACCAGGAGACACAGTCTCAGGAAGCGTTCGCGCTTCAGAACTCAAAGCTGCTGAAGGTTCGTCTCGAAGCCGTGACCATCCAGTCGAAGCTCGGCGCGATGGTGGCCTACCAGGGCGACGTGAGCTTCGAGCACGCCGGCGCGGGGGGCATGGGCCGCATGCTCAAGAAGGCCGTGTCGGGCGAGGGAACGAGCCTCATGAAGATCACGGGCACGGGAGAGGTGTTCCTGGCCGACACGGCGCAGGACGTCCATCTCATCAAGCTCGAGAACGACGCGGTCACCTGCAATGGCCAGAACGTGCTTGCCTTCGACGCCGGCATCGACTGGGACATCTCGAAGGTGCAGGGCGGCGGCGCCGGGATGATGGCCGGCGGCCTGTTCAACATGTCGCTCCAGGGCTCCGGTTGGGTGGCGGTCATCTCCGACGGACCTCCGGTGCTCCTCAACACCGGCGATGCACCCACGTTCGCCGACCCCCAGGCGGCCATCACCTGGTCGAGCGGCGTGAGCACCTCGATCAAGACCGACGTGAAGTTGAAGAACCTCATCGGCCGTGGCTCGGGCGAATCGCTGCAGATGGCCTTCCAGGGCGCGGGCTGGGTGCTCGTGCAGCCGAGCGAAGGCCGCCCGGTGATGGCCGCAGGCGGCTCGGGCGGAGGCGGAGGACTGCTCGGCAACCTGGGTGGGTAAAGGCGGTCCGTAGGAAAGCCGTTCCGAGGGAGAGAGGGGAGGCCGAGGCGCGCCATCGCGCCTCGGCCGTGCCCCGCCCGCCAAAGCTTCATTCTGTGAAGCATCGCGCTAGACTTGGCGATCGTGGCCACGGAGACGGTAACCAGGGCGTCTGAGGAGACCTGCCCGGTCTACGCCACCGCGGAGGTCATCTGCGCAAAGTGGACGATCCTCGTGATCCGGGACCTGGCCGCCGGGCGCAGCCGTTTCTGCGAGCTCGAGCGCTCGCTGGCGGGCATCTCGCCGCGCACTCTCTCTCTTCGGCTACGTGCGCTGGAGGAGGAGGGCATCGTCGCGCGTGACACCTATTCCGAGGTGCCGCCGCGGGTGGAGTATTCGCTCACCACAAAGGGCGAGGCGCTGCTGCCGCTGATCGATGACATGCGCTCCTACGGCAGGGAGTGGCTGCCGGACCGCTGTGCGGGAACCGCGCCCGCCGTCGCCGCCTGAAGTAACGCCAGTCCGGCCTCCCACGGCGCGAGGTCGGCGCGCCGGCGCAGCACGTCGTAGTCGAGGCGCTCCACGCGGTCGAGCACGCGCACGTACACGGAACTGGCCATCCTGATGCCCGGCCGTATCCGCGGTGCTACAGCCTGGAGGGCGGGCGCCGAGTCCGAGAACAGCTTCCGGGCGCGTTGCACCTCTTGGGCGAGCGCTGCCTTGAAGTCCGGCGTGGGCCGGCGGTTTGCGATCTGCTCTTCGCTGACCCCCGGCAGATAGAGGCGGTCGAGCGCCCAGTCCTCATGCACGTCGCGGATGAAGTTGGTGAGCTGAAACGCCACGCCGAGTCGGGCGAAGCTCTCCGACGCCCCGGGAGCACCGAGGAGCGGCGCCATGATCCTGCCTACGGCCGCCGCGCTTCCGTTCATGTAGCGCTCGAGGTCCTCACGGGTGGCCATGCGCACCGGGCCGCAGTCCACCCGCATGGAGTCCATGTACACGCCGAGCTCTGACAGCGGCAGATCGTGCCGAGCGCCGGCGTCCACCAGCGCGGTCACGCATGACTCCCGCGACCCTTCGCCCGCCAGGCCCGCGTTCAGCTCGGCCTCGAGATCATTCAGCTGCGCGCGACGCGCAGCCGGGTCGGACGCCCGGTCTGGCCCATCCACCAACTGGTCCGCCCGGCGCACATAGGCGTAAACGGCGTGCACCGCGGGCCGCACCTCCGCCGGAAGGCGCATCGTGGCGAAGTAGAAGGTGGGGTCGTGACGGCGCTGCATCCGGCGGCACTGCGCGTACGACGTGCGGAGTCTCGTGGCGATTGCGTCATGGTGCCAGAGCGCGAGCAGGATCAGCGCCGAAGGCGGCGAACTGGCGCATATGCGTAACCGGGCCCTCCACGACTCGTTGCGCAGCTTCGCCCTCGAGGCGGCGCGCCTGCTCCGCGATGACCAGAGCACGGGCGCCGAGCTCGAGTTCGATCTCGACGGAGGGAGCACGCGCGGCGGCCCCGTGCTCTACCACTACCGGCCCCTCACGGAGAGGTTCATCACCGAGCGCTGGCAAAGGCTTCGCATGCTCGAGTCGTGTCCGGCGGCGGCCAACCAGCTGGGCTCCGGCGCCGCTGCCTACCTGCGCGTGAACGGTCTGCGCGGCGAGGAGTCCGAGCACGCTCTGCGGGCCATGCTCGAGAGCCTCTACGAGGACGCCACCGACTTCACGTTCCCTGAAGAGCGCTTCGAGAGCGTGTACGAGGGGCTCGAGCGCACGCTGTTCGAGAAGAGCGTGCCCGCCACGGTGCTCGTGCCGGTGCCGGGCGTCGAGCTGCGCGCCGGACGAGCTGCGCTCGGCGACGGCATCGAGCTCGTGCGCGGAGACCTCACCGACGCTCCTGACGAGGCTGTCTGGGGCGACGCGTCGGACCCGCTGGCGGAGGACGAGCGCCGCGAGCCCAACACCCTCCTCGTGCTCACCCGCGACGTGACGCCCGACGATCCGGCCCCTGCCCACGAGGCCCTCGGGCGCTTTCGGAGCCTGCTCACCGGGCTGCGCCTATGGAAGCCGGGCGCAGTGGCCCTCTCCTCGCTGGGCTGGCGGCGCAGCGGCGACGGACGCTGGGCGCCGTTCGAGCTCGAGGCCACCGGCACGGCTCGCGGCGAGCCATGGATTCTGGTGGAGGGCGAGGAGGCCGAGCTCGCGATCTTCCTCGGGGCCCTCGAGCGCTCGACCCACGGCGGTGCGGTGGCCTGGGCGCTCTCGCGCTTCGAGATGGGGTGCGGCCGGCGCTTCGAGGCGGAGGCGCTCTCGGACTATCTGCTCGGCATCCGGGCCCTCTTCGAAGCGGGCCCCGACGGCGGCGGGAGGTCGGCGAACCTCGCGCTCGCCGTGGCTGTGCTCTGTGCCGAGGAGGGTGAGCGCAAGCGCGTGCAGCGGCGCATCGAGCTGGCCCAGGCGCTCGAGCGCTTCCTCATGGGCGACGGCCCGGGCGACGACTACATGGACGCCATCGGCTCCGATTCGCCCCGCACGCTGGTGGACGAGGTCGAACGCCACCTGCGTGCTCTCCTACGCGACGTGATGTGTGGCTATCTCGCGCCCGATCTGCGCCGTGTGGCGGACGACCTGCTGCTCGACCAGCCCCCGGCCCGATTCGTCAGGGACGACGAATCGGGCGAGTTCGACTCTTTCGAGATCCGGGCGCGGGCGCTCCGGCGCGACGAGCCGAAGCGCGAGCCGGCCACAGTAGGGGCGCCCAGGCGTGAGTGGGCCGCGGTGGTTGCGCAGGAGCCCGTGACTGCGGAGCTTGCGGTTCTCGAGGAGGAAGCCGAACCTGCGGTGGGCGTAATCGAAGCCGAATTGCCGGGCTTCGACGACGACCCGGCGAGCTTCTCGGCCCCCGTCTGACCGCGATTCGCGGCATCCCTCCGTGAGGACGCTGCGAGTTTGAGCAAGAAACGTGCGTGGGGCGCAAGCCGTTTGCTCCGGGCG
>JBBJNU010000190.1:0-3693 GCA_037721005.1 Thermoleophilaceae bacterium | reverse complement strand
GAGCTAACCGTAGAGAAGGGCTCGCCTCAAGCCGCTTCGCTGAGAGAGGCTCCTGGGCGGCGCAGCAGTCGCTCGGCCAGATCTATCGCCTCCGTCGGTGTGTCGAACACCAACTCGGCCTTCGCGCCGTCGCCGTGCGCGCGCACTCGCACCTCGCGGCCGAGGGCCGCTGTGAGGGCGTCTTCGGCGGCGCCCAGGGCGTCCGCGAGGTCGGGGTGCAGCGTGCGCGAGCCGTGGCCGTTCCCCGCCGCCGGACCTTCCTCGGTGGCCTTTGCCCGGCGTTCGGTCTCGCGCACAGACCAGGCGCCGGCCCGGGCTTCGGCCGCCAGGCGCTTGCGGGCCTCGTGGTCCTTGCACTGGAGGATCGCTCGTCCGTGACCCTCGCTCAGGGAGCCGGCTTCGATCATCTCGAGCACGGGCCCCGGCAGTTCCAGTAGGCGGATCAGGTTCGAGACGGCCACGCGGCTCTTGCCCACGCGGCGCCCGACCTCCTGCTTCGTGAGCTCGAGGTCGTCCACGAGCATGGCGCAGGCGCGAGCCTCCTCGACCGCATTGAGGTCCTCGCGGGCCATGTTCTCCGCGAGGGCCAGCTCGAGGCGCTCGGAGTCCTCCGTGTCGCGAACCACGGCGGGGATGCAGTCGAGGCCGGCCAGCCTGGAGGCGCGCAGGCGCCGCTCGCCGGCGATCAGCTCATAGGTGCCGCCGGCGATCGGGCGCACCACGACCGGCTGCAGCACTCCACGTGAGCTGATCGAGTCCGCGAGCGCCACCAGCGCCTCCTCGTCGAACTCCCGGCGCGGCTGTCGCGGGTTGGGCGCCACGAGCTCGAGAGGGAGCTGTCGGAAGCCCGTTTCGTCGGTGCGGGTCCGGGGGAGGATTGCCGCGAGCCCGCGGCCCATGCCGCGCTGACCGGACTTCACGTCAGCGCTTCCACCCCAACCCTCACCGGGGCCCGAGGCCGTATCGGCCCACGCGTCAGACACGGGCCGCCACCTCCTTCGCCAGCTTCATATAAGCCGTGGAACCCGGGCTGCGCGGAGCATGGCGGATGACCGGCACCCCGAAGCTCGGGGCCTCGCCCAGGCGCACGTTGCGGGGTATCACCGTGTCGAATACGAGATCGGGGAAGTGCTCTCGCACCTCACGCTCCACGTCCTGGGCCAGGCGCGTGCGGCCGTCGTGCATCGTGAGGACCATCCCCGCGACCGTCAGGCGGGGATTCAGCTCGCGCTGGATGAGCGAGAGCGTGTCGAGCAGGCCGGCAAGGCCCTCGAGGGCGAAGTACTCGGTCTGCACAGGCACGAGGACTCGGTCGGCGGCGACCAGGGCGTTCACTGTGAGCGGCCCGAGTGAGGGAGGGCAGTCGAGCACGGTGAACAGAAAGCACTCGCGGACGGCGCCCATCTGCTCCCGGAGACGGGTCTCCGACCCGGGCATGCGGGGCAACTCGACGTTGGCCCCGGCCAGATCCGGTGTGGCCCCCACTGCGGAGAGGCGCTCGAAGGGTGTCCGCCGGGCGGCGGCGGCAATCGTCGAGTGGCCGCTCACGCAGTCGTAGGAGCTGGGCGCGGTGTCCTTTGGCAGGCCGAGCGCCACCGTCGCGTTGCACTGTGGGTCGAGATCGACCAGGAGGGTCTCGTAACCCGCATCCGCCACGCTGGCCGCCACGTTGACCGCTGTGGTGGTCTTGCCCACTCCGCCCTTCTGGTTGGCTATGGCAAGAACGGTGCCCATGGGCTGCGCAAGGTAGAGGCGAGAGCGGTCGGAAGCGCTGTCTGTCGGATGGTTCGGCGCCGAACGAAGAACTCCTTCGCCTAGGCGAGCGGCCGCTTACGCGCCATTCCGGGCCGTCGCGGGAACCGGACCGGCGTGGGAGCGGTCTTCGAGTAGACGTGGAGGTGGCGGGCGTGGGCCTCGGGGAAGGGAACGACCCGCCGAACCTCCTCCAGCTCGAGGCCCAGAATCTCGGCCGCCACAGCGCCCGCCAGCTCTTCCGTGCTGTCGCGCTCTCCCTTCCAGGCGATGAACGCGCCGCCCGGGCGCAGCAGCGGTGCCGCGTACTCCGCCAGCACGGCGAGCGGAGCGACCGCGCGCGCGGTCACCACGTCGTAGGCCTCCGCCCCCTCGCCTGCTGCCCACTCTTCGGCGCGCACCGCACACGCGCGGCAGTTCAACAGCCCGGCGGCAACGGCCAGTCGCTCGGCCACGGCGCACTTACGGCGCCCGGACTCGATCAGGTCGACGCGCGATGCAGGGAGCGCGGCCGCGAGCACGAGCCCGGGAAAGCCCGCTCCGGCGCCGATATCGCCGACGCGGCCACTTCGAGCGATCGCGTGGATCTCGAGTCCGGACAGGCTGTCGGCGATATGGCGGTCTAGCGCCTCGGCCGGGTTCTTGACGGTGGTGGGCGGATCGGGCTCTGAGGCCAGGGCGTCGAGCAGTGCCGAGAAGCGGCCCGGCGCCTCTTCCCCCAAGCTGTAACGCTCGCTCAGCGCCGTCAGCGTTTCCCGTGAAACGCTCAGGAGGGCGCTGCCGGGCCCACCGGCGAGACCACGAGGCGGCGGTCGGGCTCGTCGCCCTCGCTGTGGGTCTCGACCTCGGTGCGCTCGCGCAGGTACATGTGCACGACCTTGCGCTCGAGCGCGCGCATGGGCTCGAGCTCCACAGCCCGCCCGAAACGCAGAGCCTCGGCCACGGCGCGGTCGGCCGAGCGTTGCAGCGCGGCCTCACGGCGATCGCGGTAACCCGATGCGTCGACCGTCACCTGCTTGCGTTCCTCGTTGCCGCGCAGCGCCGCGCGCATCGCCACGTGCTGGAGAGCATCGATGGTGGCGCCGTGCTTGCCGATGAGCAGGCCCAGCTCATCGCCGTTCACGGTTGCGCGCAGCTCGTCATCACTCTCGGTGATGTCCACCGAAGCATCGAGATCGAGCGCTTGCACCACGCGGGTGACCACGGCCCGCAACCGTTCCGCCGGCTCGTCGGGCAGGTCCGCCTCCGGCGCCGCGCTGTCTGTCTGGTCCGCCATGCCTTCGCGCGGCTACCGGCGGCGGCCGGAGCGCTTCTTCTTCTTGCGAGGTGAACCGGGGGGTGCCTTGACCGCTCCGCCGCCGTTGGCTCCGTTGCCGGTGATCGTGGCCTTGGCCTTGCCCGCCCCCTTGGCCGGCTTGTCCGATGCCCCGTTCTGACCGTTGGCCGAGGCGGGCTTGCCGCGCGCCGGCTTGGAGGCGCCTACGTCGTCGGCGCCCTTGGTCTCGGCAAGCACCTGCGGCTTGGGGTAGAGCTTGCGGACCACGAGTTGCTGTCCGATCGTCCACACGTTGGTGGTGATCCAGTAGACGATCAGTCCCGCCTCGAAGTTGATGATGAAGATCACGAAAACAAACGGCAGCGCGAACATGATCCGCTGCTGGGTCTTGTCTCCTCCCACCATCGTTATGAGGCTCGCGATGAGCTGCGTGCCCACGTAGAGCACGATCATGAAGGCGAGCACCACCGGCTCGCCCGTGAGCTTGTCGGCGAGGTCGGGGATGAAGAGGAAGCTCTCGGCGCCCGCGATGTCCGCCTTGAACGACTTGCTGCGAAGCAGCTCGAAGAGCGCGATGAAGAAGGGGATCTGCAGGAGCAGCGGGAGGCAGGAGCCCAGGGGATTGACCTTGTTCTCCTGGTAGAACTTCATCATCTCCTGGTTCA
>JBBJNU010000035.1:0-13695 GCA_037721005.1 Thermoleophilaceae bacterium | reverse complement strand
CTCTTCGCCCACAGGGGACTACGAGCGCAGCAAGGAGCACGAGACGGCCTAGTTAGGTGGTGAGAGCGCCCTGCGCCGCAGAGCCCACGTGACGCGCGTACTTGCCCAGCACGCCTGAGGTGTACTTCGGGGGCAGCGGCTCGTAGGCCGCTATCCGGTCAGCGATCTCCTCGTCCGAGAGGGCTACGTTCAGCTCGCGCTTCTCGACGTCGAAGGTGACCGTATCGCCGTCGCGCACCGCCGCTATCGGACCACCCTTCGGGGCTTCGGGCGCCACGTGGCCGGCCATGAAGCCGTGGGTTGCCCCCGAGAAGCGGCCGTCGGTGAGCAGGGCCACCGAGTCGCCCAGACCCTCACCTTGCAGGGCCGCGGTTACGGCGAGCATCTCGCGCATGCCCGGGCCACCGGCGGGGCCCTCGTTGCGGATCACCACGATCTCGCCCGCCTGAACCTGGCTGGCCTTCACCGCCGCGAAGGCTTCCTCCTCTGATTCGAACACGCGCGCCGGACCGCTGTGCTCACGGCGGCCATGCCCCGCCAGCTTCACGACGCAGCCGTCAGGAGCAAGGTTGCCGCGGAGGATCGCGAAGCCGCCGTTGGGGGCCAGCGGATCGGCGAGTGGCCTGACCACCGGCTGGTTCTCGGCCTCGGGCGCCGCCGCCGCTTCTTCGCCGATGGTGCGCCCGGTCACGGTGATCGCATCAGCGTGCAGGGTGCCTGCCTCGGCAAGGCGCGCGGCCACGAGCGGCACCCCACCGGCGCGCCAGAGATCGGGGGCCACATACCTGCCGAAGGGCTTGAGGTCCGCGAGGAGGGGCGTCTGCCAGGCGATGCGGTCGAAGTCGTCGATCTCGAGGGGCACGCCTGCCTCGTTGGCCACCGCGAGCAGGTGGAGAACCGCGTTGGTGGACCCGCCGGTCATGGCCACGCCGGCTATCGCGTTCTCGAGCGAATCGCGAGTGATGATGGCGCTCGGGCGCAGGTCGCGCTCGAGCACGTCGAGCACCAGGCGCCCGCACTCCTCGGCCACCTTGCCCTTCTTGCCCTCCTCGGCGGGCACCATCGACGAGCCCATCGGGGAGATCCCGAGCATCTCAAAGGCCATGGCCATCGTGTTGGCCGTGAACTGCCCGCCGCACGCGCCGGCGCCGGGCGAGGCCACCGACTCGAGCTCGGCCAGATCTGAGTCGGACATGTTCCCGGCCGCGTGGGTGCCCACCGCCTCGAACACCTCCTGGATCGTCACGACCTCGCCCTTGAACGAGCCGGGGGCGATGGACCCGCCGTAGAGCATGAGGCTCGGTAGATCGAGCCGTGTGAGAGCCATCACGCATCCAGGGATCGTCTTGTCACAGCCTGAGATCGCAATCACCGCGTCGAACAGATGGCCACGAGCCATTAGCTCGATCGAATCGGCAATCACCTCGCGCGACACGAGCGAGGCTCTCATGCCCTCGGTGCCCATGGTGATGCCGTCTGACACCGCGATCGTGTTGAACTCCATCGGGGTGCCCCCCGCCGCCCTCACGCCCTCCTTCACCTTCTCGGCGAGCCGGCGCAGGTGGAAGTTGCACGGCATCACCTCGGTCCACGTGTTGGCGATGCCCACGATCGGACGCGAGAGAGCTTCGGCGTCGTAGCCAATGCCCTTCAGGTAGGCACGGGCGGGCGCGCGGTCGGGGCCATCGAGTTGCACCCGGCTGCGGGCGCGCAGGTCTAGCCCCTCGTTCGGTGCTCGCCCGATCGCCGATCGGGCTGCGCTCCTCTCGCCCGACTCCTCGTTCACGCCCGGCGGGCTTCCACGGAACCTTGATTGCCGCGGCGGCGCTCCCATTCCGCGAGCCGCCAGAGATCGCGCCGTACGCGCGAGGGGTCGAGCTGGCGGCCGACCAGATGCATGTTCGCGCGCCCGATCACGCGGCTCTCGTCAGAGGTGAGGGCCATCCACTTGGCCAGCACGTCGTCCGAGGCGGGCAGGCGGGTGGACCCCGCGCCGGTGAGGTCGGGGAACTGCACGCAGTACTCCGAAAGCAGCTGACCGCTGCCGGGCACGTAGGCCAGGATCGGCTTGTGCGGGTACACCAGGTAGGCGTAGGGCGCGGGGCCGGCGGCCACCTGGGCCGGGTCCGTGGCCCGCCGCCCGGGGCGCTTGCGTCCGTCCACGCGGATGAAGCCCAGGTCGCGGTACATGCCCCACTCCTCGTCGTTCACGCAGGAGCGCAGGAGCTGGCGAGCGCGCTGCTCGGCACGGCGCTCGCGGCCGGGGTCATAGCCGATCTCGGGCGCGAGGCGCTCCCGGCGCGAGCCGTCACCGAAGCCACGCGCTCTGCCCGAGACGGCGCGAGCCACCACGGGAGCGGCGAGGGTCGCCGCGATCAGAGCGAGTACGAGTAGCGCCAGCAGCATCGCGGCCGGCTACTCAGCCGCCGGCGGCGCGCGGAAAGAAGATCACCCGCTCGGCTTCGGGCGGGATCTCCGCGTATTCGCGCACCATCTGCGCTTCGCGGCGCCCGCTTCGGGCATTCTCGGTGGGCACCGCGGCCCACATGCCCTGGTCGAGCTGGCTACGGAACTCCTCCACGAGGCGCTCCTCTTCCTCACGCACCCGGGGATCCCCCTCCGTGAGAAGGACTTCACCGTGGCCGGGTTTCATTCGCAGGAACTTGATCTCGATCACCTCGTCTGCGACTCAGCTAACTGCCTTTACGCTGCCGGGTCGCCCGGCGATTATGCCAGAGCGCTTGCAGGGGCCTCGCCGGTCACCCGATACCAAGCACGTTCACGGGCCCAGGGCCGCGTCCGATCTCGCGCAATCCGTCGCGCACCGCCTCCGCGGCGATCACCTTCGCCCGACGGGCAGCGTCGAGCGTGCCCAGCCCCCGTGCCAGGCCGGCGGCAAGCGCAGAGGAGTGCGTACACCCCGAACCGTGGGCCGCCCCAGAGGGATGGAGCTCGCCCGTGATCTCCTCGAGCCCGCTGCCATCGAAGAAGAGGTCGGACGGCTCTTCGCGGTGGCCTCCCGTGACCACAACGGCGCCGGGCCCCAACGCATGCAGGGCGCGCACGAGCTCCTCGTCGGACAGCCCTTCCCCCACCCCGGCGAGCACTCGGGCCTCCGCAAGGTTGGGTGTGATTGCCGCTGCTCGGGGAACGAGGTCTGACCTGAGTACCTGGATCGCGCCTTCGTCCAAGAGCTTGGCGCCGCTCTCAGCCACCATCACCGGGTCGATCACGATCGGGACGTCACCGAGAAGATCGAGCGCGCGAAGCACCGCCTCGATCGTGGTGACGTCGCCCAGCATCCCGATCTTCACCGCGTCCACGCCGATGTCCTCAGCCAGGACTCGGACCTGCTCGACGATGATGTCCCCGGGCACCGGGTGCACGGCGGCCACCTCCACCGTGTTCTGGGCGGTGATGGCAGTGATGGCGGTCATACCGTGACAGCCGCAGCGCGCGAAGGCCTTCAGGTCAGCCTGGATACCCGCGCCGCCACCCGAATCCGAGCCGGCGATCGCCAGGAGGCGAGGGGGTCGGTCGGGCACCCGTCCCATGCTAGAGCGCGCGGGAGGGCCCCCGGAGGGCGAGCGTGCGGCGGTAGACGCCCAGGGCGTCACGGTTCACATACCCGCCTGCTTCCAGACGCGAGAGGCCGGCGCGAGCTTCGTTGACGGGCAACCCGGCGTGCGAGCAGATGCCGTCGATCCCCAATCCCACCTCCACGGCTTCGAGCAGAAGGGCCTCGACCGCGTCTGCGGGGGGCGCCGGCGCCTCGTGTAGGTCCGGAACCCCGCCGCGGTCAACTCCCGCACCGAACAACTCGTCGAGGATGTCCTGTGCGCAGGTGACGAACATGGCGCCGTCTTTGAGGAGGCCGTTCGTTCCGGCCGCACGGGACGAGGTGACCTGGCCGGGCACGGCCCCCACCGTGCGGTTGAGCCCGCCCGCGAAGGTCGCCGTGATCATCGACCCCGACGGATTGGCGGCCTCCACCAGGACGGTGATCTCCGCGAGTCCGGCCATGATCCGGTTGCGGGCCGGGAAGCTCCACCGGAAGGCGCGCTGGCCGGGCGGAAGTTCGGAGAGCACCACCCCCCGCTCACGGATCCGCTCGTGCAGCATCCTGTTGGTTCGCGGGTAGGCGATGTCAGGGCCGCACGCGAGGACGGCCACCGCGGTGCCACCGCCATCGAGGCAGGCCCTGTGCGCGGCGGCATCGATACCGAGCGCCATGCCGCTGACCACGGTCACGCCGGCGGCGCCGAGCCCGCGGCCAAGCTCGCGCGTGATCTCCAGCGCGTAGTCCGACGCCCGCCTCGCGCCCACGAGAGCCACCGCCGGCTCGACGCCGACGGCATCGTGCAGATCGCCCTCGCCGGTCAGGAAGAGCACAGCAGGAGCGTCCGGGAGCTGACCGAGCTGCACCGGGTAGGAGGGGTCGTGCCGGCAAACCGCGCGGGCGCCCCGTGCCTTCATCGCCTCGCGAGCTTCGGTCGGGTCGAAGCGCTCGAGGAAGGCGTACGCATCGCTCGGTTCATCGCCGGCCACCGCCGCCACCAGACGCTCATCGTCCAGCGAGAGCAGGCCCGGAACCTTGCGCCGCGACCCGTCGAGAAGCGTGGCGATCCTGCTCGCGAGGTGCCCCACCAGGTAGCCGCGGCGAAGGCAGTGGTCGCAGGCGGCGCTCACGCCGCCGCTCCCATCGCCGAGGTCAACCGGTAGGCCAGCGCCTCGTCGAGGTCATCGAGGCCGATGCGCTCACGCCCGGCGAGATCGGCGATCGTGCGCGCGAGACGAAGAACACGGTCGTGCCCGCGGCCGGTGAGGCCACCCGACTCGACCGAGCCGAGCAGGCGCTCGACCGCCCGGCCGCCCAGAGCGGCGTAGCGCCGGGTGAGCCGCCCGTCCATATCGGCGTTGCAGAGGCTTCCGGTGCCGGCCAGGCGCCGGACCTGGCGCTCGCGCGCCGACACCACCCGCTCCCGGATGGCCGGAGAGCGCTCCGCCCCCGCCCCCGCCGAAACCAGCTCGACGGCGGGCGGCGCCTCAGCCTGGCAGACGAGGTCGATCCGGTCGAGCAGCGGCCCGCTCAGACGGCGGCTGTAGCGGGCGCGGTCGACCTCATTGCACCGGCAGTCCCCGCTCGGGCGGGCACAAGGGCACGGGTTGCAGGCGGCCACGAGCATCGTGCGGGCCGGGAACGTGAGCGAACGCTGGCTGCGGGTGATCTCGGCGAAGCCGTCCTCGAGCGGCTGGCGCAGCGCCTCGAGGGTCGCCCGCGAGAACTCGGCAACCTCGTCGAGGAAGAGCACCCCGCGGTGCGCAAGGGTGATCTCGCCCGGCCGTGGGGCCGAACCGCCTCCTACCAGCCCCTGCGGCGAGATCGTGTGGTGCGGCGCGCGGAAGGGACGTTCCTCGGCCAGCCCGCCGTCGCCGAGTCCGGCGGCGCCGTGGATGCGGGTGATCTCGAGCGCCTCGTCGAGCGAGGGCGGCGGCAGGATGCCGGGTAGGCGCCTCGCCACCATCGTCTTGCCCGCGCCGGGCGGGCCCACCATCAACACGTTGTGGCCGCCGGCCGCGGCGATCTCGAGGGCTCGCTTGGCGTCGGCCTGCCCGCGCACGTCCGCGAAGTCAGGAAGGGCGACCGTGTCTCGCACCTGCCGCTCGCGCGGCTGTGCCGCCGCGGGGCGCCAGCGGCCATGAAGCAGGTCTCCAAGCCGGGTCAGGGTGGGCACTCCGAGCACTTCAAGCCCTTCGGCCAGAGCCGCTTCTCTCGCGTTCTCGGCGGGCACGACGAGTCGCTCGTAACCCGCCGCGCGCGCTGCCAGACCCCTGGCGAGCGCGCCGCGCACCGGTCGCAGCGCCCCGCTGAGCGAGAGCTCTCCGCACACCGCCGTGCCCTCGAGCGCCTGGGAAGGCGCCTGGCCGCTGGCCACCAGCACCGCCGCGGCCAGCGCTAGGTCGAATCCCGGACCGGCCTTTCGCATCGAGGCCGGGGCGAGGTTCGCCGTAAGCCGCTGCATCGGGAAGTCGAGCCCGGAGTTCAACAGCGCCGCTCGCACCCGCTCACGCGCCTCTCTCACCCCAGCGTCGGGAAGACCCACCACGGTGAAGGCCGGGAGGCCGCGCCGGACATCCACCTCGACCGTGACTTCGTGGCTGTCGACCCCGACCAGGGCGAAGGTGGCGATGCTTGCGAGCACGCCGAACAAGCTAGGCGCCGAAGGCGCGCATTTGGCGTCGCGGTACGCCCCTCGTGTGACAAGTCGCGAGCGCTTTTGTAGCGATGCCGTCACGTACGTCACCCACAGGACAGACGGGCCGACCTAGCGTCTTCTCCCATGTCCGTGACCCCCACAAGCGACCCGCGCCGAGGCGTCGGGGCACTCGGTGAGCGCCTTGCGGCCGACCACCTGATCCGGTCCGGTTACGTTCTGGTCGAGTGCAACTGGCGCTCGCGCTTTGGGGAGCTCGACATCGTCGCCACCGACGCACGGGCTCTCGTGTTCTGCGAGGTCAAGACCCGCGTGGCCGGAGGCATCTCAGGTCCCGCCACACCGCTCGAGGGGATCGGAGCGGTCAAGCGGCGGCGGCTTCGCAGGCTCGCGCGCGAGTGGCTGTGCGAGCACTCGGGCGAGTACCCATCGACCGACGCCCTGCGCTTCGATGCCATCGGCGTGATCGTGAACCGCGCCGGAGGTCTTCTGGCGCTCGAGCACGTGGAGGCCGCGTTCTGATCTCGCGCGCGGAGTTCTCGCTAAGGCGCCAGACGCAGCTGCGTGTAGGCGATCGACTGAAACGACATCCGGTGCAGCGGCGACACGCCGTGCTCCGCGATGGCGGCACGGTGCTCGGGGGTTGAGTAGCCGACGTTCGCTTCGAACTCCCACTGCGGGTGGAGCTCCGCCGCACGGCGCATATAGCGGTCCCGGGTCACCTTGGCGAGCACCGAGGCGGCGGCAATGGCGGCGCTGCGGCAGTCGCCGTCCACCACCGCGCGCTGCTCGTGCTCGAAGGGGGGAACGCGAAAGCCGTCCACGAGGCAGACGGTCCCCGGGCGGGCAACCCGCTGCAGCGACGAGCGCAGGGCGTCGAGGTTGGTTACGTGCAGACCCCGGGAGTCGATGCCGCGCACGCAGCGCGACACGATCGCCGTCGCGCACGCGGCCCGCAGGACGAGGGGGTACAACTCCTCGCGAGCCTCCTCGGTGTGCTGCTTGGAGTCGTTGAGGCGTGAGAGCGAACGGCGGTCGGACAGGGTCAGCCGCTCGAGGTCGAAGAGCACCGCACCCGCCACGAGCGGCCCGGCCAGGGAGCCCCGGCCGGCCTCATCGGCGCCGGCCACCCATCGGGCCCCGATGTCACGGTCGAAGGCGAAGAGCCGGCGCCCGCTCTGGGAGCGCCGGCGGCGGTTGCGGCGCGCGGCGCGCCGCGCCGGCGGAGCTGCCGGAGTGTCGAGGGCCTCGGCGGCTGCTGCTGTGCTGTCCTGACCCACGATCGCGGCGCATCATAGGTGCGCGCTCGGCGCGATCGGCGCTAGAGCCCACCGACCCGTCCGGGGGGCCAGTACGTCACGAAGGCGTTGCCGATCAGCCACTTCTCAGGGACCGGCCCCCACTCGCGGCTGTCCGCGCTCTCGCCACGGTTGTCGCCCATCATGTACACGTGGTTCTTCGGGATGGTGATCTCCCGCGGCAGGTTGCAGGTCGGGCAGTCCGAGCTCGGCCGGATGAACTTCGTCTCCTTCTCCTGGAGCTCGCCGCTGAGGTACACGCGGCCGCGCTTCACCGAGATCTTGTCGCCCTCCACGGCGACCACTCGCTTGATGAAGTTCATGTCCGAGCGATCCTTCGTGCCCTGGGGACACGGACTGCGGGTTGGTCTGCGCACGCCGCACCGGTTCTCGTCGGCTCCCCTGGGAGGCTTGAAAACCAACACGTCGCCTCGCGACGGGTCGTTGAACCGCGTGGTGGCGCGGTCCACCAGCACCCGCTGTCCCACGGCGAGGGTCGGCACCATGGACTCGCTCGGAATCCTGAACGGTTTCACGAGGAAGGCCTGAATCCCCAGCGCCAGGCCCAGGGCCACGGCCACGATGGTGACCAGCTCGATGAGCGAGCCCGCCGCGCCCTTGTCGGAGCCGTCCGCCACCTCTCCAGCCTCTAGCCCGGTGCCGCTAGGCGCGGGAGTCTTCGGGCGAGCCGGACTCGTCGCCGGCCGGAGCGGGCTCGGCGGTCCCCGCTTCGGAGACGCCGGTCTCTGCGACCTCCTCGACTGCTTCGTCGCGGGGGTCGGCCTCCACGACCGCGTTCTCCGGCGCCTCGCCCTCAGCGACGGCCGGCGCCTCGGGCCCGTCCGCCTCGGGCGGCGGCATCACGCCCTCTGCGTACACGTCTTCTTCGCGACCCGTGAACCGGCGCTCGCGTACCCGGGCGCTCCGACCGACACGGTCACGCAGGTAGTAGAGCTTCGCGCGGCGCACGTCGCCCCGAGCCGCCACCTCGATGCGCTCGATCTTCGGCGAGTGCACCGGAAAGGTTCGCTCGACGCCAACACCAAAGGACTGCTTTCGCACGGTGAACGTCTCCCGTGCTCCGCTGCCCTGGCGCTTGATCACCACACCCTCGAAGACCTGGGTACGGCGCCGGGTGCCCTCGACCACCTGAAAGTGCACGCGCAGGCGATCACCGGCCTGGAAGACCGGGACGCGGCGCAGCTGCGCACGCTCAATGCTGTCGATCACACCGCTCATGGAAGAAGGAGCGCGGACTTCCGGAAGGAGGGCCGCGCGGCGGAGAATGGTAGCGGAGGAGACGCCGGCGGCCCGGGCGTCAGCTTTCTCGCGCCGCCCGGCGGCGGCTCTGCTCGAGCCTCCATCGGTGAACCCTGGCGTGGTCTCCCGAGGAGAGCACCTCGGGCACGCCGTGTCCTCGCCACTCGGCCGGGCGGGTGTAGTGCGGGTACTCGGGGGCCCCGTCGAGCATGGGGCTGAAGGACTCCTCGAGGGCGCTGTCGGCGTGACCGAGAGCGCCGGGAAGCTTGCGCAGCACGGCGTCGCAGACCACCATCGCCGCCAGCTCGCCGCCGGCGAGCACGTAGGGGCCGATCGATATCACGTCGGTGGCGAGGTGCTCGTGCACCCGCTCGTCGAAACCCTCGTAGCGCCCGCACAGCAGGGTCAGGTCGTCCTCGGCTGCCAGCTCAGAGGCGAGGGCGTCGTCGAAGGCACGCCCTCCGGCCGCGAGCGCGACCACCCGGCGCGAGCCCCGCCCTTCCACGGGATCGGCGCCCCAGCGATCCGCCAGAGCGGCCTCGACCACGTCCACGCGCAGGACCATGCCGGCTCCGCCGCCGTACGGCGTGTCATCCACCTGGGCGCCACGCAGCGGCGTGGTGGCGCGCATGTCGATCGGCTCCAATCGGTGCCCGAGCGCCAGGGCGTTGGTGACGTGGCGCTGTTCGAGAAACCACGCGAACCAGTGCGGGAACAGGGTGAACACGTCGAGGTTCAACGGTCGCCGAGCCCCAGGAAGCCGCGGTTCACCGCGATCCGGCCCTCGGCCAGGTCAATGGCGGTCACGGCGTCGGACACCAACGGCACAAGCGTCCCGTCCTCGAGCTCGAGCACGTCGCAGGATGGGCCGCCCACCACGCCCTTCACCTTCCCGAGCCCCTCCACCTCGCATCCCACCAGGTCGTCGGCGAGCCACTCGCCGTCCCCCAGGGCGTCAGGAGCGGCCGGCACGAGCACGACCTCCCCACCGAGCCGGGCGGCGTGCTCGCGCGTCCTCACCCCCTCGAGACGGAGCAATGGCCGCGCCGTCGTGCCACCGAGGCGCACGATCAGGTGGTCGTGATCGGCCACCCGAACCGACATGCCGAGCTCGAGCTCGACCGTGGGGTTGGCGAGGTTGAAGCTGCCGTCGAGGCCGTGTGGGCGCCCCACCCGTCCGGCTGTCGTAAGCCGCCCGCCGTCCTCGCCCGACCCTTCAGTCGTTGTCGATCACGTCCACGAGCACGCGACGGTTCTCCTTGACCGAAGCGGCTTTCACGACCGTACGCAGCGCCGCGATCGTGCGCCCGCCGCGTCCGATGACCTTTCCGGCGTCCCCGTCGGCCACCTCCAGCTCGAGCACGATCGTCCCGTCGTCCTCCTCGAAGGAGTCCACGACGACCTTGTCGGGCTCGTCGACGATTGAGCGGGCGAGGTAAGCGAGGAGCTCTTGCACTTCGCGACCGTCTAGGAGTCGGCGCCGGGCTCAGCGTCCGGAGGCTGCGCCTCCGCCGCGGGCGCATCGTCCCCCGAGGGCTCCACTGCCGCACCCGAGGGGCCCGCATCGGACTCAGGGCCGGCGGTCCCGTCCGGCGCGGTGTCGCCTTCGGCAGGTGGCTCAGCGTCGCCTTCGGCCTCGGGGGAGGGGACCGTGCCCGCCTCGCCCTCCTCGGTCGAGGCCTCGGCGGCCGCCTCGTCGGACTCGGCCTCCGGCTCCACGGGGGCAGCCGGTTCGGCGGCAACTGCCTCTTGCGTGACCACGGTTTGAGCGACGGTGTCCGGGGCGCGCATGAGCTTGCGCACCGTGTTCGTGGGCTGCGCGCCCAGCTCGATCCAGTGCTGGAGGCGCTCCCGGTCGATCACGATGGTCGAAGGCTGGGTCTGCGGGTTGTAGTGCCCGATGGACTCGATGATGCGCCCGTCGCGGGGCGATCGCTGGTCGGCGACCACGACCCGCCACATCGCGTTCTTCTTCGAGCCCACACGGGTGAGCCTGACTCTTACTGACATAGGCGCGAGAGGTTAGCGGGGGCGCAGCGCGATCGCCCGGAGGAGCGCGGCGCGATCCGGGAGGAGCACAGCCACATCGGTGATCCGGCGAGCACCGCACCGAGTCATCGCGCGAGCACCGCACCTGGCTCTCCTCCGAACGAGACTCTCAGCGGCCGCCAGCGAGCCCCTGCAGGTTGGGCATCTTGCCCTGCGAGAGCTGGCGCATCATCTTCTGCATCTGCGCGAACTGCTTCACGAGCTGGGAGACCGCCTGCACGTTGGTGCCCGACCCACGGGCGATCCGCCGCCTTCGCGAGCCGTCGATGATCTTCGGGTTGGCCCGCTCGGCGGCGGTCATGGAGGTGATGATCGCCTGAAGGCGGTCCAGCTCACGGTCGTCCACGCTTAGCCCCTGCAGCTGCTGACCCATCCCGGGAATCATCTTCAGGAGCCCCTGAAGCGGCCCCATGCTGCGCACCTGCTGCATCTGCTCGAGGAAGTCGTCGAGCGTGAACTGGTTCTTCTTGATCTTCTTCTCGAGCTCGGCCGCCTTGCTCTCGTCCATCTGCGACTCGGCCTTCTCGATCAGGGTCATCACGTCGCCCATGCCGAGGATGCGCTGGGCCATGCGGTCGGGGTGAAAGCGCTCGAAGGCGTCGAGCTTCTCGCCTGTGGACGCGTAGAGGATCGGCTTCCCGGTTAGGGCCTTCACCGACAGCGCGGCGCCGCCCCGGGCGTCACCGTCGAGCTTGGAGAGAATGACCCCGTCGAAGTCGGTGGCCTCAGAGAACGCCTCCGCCACGTTCACGGCGTCCTGGCCGGTCATAGCGTCCACCACGAGCACCACGTCGTGGGGCTTGGTGCGCTTCTTGATCTCCGAGAGCTCCGACATCAGCTCGGCGTCCACGTGCAGGCGGCCGGCCGTGTCGACGATGAGAACGTCGCGGCGGTCGGCCTTGGCCTGTCCCAGCGCCCACTCCGCAACGTCCACCGGATTGCGGCCGGTGCCCTGCTCGTACACGGTGGCGCCGGCCTGCGCCCCCACCTTCACGAGCTGATCCACGGCAGCCGGACGCTGCAGATCGCACGCCGCCACGGCCACGTCGAGCTTCTTCTCCTCGCGTAGGTGTCTGGCCAGCTTCCCGCACGCGGTGGTCTTGCCCGAGCCCTGGAGACCGGCCATGAGGATGACCGTGAGCCCGCTCTTGGCGAACACGAGGTCGCGCCCCGATCCGCCCATGAGCTGGGTGAGCTCGTCGCTCACGATCTTCACGACCTGCTGGCCAGGGTTTAGCGACGCGAGCACGTCGGCGCCGAGCGCCCGCTCCTTCACGGCGTTGGTGAACTCCTTGACCACCTTGAAGTTCACGTCGGCCTCGAGCAGCGCCAGGCGCACCTGGCGCATGGCCTTTGAGATGTCGTCGTCGGTCAGCGTCCCACGCGAGCGGACGTCGCCGAGCGCGTCCTGCAGGCGGTCTGAGAGCGTGTCGAACACGGCAGGGAGAGGCTAGACCACGCCTCCTATGCAGGAGGCGGCGCGGGCGACTGCGGCGATGCGTCGTCCGGCCCCGGCGACATCGCTGAGCCGAGCTGGCCGAGCGCCTGCGTGAACTCCGACGGGATGATCCATATCTTGTTCGACTCGCCCTGAGCGATCTGCGGCAGCATCTGCAGGTACTGGTAGGCCAGTAGCTTGGGGTCGGCGTCGCCGCGGTGAATGGCCTCGAACACCGTCTCGATGGCCTTGGACTGGCCCTCGGCCGAGAGGATCTGCGACTCGCGCTGGCCCTCGGCGCGCAGGATCGAGCTCTGCTTCTCGCCCTCTGCGGTGAGGATCTGCGACTGCTTGACGCCCTCCGCGGTGAGGATGGCGGCCCGCCGGTCGCGCTCGGCGCGCATCTGCTTCTCCATGGCCTCCTGGATCGAGGGCGGTGGGTCCACTGCCTTCAGCTCCACCCGGTTCACCCGTATGCCCCACTTGCCCGTGGCCTCGTCGAGCACGATGCGCAGGGCGGTGCTCACCTTGTCGCGCGAGGTGAGCGTGTCCTCGAGCGTCATGCCGCCACACACGTTGCGCAGCGTGGTGACCACGAGCTGCTCGATGGCCGCGATGTAATCGTTGATCTCATAGGTGGCGGATTTCGGGTCGGTCACCTGAAAGTAGATGACCGTGTCGATCTGGATCGTGAGGTTGTCCTCGGTGATCACCGGCTGCGGCGGGAAGGAGACGACCGTCTCGCGCATGTCGAGCAGCGGCTTGACCCGGTCTATGTAGGGGATCACGAGCGCGAGGCCGGGCTCGAGGGTGCGCTGGTAGCGCCCGAGGCGCTCCACGATGCCGGCCCGGGCCTGCGGGACGATGCGAACGCCCTGGGCGATGGTGACCATCACCACCACGGCGATGACGATGAGGACGATGACGCCTGCGGTCATGCTCCTACCTCCCGAGTGGGCTCAGTCGAGCCCGTTGGACACGAGCGCCGTGGCGCCCTCGATCTGCATCACCCGCACGCTGTGCCCGGGTTCGATCACCTCGTCCTCGTCGAACGCGCGCGCCGACCAGACCTCTCCGCTGAGCTTGACCTGCCCGCCCTGGCCATCCACCCGATCGAGGACCGTCGCGGACGCGCCCACGAGCGCGGCCGTTCCGGTTCGCAGCTGCGAGGGGGTCCGCAGGTGGCGGCGGGCTATCGGGCGCAGGAGCAGGAGCGAGGCCAGCGATGCCGCGATGAACACAGCGATCTGAACGGCGAGCCCGGCGCCCGCGCCAGCCACGGCCGCCGCGACTACCGCGGCGATGGCTATCGGTCCGAGGAAGAACGAGAGCGAGAAGATCTCGCCCACCGCCAGAACCCCGGCGGCGATCATCCACAGGACCCATTCCGGCATGACGCCATTCTAATGGCGCTCTTCCGCGGGGAGGAGCGCAG
>JBBJNU010000034.1:0-13788 GCA_037721005.1 Thermoleophilaceae bacterium | reverse complement strand
CTTCGCCCGTCCCGCCACGATCAAATCGCGGAAAGGGCCGGTATCCCGCCGGTCCCGCCTTCTGATGCTCGCCCTGTGTTGCGTGTGGGCGTTCACGCTTGGCGCCGGTCCTGCCTTCGCCGGCGAGTGGGTGGCGGGTGATCTGCACGTGCACACCACGTACTCCCACGACTCCTACGGGGGCCCCGGCGATGACAACACGGGCCTGGACGACGCAAACACCGCTGGGGTCTCGGTCGGTGGCCAGTTCGCCCTGGCCAAGAGCCACGGATGTCAAGCGGCGGGCTCTACCCCCAGCTCACGTAACCGGGCCTCGAGCGCATCGATGCGCTCGGTGTCCTCGTAGAAGTCCTCGTGGTGGACGATCTTGCCCCACCGAGTGCGGATGAGCAGCACCGTGCGGTTGCGGTAGATCTCCTCGCCATCGGGGGCGCGGGCCCAATCGTCGTACCGCGCGATCAGCGTGAGCCGCCAGGGTGGCCCGGCCACGAAGAGCTCGCGAATCTCCCCCTGCAATCCCGCCCGGGTGAAGTCCCGCAGGAAACGGTCGATTGCCGCCTTGCCCCGATGCTCGCCCGACCAGCGGTGATCGCCCTCGTTGAAGCGCAGCACCGCGTCCTCCGCGTAGACCGACAGGATCGGCTGGTGATCGCCGGCGTTGATGGCCCGTACGTCGCGCCTGAACTTCACGAGCAGGGCGCGCGACAGGATGGCCCGCCCGGCGAGCGCGGCGCCGGCTGCGGTGACAGCAACAAGTGGTGTCGACAGAGCCACGGGGGAAGTGTCTCAACCGCCGGCGCGAGCGGTCGAGCGGTCGAACTAGATTGACTACTCTCTTTCGGTTCCGTGGCCCGTCCCCAGCTTCACTCCACCGAGACGATCCTCGATGCCGCGCGCGGGCTGGTTCTCGACCGCGGCGCCGGCGCCGCCACGGTCGCCGAGATCGCGCGGGCGAGCGGAGCCCCCGCGGGTTCGATCTACCACCGCTTCCCTTCCCTCGCCGAGCTGTTCACGCAGGTCTGGATACGCGCCGTGCGCCGTTCCCAGGCTGAGTTCGCCACCGCGGCCGCCGACCCTGACCCTCTGCAGGCCGCGGTGGCCGCGGCCCTTTCGGTCTATGGCTTCTGCGATCGCCATCCAGCGGACGCTCGCCTGCTGCTCTCGTTTCGCCGGGAGGATCTGATCGACGGGCCGATCAGCGAGGCCGCGCGGCTCGAGCTCACCGAGCTGAACGAGCCGATCCGCGGAGCCCTGACCGACCTCGCCAGGCGCCTGTACGGCCGCGCGAGCCAGGAGCGGCTCGACCTCATGGCCCTGGCGGTGTTCGATCTCCCGCACGGCGCCCTGCGACGGCCGCTGATCGAGGGCAGGAAGCTCAGCCCGCGAAGGCGGGCCGCGCTGGAGAGGGCGGTGCGGGCGGCGCTCGAGCAGTGAGTTCAGCTCGCTGGGGGACCGATGGTCCGCAGTAGAGTGCGTAGCCTAATACGTGAAACGAGGAGGTGAGCAAACTCATGACAGAGCAGCTCCCATTAGCGTGCTCGCTCTCTGCCGGCGAGCTGGCCGACCGGCGTGGAGTCTGGCAGCGCTTGGCCGCCGAGTGGCTGCATAGCCAGAGACAGACGAGCACGGGTGTGGAACTGAGCTATAGGGCAGACGATGGCGTGGAAGCCAAGCTCCGCGACCTGGCGGCGCTCGAAGCAGACTGCTGCTCATTTGCCGACTGGGCCGTGAGCCGCTCCGGAGACCGCGTGATGCTCGAGGTGACCGCGCCGCCCGACGCGGTCCCTGCGGTGCACGCCCTGTTCGCGTCCCCCGCCTAACTGGCTTTCGGCGACGGCGCCGGACACCTAGCTCCGCTCAGGCAGGCGTACCTCGATCGTCCCGGCGCTCTCGCGCACCTCGAAGGAAGGCTGATCGGTGGTGGCCGGTCCCCGCAGCAACGAGCCGTCGTGCAGGTTGAAGCGCGAGCCGTGGCAGTTGCACTCGACCACCTCGCCGTCCAGCGTGCCCTTGGAGCTGAGCGAGCAGCCGCGGTGCGAGCAGCGGTCGTGCAATGCGTGCAGTCCGTCCGCGTGCTTGAGCAGGAACACCGGCGTTTCGTCGGCCACGACGCGTACGGGTTGGCCCTCTACGAGATCCGCGGCCTCGCCCACGGGCGTCCAGTCCGCGGGACCTTCGTCGAAGGCGGTCTGGTTGGGGCCGACGCCCTGGGCGTAGGACAAGTGCCCCCCGAGCAGGCCGGCCGCGCCGAGCACGGCCGCGCCGCCGAAGCCGAGCAGCTTGCCGCGGCCCGGGTTGCCCTTGCGTCGCGCTACGAGCGAGGCCGTGTACAGGCTCAGCGCGACCGAGTTCGTGGCGGCGTGCACGAGCCCGACGCGGCGGATGCCGTCGCCGGCAGGCTCGCTGTCGGCCCAGTCGCTGATCCCGGTGATGGCGGTCGGCGCGTATGAGGCGATGCCCACTCCGATCAGCCGCTCCTGGGCGCGCCCGCGGTCATCTCCCCCGATCACGTCGAGCACCGTGGCGCTCACGAACGAGCCAATCACGAGATCTGTCAGCAGAGGGTGCAACGCGTGCCCGAGCCAAGTGCCGCTCAGGCCGTCCTTGAGCGCGCCGGGCCCGAGCAGACCGCGCACCTGGGCGGCGATCTTCTTTCCGGGCGCGTCGAGCGGCGCTGCCGCCTCGAGGGCGTCGATGACGGGGCTGAGAGGAGACTTGGTATTGCTCATATTGCGACCTTCATTGCCCTAGAAGGCCGACGCTCAATCCCGGCGGCCCCTCAGGAGACTTCGGCCAGGAGCGGCGCGTGGTCTGAGGGCTTGGTGCCCTTGCGAAAGTCGCGATCGATGCCGCAGCTCCGCAGGGACCCCGAAAGCGGGTCGCGCACGAGCGCGTAGTCGATTCGCAGGCCCATCTTGCGGTGGAAGTGCCCCTGGCGGTAGTCCCACCAGGTGAAGCCGATCTCGTCGGGGTGCACCTCGCGGTAGGCGTCGCGCAGTCCGGCGCCCATAAGCCTCTCGAGGCGCTGGCGCTCCTCGGTCGTCACGTGGGTCGAGCCAACGAAGGCGTGTGGGTCATACACATCGATGTCCGCGCGGGTCACGTTCAGGTCGCCCATCAGCACGTCGATCTCGGGAGCTCGCCCGGCCAGCGCGTCGAGGAAAGCGAGCTTCGACTCGAAGTGCGGCGTGCCCAGGGCCCGGCCGTTGGGCACGTACGTGCTGGCTACGCGCACGCCGGCCACCTCGGCCTCGAGGTAGCGGGCCTCCGTGGAATCGGACTCGCCGGGCAACCCGCGGGTCACGCCACCGAACGTAGCGCCCTCGGGCGCGAGGATCGCCACCCCGGCCCACCGACCGGCCGAGTACTCGGCCGCCGAGTAGCCAACGCCGCCCAGCTCGGCGTGGGGAAAGGCGTCAGCCGCGCACTTGGTCTCCTGCAGGCACAGCACGTCGGGGGCGTGCTTGGCCAGGAACTCGAGCACTCGCGGGAGGCGCACCTTCAGCGAGTTCACGTTCCAGGTGGCGAGCTTCACGCCCTGAGCTCCCAGTGCATATGCGGGAGTATCAAGACTATGGATCTGACCCCCACGGAGATACGTGTAGCGGCCTGCCTGGTCGAGAAGCAGCGAACGACTCCGGACGCTTACCCGCTGAGCCTCAACTCGCTGCGCCTGGCCTGCAACCAGGCCACCAACCGCGACCCCGTAGTGGACCTCGACGAGGCCACCATCAGGCAGGCGCTCGAGCGCCTTCACCGGCGCGGCTGGACCAGGCTCGCCAGTTCGTCGGGCAGCAGGACCATGAAGTACCGCCATCTGATGGAGGACGCCCTGTCGGTTCCCGCCCCGGCTTTGTCGCTGCTGGGCGTCCTGATGCTGCGCGGCCCTCAGACCTCGGCCGAGCTGCACGCACGGGCGGAGCGGCTGCACCGGTTCGCCTCGGTCGGGGAGGTGGATGGAACACTGCAGGAGCTAGCCGGTCGCGGCCTTACCGAGCTCCTGCCGCGCCAGGCCGGGCAACGCGGGCAACGCTGGCGGCACCTGCTCGGCGAGGCGGCGGGCGATGCCGGGAAACCGGTCACGTCACTGGAGCAGCGGGTGACTGACCTCGAACGCGAGGTCGCCGCGCTACGCAGCGAACTCAGCCGCTATCAGGACCCGCGGGATCGCTAGGTGGACTCGGCCCGCGCTTTGAGCCCTTCGGCCGCGCCGCCGAGGAGAAAGTCGCGCATCTTGCTCTCGGCCGGTCCGCGGAGGAGCATGCCGAGCATCCGGCCGGGGTCGGCGCTGAGGCCGTAGGTGGCGCGGGTGCGGTCGCCGCCCAGGTCCTCGAGCACCCATGAGCCCTCGAGCGACTTCGTGTCGCCCTTCTCCTGCACCCAGCGGATCTCCGTGGGCTCGTGATAGGAGAAGCGAAGGACCGCCTTCACGTCCTTCACCTTGGCGTCGGACTCGGTCTCCACGAGCGCGGCTCGCCCCTCGGCGTCGCGCTCGAGCACCTCCACGTCCTTCAGCGAGCCCTGCCACGCCTTGGCGTGCTCGATGTCCGCGGCTATCTCGTAACAGTGCTCGATCGGTGCATCGATCTCGACACTGCGCTCTCCCTCGATCATTCCCATGTGGGCACCCTACCCTCGGGAAGGCGCCCGCGCACGACCACCATCTCCTCGTCACGCAAGCCGGGCTCGAGCAGACCCAGGCGCATGAGCTCCGGGGCGCGGGCGGCCAGGAGGGGACCCAGTGGACACCGAAGACGGTCCACCACCTCGGCCTCCAGTCCGAGACCTGCGAGGCGATCGACCGTACGCTCGGTCCCGCACACCGATGAGTGCACCATCACCAGCGACCCGCCGGGCAGGAGATGCTTCGGGGCCTCGGCCAGGATGCGATCGATGAGCGCGCGCCCGTCGTGTCCGGCCTCCCACGCGCGCCTGACACCGCGAGTGGGAAGCTCGGCGTCCACCGAAGGCAAGAAGGGCGGGTTCGAGGCGATGAGGTCGAACCGCCGGTCGCCCAGCGCGGTGAACAGGTCGCTCTGCAGGGCCCGCACCTCTACGCCGTTGAGACTCGCGTTCAGGCGGGCGGCCAGCACGGCACGGCGGGAGAGGTCGACCGCGGTCACGGCCCTCGCTCCGCCCAGCGCGGCGGCTACGGCCAGGGCGCCGCTGCCGGTACAGAGATCGAGCACCTGACGATCCTGAGAGGACCCGTTACGCAGGTGGCGAGCGAGAATCCTGGTGTCCTCGCTGGGGCGAAAGACCCCAGGGGGCACCAAGATCCGCACCGGGGTCTCGTTCCCTCGCGGCCGCCACGGCAAACAATGACCGCCGGTCAACGGAGGGTTACGGCGTGTGCCGGTTGGGCAATCGCTTCGACATGCCGCCCCTTCCCAGCCCCCGCGGGGAGATCAGCGCGCTCTTGCTCGAGAAGCTACCCGGGCCGGTGCAGTCGCTCGATCCGCCGTCGCTGCCGGACTTCGGCGATCCCCTGAGCGACGAGGATCTACAGCTTTCTCTGTACCTGCTTTACGAGCTGCACTACCGGGGCTTCGACGGGGTGGACGACGCGTGGGAGTGGGAGCCCTCGCTCGTCGCGCTCGCGGGCCGGCTCGAGCAGGTCTTCGAGGCAGCGGTGCGCGAGGCGGTTGGCGCGCTGCCCCCCGCGCCCGCTCCCGAGGAGGCCGACAGGGCGCTGCGAGCCGCGGCCGAGGCCGACGACGGGCCCTCGATGTCGCTCTATCTCTCCCGCGACGGCACGGACGAGCAGATGCTCGAGTTCATGATGCACCGGTCGGCCTATCAGCTGAAGGAGTCCGATCCTCACTCGTGGGCGGTTCCGCGGCTCACCGGCGGCCCCAAGGCCGCCTTGGTGGAGATTCAGGCCGATGAGTACGGCGCCGGCCGGCCCGAGCGGATACACGCCGAGATGTACGCGCGATCGATGCAGGCGGTGGGCCTCGATCCGAGCTATGGCGCATACCTCGACCGCATACCAGGGGTCACGCTGGCCCCGGTCAACCTCATGTCGTTCTTCGGTCTGCACCGCCGGCTTCGCGGCGCGACGGTGGGCCACCTCGCGCTCTTCGAGATCACGTCCGCGGTGCCGAGCCGCCGTTACGCCGACGCTCTGCGGCGGCTCGGCTACGAGGGTGAGGCCCCGGCGTTCTTCGACGAGCATGTGGAGGCCGACGCCGTGCACGAGAACATCGCCGCAGTGGACCTCGCCGGCGGGCTCATCCGCCAGGACCCCGGGCTGGCCGATGACGTGATGTTCGGCGCGCTGGCCCTCATCGAGCTCGACGCCCGCTGGGCTCGACACGTGCTCGAGAGCTGGAACGAGGGGCGCAGCTCGCTGGCGCCCGGCACGCCGGAGCCGGCCGCGGTCTAAGCGCCTTCGCGCCCGTTCTCGCGTGGACTGGGCGCGCGGAAGTCGATCAGCTTGTGGGTCCCGTCGCAGAAGGGCCGGATGCGCGACTTGCCACAGCGGCAGAGAGCCACCACGTCGCGCCCCGGAGCGATCTCGTTGCCGTCTTGGTCCTGCAGGCGAAAGGGGCCCCGCACGAGCAGCGGTCCGTCGCGGTAGGGCGTGATCGTGGTCTCGGGCTCTGAATCGCTCACATTCCGGGCTTACCCGGGATGTACCGGTTGTATAGCGCGGGAGGGTGAACTTCGGCCAGGGGGCGGAGCGCTCGGGGTCTCGGATGGACGAAGATCTCTCCATGGCCGGGTTCAGGCATTCGAAGGCCCCCGCCGTGGCTGCTGTCGCCGGCGACTTCGGCCGCGATCTGGACACCTGCTTCGCTCGGATCGAGCGCACCGTGCTGCGCGCCCGCGCCCGGGGGGCGGAGCTTGTGGTGTTTCCGGAGTCTGCACTCGGCGGCTACCAGTGGGAGGCCCACCTACCGGCCGGGCCCGTGGCGGTGGCGGCGCCCCCGGCGCTGCTGCCCGGCGGCGAGGAGATCGCTCGCCTGGCGAAGATCGCGGGGCCGACCGTGGTGTGCGCGGGGTACACCGAGGCGGGAGCCGGCGAGGTCTACTCGAGCGCCGTGTGCGTGAGCGGCGACGGCGTGCTGGGCCACCAGCGCAAGGTGCACATCCCACCCACTGAGCGCGGGCTGTTGGGCGCCGGCGAGGGTTTTGCCGCCTTTGACACCCCGGTGGGCCGGATGGGCATGCTCGTGTGTTACGACAAGGTCTTCCCTGAGGCCGCGCGCGCTCTTTCCCTGGACGGCGCCCAGATAGTGGCTTCCCTCGCCGCGTGGCCGGTGTGCCGCGAGCGTCCGGCGTCGCTCACCAGCCGTGACCGCCAGGTGCGCCACTTCGACCTGCTTGACCGTGCACGCGCCGTGGAGAATCAGGTGGTGTGGATCTCCTCCAACCAGACCGGGCGCTTCGGACGGCTGCGCTTTCCGGGTAGGGCCAAGGTGGTGGACCCCGACGGGCGCGTGCTGGCTCACACCGGCACACGCGCCGGCGTGGCTCTCGCCCGCGTGGACGCGCTCGGCGCGGTGAGCGCCGCCCGCCGCGAGCTCTCCCACCTCGGCGACCGCAAGCCCGCCGCCTATAGGCTCACCCACGCGTAGCCATGTGCGGGATCGCGGGAGAGCATGGCCGGATGCCCACCGACGAGGCGCAGCGGATGCTCGACCGCCTCACCCACCGGGGCCCCGACGACGCCGGAGAGGTGCGCGCCAACGGCTCCTGGCTCGGACACCGCCGGCTCTCGATCGTGGACGTGGAGGGCGGCAGGCAACCGCTGGTGAACCCCGAGGGTGACCTGTGGCTCGTGGGCAACGGCGAGGTCTACAACCACGAGGAGGTGCGCGACCGCCTGCCGGACACCGCGTTCGGCACGAAGTCCGACAACGAGGTGGCTTTGCATCTGGTGGCCACCGAGGGGCCTGCTGCGCTCGGGCGCCTCGAGGGCATGTATGCGTTCCTCGTCGCCGGCGCCGACGGCTCCTTCGTGGCCGCCCGCGACCCGGTGGGCATCAAGCCGCTCTACTGGGCGCGTCAGGGCGAGCGGGTGGTGTTCGCCTCGGAGATGGCTGCGTTCGACAGGGACTGGCTCGAGTACGTGGAGAGCTTTCCCCCCGGGTGCTACTGGACGCCCGAGGGCGGCCTCGAGCGCTTCTCGTCGGCGGTGCCGCAGGCCCAGGAGAAGGCGCCCGACGAGCGCACGAGCCCCGAGCGCCCGCCGCCCGAGGTGCTCGAGCAGACCCAAGAAGCGCTCGTGTGCTCGGTGCACCGCCAGATGATGGGCGACGTTCCCGTGGGCGTGTTCCTCTCCGGCGGCCTCGACTCCACGCTGGTGGCGGCCATCGCCGCGCGCTACCTCGCCGAGCGCGGCGAGCAGCTGCAGACTTTTGCGGTGGGCACCGACGGCAGCCCTGATCTGGTGGCGGCGCGCACGGCGGCCGAGTACCTCGGCACCGATCACCACGAGCGTGTGTACGACGCAGAGGAGGCGATCGAGGCAGTTCCCCTCGTGGTGCGGGCAATCGAGCACTTCGACCCCTCGCTCGTGCGCAGCGCCGTACCCAACTACCTACTGGCGGAGATGGCCGCGGAACACGTGAAGGTGGTGCTCACCGGCGAGGGCGCCGATGAGCTGTTCGCCGGCTACGAGTACCTGCGAGACCTCGGGAGCGCCGACGAGCTCCAGGCCGAGATGGTGCGCACGGTGGAGGGGCTGCACGACCTCAACCTACAGCGCTGTGACCGGGTCACGATGGCCCACGGGCTCGAGGCGCGCGTGCCGTTCCTCGACCGCCAGGTGATCGCCTTCGCCCTCGGCCTGCCGGCCGCCTGGAAGCTCGCGCCCGAGGGCGAGCCCGAGAAGCGGCTGCTGCGTGAGGCCTTCGAGGGCTGGCTGCCCGAGGAGCTGCTCTGGCGCGAGAAGGCCCAGTTCGGTGACGGCAGCGGCGCGGCCGACGTGCTCAAGCAGCGTATGGGGGAGAGCGTGAGCCCAGAAGGCTTCGAGCGCGACGCGACGCTCACCGATCCGCCGCTACGCACCCGCGAGGAGCTGGCCTACTTCCGGATCTTCGCCGAGCACCTACCCGGCGTGCGGGCCGAGTGCACCGTGAGCCGCTTCGCCACCGCCTGAAGCTCAGGGCTTGCGCCGCTCCAGCGGGTCGCTCGCCGGGCCCTCGAGCACGCTGCCGTCCACGTCGAACCGTGAGCCGTGGCAGGGGCAATCCCACGAGCGTTCGGCGCCGTTGAAGCGCAGCAGGCAGCCGAGGTGCGTGCAGCGCAGGGACACGGCGTGCAGGGTGCCCTCCTCGTCGCGGTACACGCCCTTCTTCCCGAGGCCGTCACGGACCACGCGGGCCTCGCCTCGCGGCACCCCGGCCGACGATGACATGGGCTTGGGGAGTAGACGGTCGCCGAAGAACTCAGCGCCCACCTTCGCGTTCTCCTGGACGAGCTTGGGCAGCGAACGCAGCGTGATTCGGTTGGGATCGAACCGGGGCGCCCAGGCGTTCGGCTTGCCCGCGATCAGGTCGCGCAGGATCATCGCGGCGAAGGTGCCGCCGGTGAGCCCCCACTTCATGAACCCCGAAGCCACGAAGAGGCGAGAGGAGCGCGGCGTGTAGGGGCCGATCATTGGCAGGTGGTCCACCGGCACGGGGTCCTGCGCCGACCACCGGTGGGTCAGCGCCGTCACGTTCCAGTGTTGCCGGGCGAACTCTTCGAGGCGCTCGTAGCGCTCCGGCCGGGCCTCGTGGGCGCCCGTCTCGTGCCCTTCGCCGCCCACGATGAGGAGCTTGCCGTAGGAACGGATCGATCGGGTGGTGCTCCCGGCGCTGATCGACATGCCCTGCGGTGGCTTTCCCTTGATGCGCGCGGCGATGGAGTAGGAGCGCTGAGGCGTGAGGCGCGCGAAGAAGAGCCCGCGGTCCAGCATCGGATAGTGCGTGGCCGCCACGACATGGCCGGCGGTGACCGTGCCCCCCGTCGTGCGCACCACGCACGGCGATCCCTCTCGAACGTCAAGGGCGCGGGTGTGCTCGAACACCTGGCTTCCATCACCGTCCAGGGCGGCGGCCAGGCCCCGCACGTAGCGAACAGGGTGAAATTCGATCTGGTCATCGAGGCGCACCGCGCCGGCCACGGGGTAGGGCAGGTCGATCTCGTCGGTGAGCACGGCGGCGAGGCCCGCTTCCTGCGCTGCCTGCGCCTCGCCCTCGATCGAGTCGAGATCGGACGCCTCGCTCGCGTAGGTGAAGGCGGGCCGGCGGTGGAGGTCGCACTTCACTTCCTCATCGCGCGCGAGCATGGCCACCTGTTCGACGGCGGCTCTGCTGGCCTCCGCGTAGACCGCCGCCCCCTCGCTCCCGTGGTAGCGGCGGACCGTGGAGAGCACCGTCGACTGCAGCGCAGTGACCTTGGCGGTGTTGGCTGCGGACACGCCGCTCGCCACCGTCCTCGCCTCGATCAGCGCGACGCGGAGCCCCTCGCGCTTGAGAAGCAGCGCGGTGGTCACGCCGGCGATGCCGCCGCCGAGCACGGCGACATCGAAGGTCACGTTCTCGTTCTGGCTCGGGTATGGGGCCCGCCCGTCGGCGGGCTCCAGCCAGAGGCACTTGTCCGCGGTCTCGGTCACCTGCCTCTTCCCACGAGCGCTGCCCCCGCCGCCGTGAAGCCGATCGCGTACGCGGTGCGCCGCCGGCGCTCGGCCGCCAGCGCCGCGCGAGCGGCGTTGGAGCCTGGGCCTCCGTGCACCCCACCGCCCGGATGGGCGGAGGCCGACGCGAGGTAGAGCCCGCGCACCGGGGTCTCCGACCTCGCCAGGCCGGGGGTGGGGCGAAACACGACCTGCTGGTGCAGCTGTGCCGTGCCGGCGTTGATGGCCCCTCGCTCGAGGTTCGCGTTCTCCGCCTCGAGCGAGGGCGGGGCGAACACGTGGCGGGCGCGTATGAGGTCGCGGAAGCCCGGGGCCGTGGCTTCCACGCGGTCCTCGACCCGGCGCACGAAGGCCTCGGTCTCGCGCTCGTCCCAGGCGCCGCTCAGGTGCTCCTCGCCGGCGTCGCCGCGTACCTCGCGCGGCACGTGGGTGTAGCCCCAGGCGGTCTCCTTGCCCTCCGGAGCGCGGGTGGGGTCCGCGATGGCGTACTGGCCGAGCACGAGGAAGGGGTTTGCGGGCACGAGGTGGCGCAGTATCTCCGAGCTCGACGCCGTGAGGCTGTCCATGCCGTCGGCCAGGTGCACCGTTCCCGCCTCACGCACGGCCTCGTCCTTCCACGGGATCGGCCCGTCGAGCGTCCAGTCCACCTTCACCGTGGCGCTGTCGAACTGGAAGCGGCTGAGGTCCTCGAGCAGGCGGGCCGGCACGTGCTCTTGGTCGAGCATGCGCCCGTAGAGGGCGGGGGCCGTCACGTCGGCCAGCACCGCGCGACCGCCCGAGACCTCGCGACCGTCCGCGAGGCGAACGCCAGCCGCGCGGCCGCGACGCACGATCACACGTTCCGCTCGGGCGCCGTACTCGATGCGCCCCCCGGCGGCCTCGAACCGGCGCACCAGCGCAGCCGTGAGCTGCCCTGCGCCGCCGCGTGGGAAGGGGAAGCCGAGCTGGTGGCCCAGACCGCAGAGAACGAGCCCGTAGAAGCCGCCCGCCGCCGAGTCCGGGGACAGATCGGCGTGCAGGGCGTTGCCGGCCAACAGCCACCCGGCGCCCTCGCCCTCGAAGCGCTCCTCGGCGAGACGGCGCACGGGCAGGAGCGTGAGGCGCACGAAGCGCAGCAGGTCTCGGCCGAGGGCCGCTGCCAGCTTCCCGCAGGCGCGCACGGGCGGGAAGGGCGTCATCAGCGCGTCTACGAAATGCGTGCCGATGCGCTCCCACTCCTCCATCAGCTCCTGCCAGCGATCGCCGTCTCCGACAGCGAAGGAGTCGAGCGACGCGGCCGTTCGGGCTCGATCGGAGTGCAGCATCGCGTACCGCCCGTCGCTGTGGGCGTGCGCGACCGGCGCGGGGGCGCGAGCCCACTCCAGGCCGTGGCGCTCGAGCTCGAGTCCCTGGATCACCTTCGACGCGGCGGCGAGGGGATAGAAGGCGCTGAAGTGGTCGCACACATAGCCCGGCTCGATCAGCTCGGAGCTCTTCACCGCCCCGCCCGGCTCACGCTCGGCTTCGAGCACCAGCACGCTCCAGCCTGCGTCGGCGAGGAGGTTGGCGGCCACGAGGCCGTTCGGGCCGGACCCGATCACGAGCGCGTCGGCGTCGCCGCCGTGATTGCGCTTCATGAGAGCAGTGCCCGCGCGAGGCGGCCGGGCGCCATACGTAGCTCGTTCACGACGCTCGGGCGGCCGAGCATCCCGCCGCCCACCGTCCCGTCTCCCGATGGCTCGTGCAGGCCCCCGGCGTGTCCCTCGCTCCCGTCGGACCGCGAGACGGCCCGTGAGCCGATGCCGATCAGCGGCTCGAGCAGCGGCCGCGCCAGCGGGTACACGGTCTGGAAGGCCATCATCGCGCCGCCCACGGTCACTTCCCGGCGAGGGCTCGCGGCCGCGCCCACGATCGCTCTCGCCACCGTCTGCGCCGAGTAGGAGCCGTAGATCTTGGCCGGGGCCCAGCCGGCGGACGCTTTCGCGTGCATGAAGAAGGGAGTGTCCACCGGACCGGGGTGCACCATCGCCACGCGAACCGGTGAGCGCTCGCCGGCCAGCTCGACCCGTAGGGTGTCGAGGAAGCCCCGCACCGCGTGCTTGGACGCCACATAGGCGGACATGAGCGGAATCGGGACTTTCGATCCGCCCGACACGGTGACCACCAGCGTGCCGCTCGACTCCTCGAGCGCCGGCAGCAGGAGGCGCACGGAGTCGACCACCGACCGAAAGGTCACGTCGACCACGCGGTCGAAGTCCTCCGCGGGGATCTCCTTGAAGGGCCCGTAGGTGGCCACGCTCGCGTTCAGCACGGCAACGTCCAGACCGCCGAGGGCCTCCAAGGCGGCGGTGAGGGCGCGGGTCAGCTCGGCGCGATCGCCGAGGTCCGCGCGGATCTCGTGCGCTTTGCGCCCGTGGCTGCGCACCAGCCGGCCGGCTTCCGCGAGCCCATCGCCGCGGGCCACGAGGGCCAGGTCGGCGCCTTCGCGGGCCAGGCGCTCGGCGGTCGCCACCCCGATCCCGCTCGATGCGCCGGTAAGCAGGATGCGCTTGTCCATGAGCCGGCTCATGACCCCCGGGGTACCTCACCGCCTGCGCGCCAAACGCCGATTGGCGCGCCCAGCTCCTGGGTAGCAACGTCCGGTGGCCAAGACAGAGAGGCACATCGACGCCAAGCCCGAGACGGTCTTCGCCGTTCTCAGTGATCCCTACAGCTATGGCTACTGGGTCGTGGGGTCGGAGAAGATCCGCGAGGCGGATGCCCACTGGCCAGCTCCGGGCTCGCGCTTTCATCACACCGTCGGCGTTGGCCCGTTCAAGGTGAACGACCACACCCTCTCGGAGAAGATGGAGAGCCCAAGCCTGCTCGAGCTTCGGGCGAAGGCCCGCCCGCTCGGCACCGCAAAGGTGCGCTTGGAGCTCGAGCCGGAGGGCACGGGCACCCGCGTGCGGATGTTTGAGGACGCCGCCGACCTCCTCTCCGCGCTGGTCTTCAACCCCCTCACCCACCTCCTCGTGAGGGGCCGCAACGAGGAGTCGCTGCGCCGCCTGGGCGAGCTGGCCGAGCGCAAGCGGGCCTGACTCTCAGCTCAGCGAGAGGCGCGCAGTCCGATCGTCGATCGGACGCTCAGCGAGAGGCGCGCAGTCCGGTCGTTGATCGGGCGAGCACCGAACGAGAAC
>JBBJNU010000033.1:0-13805 GCA_037721005.1 Thermoleophilaceae bacterium | reverse complement strand
TGCTGAGAGCCGCCATGCCGATGATCCACGAGCGCGGCATCACGCTCGTGGGCGTAACGGTCACGAACCTCGACAGCCACACCGCGGCACAACTCGTGCTGCCCTTCGACGATGGCGACGCGACCGCCCTCGACGCCGTCATCGACCACGTTCGCGACCGCTTCGGGACCTACGCGCTCACCCGGGCGGTGCAGCTCGGCGAAGGTCTCGGCACCTTCCTGGAACCACCGCCTACTTGACGTGGCTGGTCACAGCCGCCCGGAAGCGTTCGCCGCGCTCCTCGAAGTCGCGGAAGGCCCCGAAGCTCGGGGCCGCCGGGGACAGCAGAACCACAGAACCGTTGCTTGCGCGGCGACTGGCCAGTGCCACGGCCGCCTCCACGTCCTTAGCCTCGTCATGGGCCCGCTCCCCGGGCACACTGGCCGCGATCCTCCGCCCGGTATCGAGCAGAGCAATGAAGGTCGCTCCCCCCGGGTGCTCGGCGATGGCCCGACCCAGGTTTCCATAATCCTGGCCCCGGTCATACCCCCCCGCAATCAGGATCACAGGCTGGTCCGAGAAAGTCTCCAGGGCGGCGATGGTCGCCTCGGGTGTGGTGGCGATGCTGTCGTTCACCCACGTGACACCGCCGGCCTTGGTCACCGTCTCGAGGCGGTGGGGCAGCGCCACGAACGACGACATCGCCGCGTGCACGTCGGGGACCTGCACGCCCACGGCTCCGGCCGCGGCGATTGCTGCCGCGAGGTTCAGGCGATTGTGCTCTCCGCGCACCGGCATGGCCTCGATCGAGGGTGGCTCGGCGTTTCCGAAGAGCCGCATCTCGACGCCCGGGCCTGCGGCCGCGCTCAGGCGGGGGTCGCGGGCGTTGACCACCGCTATTCGCACCCCGTCGAGGCCCAGGAGACGTAGCTTGTCGGCCCCGTAGACCTCCTCGCTGCCGTGCCAGTCCGTGTGCTCGCGGTAGAGGTTGAGCATTACCGCGATGTCGGGCCCGCGCTCGAGATCGGAGATCTGAAAGCTCGAGAGCTCGACCACGTAGAAGTCGGGCTCAGGAAGGGCGAGAAGGTCCAGCAGGGGCCGGCCGATGTTGCCTCCCAGCTCCACCGAGTCGCCCGCGCAGCGCAGCAGGTGCGCGAGCATGGACGATGTCGTGCTCTTGCCCTTCGTTCCGCTCACCCCGAGCACGCGAGCGGTGCGCGGCTCGGCGAAGAAGAGGTTGGTGCCCGTGGTGAGGACCACGCCCGCCTCGGCCATTCGCGCGAGCTCGGGCCGGTAGCGGCTCACCCCCGGGGAGCGGATGACCACCTCGCACCCGTCGAGGCGGTCGAGGTCAGAGGGCGCTTCGTCGGTGGCCATGACCTCCACGTGGCCCCCCGCCCGCTCAACAGCCGCTGCAGCCGCGCGGCCCTCGCGGCCGGCGCCCCAGATGCCTACCCGCCTGCCCTCAAGCTCCGAGAGCCGCATGCACCGCCGGAAGAAGGTCTTGGGGCACTGCGTGTTCCCCCGAGAGCTCCAGGACCCGAGCCGGGTCCCCCACCCCCGGTCCGAGCGAGGCCAGCACCTCGCTCGTGAAGCGCGCGACGATCGCCGCCCTCGACCACTCCGGCTGGGCGGCCAGCATGCGGAATGCGGCGACCGCCTCTTCGGTCTCCCCTACGCACTCGAACGGCTTGTGAGCTTCCACCCCCGCGAGCGCGGCGAAACCGTCGTACTGCTCGGCCTCGTCGAGAAGGTCTCGGCCGAACACGGCTCTGAGAGCATCGCGGCCCATGAACGGCGCGAGGGCGAGGTAAACGAAGCGGCACTTGGGACAGCGCCCGCACCACCCCGCCCCGCGGCGCTCCTCGTCGATCCGGAAGACCGAGTTGCAGCTGGTGAACTCGCCGTGATAGGCCGGGAGCCGGGCAAAGGAACGGGCTATGGCCAGCTCGGAGGCTCCGCGCAGGAGTGAGAAGTACTCGAGGCCCGGCACCAGCTCGGCCAGCGCCTCCTGCAGCAGGCGCTCTGCCTCGAGTCCCTTGCTCCACTGGTGGTTTACCTGCGCGCCGCGCCACGCGAAGTTGCCCTCCGAGGCCGAACGCTCGTTGGCCATCACAATGCGCCCACACCCGTTGAGCACCGCGGTGACCGCCGCGATGCAGGACACGATCGCCGTGACAGGCACGTGGCCGTTGAGCGCCCCCGAGTCGTTCAACCCGGGGAGGTTGGGCGATACCCGGCGGGTGGCGACCAGGCGCGCAAACCCGGACACCCGGGCGGTCTCACGGATCGGCGCCGGATCGCCCACCGAGAACAGCGTGGGCTGCGTGCCATGAGCACGCATGGCTTCAAAGGCCACTACGGAATCCTTTCCGCCGCCCACCGGTACGAGAGCGGCTGTGCTCGGTGGTAGCACCACCGGCGCGGCCCCGCCATCGGCCGGGAAGGCCACCTCTGGCACGCCTTCCAAGCCGTTGATGTACGCGAACTCGCCCAGCCCCAGCGAATAGAGCTGGTCGAGCAGCCGCGCGACGGCGGGGGACGGGCCGGGGACGCCGAGCGAGAGGTTGCGAGGCGCCGCGGTCTTGAAGTAGCTCACGCCCGCCACGAGGTGCAGTAGGCCGGTCAGCGAGCGGGCGGCCCCCCAGCGTTCGGGGGCAACCTCGTCCGGCACGGGAACCGTGACCCGTTCCTCGAAGTACACCGCGTCGTCGAGGGCGTAACGCAGCACGATTTCGCCGTCGAGACCGAGCTCGCAGGACACGAAGCGAAAGGCCGAGAAGCTCGCCGGATCGAAGCGCTCAGCCTGCGTCTGGGCCTCCGGAGCCATGGAGTGAGCCTACGCGCTGGAGCCGTTGCTTTCGCGTGGGCGCGATGATCGAGCGATGCGCCAAGCCCCAGACCTGCTGGTGGTGGGCGCGGGCGCCCTCGGGCTCTCGGTCGCCTGGCGGTGCGCGCGCAGAGGCATGAGCGTGCACGTGGTGGATCGAGGCGAGCCGGGCGCCGGTGCCACAGCCGCTTCGGCGGGAGTTCTCACGCCCACCGAGCCCCGCGAGTGGACAGGAGCGCTCGGCGCTTTCAACCGCAGCGCCCTCGGAGCGTGGCCGGCCTTCGCGGACGAGCTCGAGGACGAAGCCGGGCTCTCTGCCGGCTATGAGCGTCGCGGCGAGCTGCGCCTGCTGCGCAGGGGGTCCGATGCCACTTTCGTGAGGGCGGCCGAGGCCGGGGCGCTGGCCTTCGGCCTTCCCCACGAACGGCTCAGCGAAGAGGACCTGCTGGGCCTCGAGCCGGGTCTCAATCCGGGCTCCTGCGCGCTCCTTCTCTCCGAGGCCGCGGCCGTGCACACGGCGGAGCTCACACGAGCCCTGTCCGAGGCCTGCACACGCGCCGGCGCACAGTTCGGGATGGGTGAGGAGGTGCTCGAGCTCGCGGCCAGCGGCGGCGCGGTCACTGCGCACCTCGCCGGAGGGCAGACCCTGGAGGCCGGCAGGGCTGTAGTGAGCGCCGGAGCGTGGTCCGGCTCGCTCCTCGGACACGACGCCCCGCCAGTGACGCCCGTGCTGGGAGAGAGCGTGGTGTTGCGCATGGGCCCGGTGCCACCGTGCCGTCTCGTGGTGCGCTCGGCCGACGGCGCCGTGGTGCCGCGGCGCGATGGCACCCTCTGGATGGGCACCACCCTGGAAGAGAAGGGCTTCGTGGACGCGCCACGCGCGGGTGCGATCCACGACATCATCGCGAACGCGGCCGCCTTCCTGCCCGCGGTCGCCGAGCTGGCGTTCCTCACCGCCCATGCCGGCCTGCGTCCCGGGACCCCTGACGGGCTGCCGATCGTCGGCGCATCGCCCCTGTCCGGCGTGGCCCTTGCCACAGGACATGGGCGCGAGGGAATCATGCACGCTCCCCTGACGGCCGGGCTCCTGGCCGAGGCGCTCGAGAAGGGCCGGTGGCCGGCGGAGCTGGAGCCTTTTGCGCCAAGTCGGTTCACCGGCCCGGGACGCGGCGGGCGCACCCTAGGCGCTACCGGCGACGGCGCGTAAGCTTCCCGACGTGCAGCACGCCGCCGCTGGCCACGGTTTCGACGAACAGGGAGTACTACAGCGCTACCAACAGGGAGACCTTGAGGCGCGGGCGCAGCTCATCGAGCATCACCTCCCCCTGGCCAGGCGGCTGGCGTCGCGATACCGCAACTCGGGCGAGGCGTCAGACGATCTCGAGCAGGTGGCGAGCCTCGGACTGATCAAGGCCATCGACCGCTACCGGCCCGAGGCCGGCGCCTTTGCTCGCTTCGCCGTACCCACCATCGTGGGCGAGCTCAAGCGCCACTTTCGCGACAAGGGCTGGGGAATGCACGTACCGCGCTACCTCCAGGAGCGCGTCATGGAGGTGAACGACGCCGTGGAGCGCCTCTCCACCGAGCTCGGGCGCTCCCCCAGCCCGCGCGACATCGCCGAGGACACCGGTCACGGGCTCGAGGAGGTGCTCGAGGCGATGCACGCCGCGGGCGCCTACTCGCCCATGAGCCTCGATTCGCCGCAGCCGGGCGGCGACGGAGAAGATGACGAAAGCACCCTTGGGCAACGTCTGGGCAAGGTCGACCCCCAGTACGAGCTGGCCGAATGGCGCCCGACCGTGGCGCCCGCCGTGGCTTCGCTGCCCGAGCGTGAGCAGGAGATCCTGCGTCTGCGCTTCGTGGAGGACCTCACCCAGTCGGAGATCGCCGCCCGTGTCGGCATCTCGCAGATGCACGTGTCGCGGCTCCTGCGCCGCTCGCTGAGTGAGCTGAGCGTGGCCACCCGGGAGCGCACGGTACCCGGGCCCGCCGCCGCCGCGCATTAGTTGGACCATTTTGAGCTAGTCGTACTCGGCCTGCTCGTGGCCGTCGCCGGGCTCGCGGTGGTCGCGCGGCTGGTGCGCATCCCCTATCCGATCTTCCTGGTGGTGGGCGGCCTGGGCATCGGCCTCGTGCCCGGCGCCCCCCGAGGTGGAGCTCGATCCCGACCTGGTACTGCTCATCTTCCTGCCCCCTCTGCTGTACGCGGCGGCGTTCTTCTCCAACCTGCGTGAGCTGCGCGTCAACGCGCGGCCGATCGGCCTGCTGGCCATCGGGCTGGTGATCGCCACCACGCTCACCGTGGCCGGCGTGGCCCACTACGCCATCGGTCTCGACTGGGCAGTCGCGTTCGTGCTCGGCGCCATCGTGTCCCCCACCGACGCCGTGGCCCCGGCTGCCATTCTCCGCCGGCTGGGCGTGCCACGGCGGGTGCTCACGATCGTGGAGGGCGAGAACCTCACCAACGACTGGACCGCGCTCGTGACCTACAAGTTCGCGGTGGCGGCCGTCGTGACTGGCAGCTTCTCGCTCCTCGAGACCGGACCCCGGTTTCTCCTCACCGGTGTGGGAGGCGTGGCTGCGGGCGTGGTGATCGCCGCCGTCCGGCGCCGGACCGGAGACCCGCTCACGGACATCACCATCTCCCTGCTCACGGCGTACGCGGCGCCTGGGCGAGGACGGCGAGCACCACGACGCTGAGGACGACTTCGACTACGAGAGCCGGGCCGAGTCCTACCAGTACTTCATGAGCAACGTGATCGGCGCGCAGCGCGACAGCCTCCGAGCGCTACGCGACAATGGCCGCATCACCGACGAAGTGCGCCGCCGGGTCGAGTACGACCTCGACCTCGAAGAGGCCCGGATCGCCAACGCCTAGCGAGAGGGGCTCTCACTCGCGCTCGGCTATCAGCAGGCTCTGTGTTGCCCGGCCGATCGGGCCCCGCGCGTCGCCGAGCAGGGTGTCCGAGAGCCCGATGCCGTCGGGCTCGGCATGGCTCGTGGCGTCGAGCAGCACCCACTCACCTTCCGGCATCCTGCGCAGCGCCACCGACAGATCGGCGTTGATGAACAGGTAGCGCCTGTAGTCCAGCGGCGCGCTCACCCCGTTGCCCGAATCCGCGGCCACCAGCACCCTGTCGAGTGGGCTCGGCTCCTCGCCTTCGACCAGGGCGACCCGCATGCGCATCCACGCCCGGGCCGGGCCCGGGTCGAGGTAGGCGCCCGAGAGAAAACGCACCTCCATCGCGCTGTGGTAGCCGGTCTCGTGCCCCGTGGGAAAGAAATCGCGCGCCTCGGCTGTGCCGGGCCCAGGGGTGGACTCCTCTCCCGGCGGCTTGGGGTCGAGCTCCACCGGCGATACGCGTATCCGCCACGCTCGAGCGCGCAGAATTTCCGTACCCTCGTGTGAGAGGACACCCTCCACCAGTTCCACGCTGCGCCCGGGACGGACCACGGATGCCGACACCTCGAGGGGCGCGATGGGCACGGGGCGCAGGATCTCGAAGGTGGCGCGGGCAAGGCGAGCGCCCTCGATTGCACCCGCCCGGTCGAGCTCGCGCCCCAGAAGGGCGCAGGGCGGCCCGGCGTGCTGACTGTCGGGATCCCAAGGCCCACGAGTGAGCTCGGTGGCCAGGTAGCGCGACCCGTCGGGCAGGTAGAAGCTCACCCCATTGGGGCGGCGGCAGGCGCCGGGGCCGGCAGGTCCTCCACGGGCGCGGGCTTGCCCACGTGGAAGCCCTGGGCGAAGTCCACCCCGTGGCGGCGCAGCAAGGCCACCGTGGCCTCATCGCCAACGAACTCCGCCACGGTGCGCTTGCCGAGGCCTTTGGCGATCTCCACCACGGCCTTGATCACGAGCTGGTCGGTGGGCGTCCCGATGCAGTTGCGCACGAACTCGCCGTCGATCTTCAGGTAGTCGAAGGGCAGGTGCTTGAGGTAGTAGAACGAACCGAACCCGGCGCCGAAGTCATCGAGGGCGAAGCGACACCCGAGATCCCCGAGACGATCGGCGAACTCGCGTGCCCGCGGAATGTTGGCCACCGCCGCCGTCTCCGTGACCTCGAGGATCAGCCGGTGGGGCGAGACGCCGTGCTCGGACAGGGCGCCCTCGATCGTCTCGAGCAGGCGCGAGTCTCCGATGGAGCGCCCCGACACGTTCACCTCGATGCACAGGTCGTGGCCGGCGTCACGCAACTCGGCCATGAGGGCGATCGCCTTCGCCGCCACCCAGCGATCGATGTCCTGGATGAGGTCGAAGCGCTCGGCCACGTCGAGGAAGGCCCCGGGAGGGATCAGTTCCCCGTCGTCGCCCCGCATGCGCAGGAGCGCCTCGTGCTGCGAGACCTCGCCGGTGGCCAGGTCGAGGATCGGTTGCAGATGGAGCTCGAAGCGGTCCTCCTCCAGGGCGGTGCGGATCCGGTCGGCCCAATCCACTCGCGAGCGCATGCCGGCCACCTGATGGTCGGTGCTCGAGTACACAGTGCAGCGGTCGCGCCCGGCCTCCTTTGCCTCGTACATGGCCACGTCGGCGTGCACGAGGATCTCCTCGCCGTTCGAGGCTTGGCCCTCCTCGAACATCGCGACTCCGATGCTGGTCGTCACCCGCCGGCCATGACCGCGGTTTCCCGGCACCGCCTCCTCGCGTAGCCGCTCCAGCAATCCCTCGGCCACCCTCTGGGCCTCGGCCTCGTCCGCCCGGGGCAGCAGCACCGCGAACTCGTCGCCGCCGAGCCGGGCCAGCACGTCGGTGTCGCGCAACCGGTCCCCCAGCCCCCGCGCGACCGCGATGAGCAACCCGTCGCCGGCCGTGTGGCCGAGGGTGTCGTTCACGTACTTGAAGTGGTCAAGGTCGAGCACGAGCACGGCGCCCTCCACGCCATAGCGGCCGATCCGAGCTACGTGCAGGTCGAGCTCGCACTCGAAGGCGCGCCGGTTCAGCAGCCCCGTGAGTGGATCGTGATCGGCCATGTGCTTGAGCTGGGAGTGAAAGCGCCGGCGTTCGGTGATGTCCTGCACCTGCGCGAGGTAGTGCAGCGGCTCGCCGCGGGTGTCGCGGAGCAGGGTGGCGCTGAGCTGAACCCACACCGAGCGCCCCGTGGAGTGCAGGTAGCGCTTCTCGACCTGGTGACTGTCGATCTGCCCCTCGAGAAGGTCGTCTAGAACCTGGGCAGAGAGCTGGCGGTCATCCGGATGGGTGATCTCCGCCGAGTTCATGCCTCGCAATGTGGCCTCCGGATAGCCCGTGATGTCACAGAGGGCCTGGTTCACACTCACGAACTGACCTTCCAAGTCCGTGAGGGCCATACCGATCGGCGCCTCGGAAAAGGCCAGCCGGAAGCGCTCCTTGGCCTCGGCCAGCGCCTCGTTGGCCTCACGCTGCTCGGTCACGTCGGTCTGAAGCACCACGAACACCAGGCCGTGCTCGGGGTGCTCGAAGCGCGAGATGTGGGTGCTCATCCGCAGAGTTGCACCGTCCTTGCGCCGATTGGGGATCTCCCCCGTCCACGACCCCTCGCGGTCGAGCCCGGCCCGCGCCTCGGCCACGCCCGCGCGCCATTCGGGGTCGGTCGGATCGGCGATGAGATCTCGGTGGTGCTTGCCCACCGCCTCCTCGGCGCGGTAGCCGAACATCCGCTCCCAGGCCGCGTTCACGTACACCAGGATCCCGTCGTCGCGGATGAGCATGATTCCCTCGAGCAGGTGCTCGGTGATCTCCGACTGCAGCCTCACCTCGGCTTCCGCGCGATCGCGCTCACGCATCCGAACCCGCACCAGATCGAGTGCTCGCCGTTCCGTCAGGTAGGACTGGAACGCGAACAGCGCGACGAGAAGGGTGAGCGCCGAGCCCAGCAGCATCGCCACCCAGCCGAGTCCCACTCCACGGCGGTCCTCACGCCCCACCTGCAGGGCCCATGTGCGTCCGGCGAGCGATATTCGCCGCGTGATCGGGTCCTCGAGGCGCCCGCCCGTGCGGCCGAGCACCATGTCTCCGTCCATGAGCTTCACGTCTGACCCCGCGGGCAGGGCCGCCTTCACCGCAGCCGCCAGGCCCTTGGCCTCGTAAAGGCCGATCGTGAAGCCCGTGAGCACCGCGAAGCGGTCTTTGAGCAGTCGCGGGACCTTCTTCTTACCTGTGGAGAAGACCGGCACGTAGGCCACGAGCCCGATTCCGCCGTCGTTCGAGAGCGCCGTTGGCGAGGTCACCTTGGCCCTTCCGGTGCGGATGGCCTCCATGGCCGTCTTGCCCGCGTCGGGAAGCAGCCTGGTGTCGAGACCGAGGCGAAAGCGGGGTCTCAGCTGGGTGGCTCGGTCGATCACGTAGTACTCAACCCGCGATGGTGCACGCACCGTCCCGCGGGGCTCGTCCGAGAAGATCGGGCGGCCGCGGGAGCGTTCATAGGCTGGGCGGTCGGCGTGGGACACCTTGCGCGCGAGGGCCACGGCCGTGATGGCGTTTTCCGAGAGCACCGGCCTGGCCAGGCGCGCGAAGTCCTCGCCGCCGGTGGCGCCGTCCACGCCCACGCCGGTGGCCACGTCCTCGAGCCGTGCGCCGCTGGCCTCGAAGGTCCGGGTGATCACGGCCGCGGCGTTGTCGGCAAGGCCGGCCTGTTCGCGATCGAGCCTGGCCTCGTCCGAGCGGAAGCCGACCACCGTCGCGACCGCGGTCAGTACCACGATGAGGAGAATGAGCCCGAACTTTGGTGATTGGCGGAGCGACACGCTGCGATCCCTATCGGCCGCCTACCCGGTTCCTGAAGCTCTAAGCGGGCCGACGCCATCCGCGTCTGGCAGACTTCCGCAGCCGTGGCCAAGCAGAAACAGATAAAGATGCAGGTGCAGGCGGGGGCCCTCCAGGCCATTCAGCAACTGGAGGGTCGCACCGACGACCAGCTCAAGGGGGAGTCGAAGCACCGGGTGGCCGCAAAGGCCCTGCTGGGCGCGCGCGCCGCCGAGCGCTACGACGCCAAGGAGGCGCGTGCCTACTTCAACGAGGCGCTGGCCGGCTGCCACCCGCAGGAACGGCCGGCGCTGCGCCAGATGATGAAGGCGTCCATGGCTTTGGCCGAGCGCCGCCCCGACGAGCTGAAGGCCGCCGTGGAGAAGATGGGCCAGGCTCCGCCCTCGAGCCGCCAGCTCTTCCTGCTGCGTGTCATGGGCCTCATCGCGCCACCCGCGGGGGCCAGCCTCGCCGTGCGCGCCCGCGGCATCGCGATCCTGCTCGGCTTCGTTCTCTTGCTCGTGGCCGTCGGCTATGGCCTGGCCGAGCTCATCGCCCTTCCGTTCGGAGGAGTGGGCATTCTCGGCGGGCTGCTGCTGGGCCTACTGATCGTCGCCGCGGCGCTGGGCGTGCTCACCCTCTTGGGCCGCCGCCGTCAGGCCAAGATGCTGGCCGAGAGAGCGGGCGGCAGGACCTAGCGGCCTCTAAGCGAACGAGGCTCCCAGCGGGAGGAGCGCAGCCCGATCGCCGATCGGGCGAGCACCGAACGAGGCTCTCCTCCGAACGAGGCTCTCACCGAACGAGGTTCTCTCTCACCGCTCCTTCACGGTGGCCGTCTCGATGGCCACCGTCTGGGTGGGCATCTCGGTGGCGGGGTCGCCGAGCTTCCCGATCTTCTGGGTCACGTCGAGCCCCTTCGTGACCTTGCCGAGCAGGGCGTACTCAGGCGGCAACCCGGCGTCCGCGCCCGTGACCACATAGAACTGGCTGCCCGAGGTTCCGGGCGCCTCCTCGCCGGTCTTGGCCATGGCCACCACGCCCTTGGTGTAGGCCACGTCGGCCGGGGGTTTGTCCACCGTCGAGTAGCCGGGCCCACCGGTGCCGGTCCCCGTTGGGTCGCCGCCCTGGATCACGAAGCCGGGGACGATGCGGTGGAAGATCGTGCCGTCGAAGAAGCCCTTCTTCGCGAGGGTCACGAAGGAGGCGGCGGTGGCCGGGGAGGCCTTCTGGTCGAGAGCGATGGTGAACGAACCGCAGTTCGTGTTCACCTCGACCTCATAGGTCTTGCCCGAATCGAGCTGGGCCGAGGGCTTCTTCTCGCCGCCGTCGGGCCTCGAAGAGGGCGGCTGGACCTCCTGGCACGCGCCGGCCTTGGGCTTTGGCGCAGGGGCGGCCTCGGGCTCCTGGGCGCTCTCGCCAGGAATGAGGTTGTTCTCCTCACCTGACTTCTCATCACTGCCGCAGGCCACGCCGGTAAAGGCGAGGAGAAGGAGGCAGAGCATGGTCGCCGCGCGCATCGCTGCCAGCCTAGCCAGGACTACAGTCAAACGCAGCCCTTGACCGCCCTCTCCCCCCTCTTGCAGCGCTACGACCAGGTGATTCTCGACCTCGACGGCTGCGTGTGGCTGGGCGACCAGGCGATTCCCGGATCGGTGGAAGCGATCTCCGCGCTACGCGAAGCCGGCAAGGGCGTGGCCTTCGCCACCAACAACTCCTGGCACGCGGGAGAAGAGCATGTGGCCCGGCTTTGGGGCATGGGAGTGCAGGCCTCCCTCGCCGACGTGGTGACCGTCGGGGGGGCGCTGCAACACCTGCTGGCCGAGACCCGTACCGGGCATACGGCCTTTGTGGTGGGCACCGCGGCCCTGCGCAAGCACGTGGCCGACGCGGGGCTGAAGGTGCTCAACGGGACCGATCTTGCGTCACGGGCCGAGCTGGTGGTGGTGGGTGGGAACGATGAGGTGTGCTACCCAGACCTGCGCACGGCCTGCCTGGCGCTTCACCGCGGAGCCGAGCTGCTGGCCACCGGCCGCGACCCCACCATGCCCACCCCCGAGGGACCGTGGCCGGGCACGGGCGCCATCCTGGCCGCGATCGAGACCGCATCCGGGCGGTCTGCCGAGATCGTGGGCAAGCCAGAGGCCCGGCTGTTCGTGACTGCGCTCGAGCGCCTGGGTGAGGGGCGCACACTCGTTGTAGGCGACCGCCTGGACTCCGACATCGCGGCTGCGGCAGCGGCTGGGCTCGACGGAGCGCTCGTTCGCACGGGCGACGCCGCCAGCGAACCGGTCGACGGCGATCCCGTGCCGGTGGAGGTGGCCGACGACCTCGCGGCGCTCGTGGGCGTGGAGCACTGACGGCGTGGCGCGCCAGACCCACCACAAGCACTCCTCGAAGAAGGGCTACCGCCGCCTGCTCGACGCCCTCGCGGCCCTCGACGGCGTCCACAGCGTCGCGACGGGGCGGGTGAAGCCCCGTATGGGATCGGGCCGGCCGATCGCCGCGATATCCAAGGTCCGCCACACCGAGTCGGGTCTCTCGATCACGATCAACACCGACGGGGCGATCGTGGACGCCTACGTGGTCACGGACCGCCCGGCAGACGTCGAGGCGGCCATGGCCGATCGCGGCTGGACCGCGTCTTCGTAGTCCACCCCGAGCAGAGCGCAAGCCTCCGGGGTCACCCCGAGCCCCGCCTCCATCGCGCCGGCGAGGCCCTCGGCCGGGTCCACTCCCCTTGCTTCGTGGAGGTGGGCAGCGCACACCGCCGCGACGAAGTCGGTGTGGCGGTTGCCGTGCACGGCCACGGCGCCCGCCCGGCGCAGCTCACGCCGGAGCACGGCAAGCAACTCTTCCAGCGCCTCCGCACCGGTCTCGGCCGAGGCAACCGGCGTGTGATGGTGCTCGAGCCCGAGCCGCTCGTAGTCGGACAGGTTGTGCCGGGTGGTCATCGTCGACACCACGAAACGCACCCCGTTCGCCTCGAGCCAGGCGAGCTCCGCCTTCCGGCGCTGGGGGCGGTGGCTGCGCCCGCCGCCCCCTGGCCGTTCGAGCGCGATCAGCTTGCGTTGCCTGGCCCACCAGAACCTCTTCGGCTCCTGCATCATCCCTCCTCGGTCGTGTGAGGGGTTAAGGCCGATCGCCAGGTTTCTCGCCCCCCCTGGGTCACCCGGAATAGGATCGGGGCATGTGCCGCGTCTTCGGTCTGGTGTCCGCCGAACCCACCTCCGTGAGCCACGAGCTGCTGCACGCCGAGAATCCGATGATCCGCCAGTCCGAGCACCACGACTCGGGCTGGGGCATGGCCGTCTACGAGCGGGCCGAGGGCGGCGAGCCCGAGGTGGTCCGCTTTCCCGAGGCCGCCCACGACGACGAGGCGTTTACCGAGGCCACCGAGAAGCGCGGGCGCATCTTCAACGTGCATGTGCGCCGGGCGACCCTCGGCGGTCTCACCCTCGAGAACACCCACCCCTTCTGCCTGGGCAACTACAGCTTCGGCCACAACGGCACGGTGATCAACTATCCGAGCCTGCTCGAGCCCGGGGTCGCGCCGCTGAAGGGGGAGACCGACTCCGAGGCGATCTTCAACTACCTGATGCGCTACTTCGACCCCGCCGACGTGCCCGGCTCTCTGCGCCGGGCGATGTCCGCGGTCGTGGCGAGGTCGGCCTTCTCGGGGCTGAACTTCCTCTTCTCCGACGGCGAGCGCCTGTACGCCTACCGGCTCGGCATCTTCGAGCTGCATTGGTGCGCAAGGCCCAGTTCCCTGCTCGTGGCTTCGGAGAAGGTGACCGGAGAGGCCTGGCACACGGTGGCCCAGGACGTGCTGCTCACGCTCGATACGGGTGACCTCGAGGAGCCGCACGCCGAGCGGCTGCTTGGCGACGAGCTCGTGGCGCGCGCGGAGATCGACGCGCTCGAGGAGCAGAAGCACCTGCGGGGGGCCGAGCGCGGAGCCTTCGCCGCCGAGCGCGCCGCCCGGGTCGCCGCGGCCGCCACCCGCTAGGCCAGGTCCGTGAGTCGGCGCTTCCTGTTGCTCGTGAACCCTGCGGCCGCCGGCGGACGGGCCCTGCGGCGCCTGCCGCTCGCCACCGCGGAGCTCGATCGTCTCGGGGCTCCCCACAGGGTGGTCGAGACGCGCGGAATGGAACACGCCCGCGAGGCGGCAGCAGAAGCGGTAGCCGCCGGCGAGACCGTGGCGGCCCTGGGAGGAGACGGCCTGCTGCGTCCCCTGATCGACGTGCTGAAGGACACCGACAGCGCCCTCGCCATCATGCC
>JBBJNU010000189.1:0-3753 GCA_037721005.1 Thermoleophilaceae bacterium | reverse complement strand
AGTAGCAAATCCCGATCGGGATACAGCTATTACCGTCCCCAGGGCTCGCCGTCGCTTCAAGGGCTGGGTCCTGCGGGATCGAGCCAGGCGTTCTCGTAAGCCGGCAGGGGTCCTGCGCCCGGTGAAGGTGCGTCTCTGGTCGATCAGAGCACGCGGTGAAGCCTGGCCGGCGCGCCTCTGCAGACCTCTGCGGCCGCGCTGCTCACCCCGGCCCACGGCGGGGCGGGGCGGGCGAGCACGAAGCCCTGCGCCAGCGGTACACCGAGGTCGACCAGCGTGTTGAGCTCCTCGAGGTTCTCGATTCCCTCGGCGCACAGCTGGGCGTTGGTGTCCGCCGCGAAGTGCACGAGTGAGCGCACCAGCGCGGCCTTCACCGTGTCGATATGTATGCCTTGAACGAGTGAGCGGTCGAGCTTGATCACATCGGCCTGCATGCGCATGACCTGCTGGAGTCCGGCGTAACCCGCACCGGCATCGTCCACGGCTATGCGCGCTCCTCGCTCGCGCAACGGAGCCAACACATCCTGCAGACCGTCATCGGCGAGGATCTCCTCCTGCTCGGTGATCTCGATCACGATGCCGGTCAGGTCATCGGGCAACACGGCGCGAACCGCCTCTGAGCGCAGAGCGGAGGGGCTGAGATTCACGGAGAGGAACGTGCCGGGCGGTCGACCTGGCTGGGCGATGGCCACCCGCACGGCCTCGGCCTCGAGGCGCGCCCCCAACCCGAAGCGGTGCGCCTGCTCGAACCACCACGACGGCGGGAGGTTACGGCTGTCATCGAAGCGTGCCAGCGCTTCGTAGCCGACCACCACCCCGGTCTCGAGAGACATAAGCGGCTGGAACACGGGCCGGATGGCGGCCGGCTGCTCGAGCAGGCTGCCGAACTCCGCGCGCTGCTCCTCGGTTACCACCAGCACGTGCTCGGGGTCATACATCCGAGCCCGGTCGCGGCCGCTCGACTTGGCCCAGTAGAGGGCTCCGTCGGCGAGCTGGACGAGGTCGGCCGCGGTCCCCGCGTCCTCCGGATAGCACGCCACGCCCGCCGAGCATGAGAGCTCGTACTCACCGGGGGCAAACGAGCTCACCGCCGCTCGCGCCCCTTCGCACAAGGCCGCGGCCTGCTGGCGGTCCGCTCCGGGAAGCACAACGGCGAACTCGTCGCCGCCCAGCCGCGCGGCAGCGCCGATGCCGGCGAGCGCGCCGCGTAGACGCTCTCCCACGCCCTTGAGCACGAGGTCTCCGAACGGGTGTCCGCGGGTGTCGTTCACGCGCTTGAAGTGGTCGATGTCCAGTATCACCAAGGCCACCCTGCCGCCTTCGCTCGCGGCCTGGCGAATCTCCTCCTGGAGGCGCTCCTGGAAGTGGCGGTGATTCGAGAGACCCGTGAGGGGATCCTCGTGCGCGAGGGCTTCGAGCCGGCGCTGCCTGCCTTGTAGCCCGCCGGCCATTTCGTCGAAATCGCGTGCGAGCACGCCCAGTTCGTCGCGACGCCGCCAGCCCAGGCGGGTGGCCAGGTCGCCGCTGCCCATTCGGTTGGTGGCTTCACGAAGGCGGCCGAGCGGCCTGAATATCCCGCGGTCGAGAACGGCGGCGGTGAAGAGGGTGAAGGCGAAGAGCAGACCGCAGAGCACGAGCAGAATGGTTCGGTTGCGCTCGGCCAGGGCGGCATCGGACACCTGGAGGTCGAAGCCCAGCTCGAGCGCCGCGACGGTGCGACCGTTCTCCTGCAAGGGCGTGGCCGACACCGCGAGGTGGCTTTTGCCTGCGTCCACTTCGCCCTCCACCTGGCGCCCGCCCGAGACGGCGCGGCGAGCGAACCCACCCGAAGCTCCTGCATTCGCGGCGCCGTCGTTGGAGGCCGAGAGGGACACCCGTCCTCCATCGGCTCGGTACAGGCCAACCCACCGCAGCTCAGGGTGCAGGCGGGGGAGGCGCTCGACAGCGCGCTGCAGCACCTCGGGCCGGCGCAGGTCACCCGGGGCCAGGCGTGAGCGAAACTCCTCGCTCACGGTGGCGAGCACCTGGTGGCCTGTCTCCCGATAGGAGCCGCGAAGCTCGTCGCCGGAGGCCTTGTTGGCTACGTACGCACAGAGGGCAGCGGCCACGGTGAGAGCGACCGGCACCCGCACTCGTAACGTGCGTAGCACGTCGCGACGCAACGGCGGGAGCCACGCAGTACCACCGTCGGTCCAGCGACGACCGCCGAACGAGGTGTCGTGCTCAGTGGGCGGGACGGGCTCGCTCATCGTCTTCGTGAGGAACGAACCCTCCGGGCTCCGCTAACGGTGGTCCACCACGCGAACGCGTATCGCGTGGGGATCCGCGTTCTCGAGACCGCCGACCACGTTGGACACTCGGCCCACGCCCTCCATGCGCCCGGAGCGGCCGCCGTTGCGAACCTTGATGACCCCGACACCCGGCGTGTTGCCGAACGCTGAGTGACCGCCGGACTGGGGGTTGGGCCCGCGCAGCGCGGCGAACACGAAGTCGCTCTTGGGCGAGATGTCGAGCAGGTCCGGAGCGGGATCGCTCGAGGCCTCGCCCTCGAGGGTGAACTCGTCCTCGATCTGGTCGGTGCGCGTGTTTACCGTCGTCATCGTGTTGGACTGGCGGTCGCCGACCCAGAGGAAGCGCTCCCGCTTGGTGAGAAGCACCCCGTGCGAGTCGGCCTCGGGCCGGTCGTCATAGCTGTAGACCAACCCGGGCGCCGGCACGTTGGGCGGGTTGGGGGTTGCGTCGAACGCGTCGACCGCGAACGAGTACACGTCGTGCTCGGTGGGGTTGCCGGGGGAGGTCGGTGTGGGAAGAGCGCCCGCACCCGAGTTGATGTACATCTTGCCCTCGGCCTGGATCCCGCCGCAGCCGTTGGCGTGCACCCTCTCCCTGTCGTACTCGGCCACGATCGCCATCGGGGTCTGCTTGTGGTCCACCACGAACATGCCGCCGCCGCGCAGGGTTATGAAGCTGACCTCGCCGCCGTCGTCGGTGCGCGGACAGATCGGTGCGTTGTCGGGTCGCAGCGCCGGGTCCTGCTTGAGCGCGCCGCTCGGGGTCGTGCCGTTGGCCAGGTCGAGCGTCGCGCCTGCCTCGAGCTCGTAGGTGTCGGTGAAGTAGTCGGTGGAGACGCGAGAGATCTTCTTGTCGCCCTGGTTGGCCACGATCAGTTGGCGCTGGTTGGGCGTGGGCCACACGGCGTGCGCCTGCGCTCCGGTGTCGATGCACTTGATCGGTTTGCGCGTATCGGCATCCATGAAGACCACGTGGCCGGTGGCTACGAAGGCCAGTGCAACGCGGCTATTGCCGTCGTTGGACTCGTTGCCGCCGTTGAACACGATCATGTGAGGGCGCTTGGGAGCTGTCGCGGTCTGATCGAGGCACATGTCTCGAACGGCGCCGCCAAGGTCGACCTTCTCGGGCTCGGCTGCTGCTGGGTCGCGGGTGAGCTCGTCGCCGTCGTAGACGTAGAGGTTGCCGCCCCCGTCAGCGCGCGTGTCTGACTGATCGATCATCCAAACTTCGTAGGACGAGCGCTTGCGCGTGCCTGAGTGGTCCGTTGAGGCCACGGCTACCGCGGTGAGCGCAGCTCCCGCGACGAGCACGATCAGGGTCAGCAGCATCCTTGCTCTCATCGATCTCCTCCTGAAGTGGGGTCCGTCCCAGTCGAAGCACAGAAGCCTCGACATCACACCTTCATCGGTGGAGGGAGCGCCTAACTTGAGCCTCGAGCGCGCCAGTAGTACATCGGTCGGC
>JBBJNU010000188.1:0-3759 GCA_037721005.1 Thermoleophilaceae bacterium | reverse complement strand
GCTCAGCGAGAGGCGCGCAGTCCGGTCGTTGATCGGGCGAGCACCGAACGAGAACTTCCCGAACGAGATTCTCACTTGCCGAGCATCTTCCCGACCTGGTCCTCGACCGCGGCCGACATCGTCTGCTGAAAGCCGGCGCGCACCGCGTCGGTGGCGAGGGGGCTCAGGCGCTCTAGGGCGTCCGCGAGGCGCGCCCACTCCTCCGGCGTGCGCTCGGCCTCTGAGTCCAGCACGTCCTCCACGAACAGCTTCACGAAGGCGCGCGAGATCGCCCGGGAATGACGGTTGATCTGCTCGCCGACCGCGAGGGCGTGGGTCACCGGGATGCCGAGAGCCACGAGCTCCTCGCCCGCGGCCATGAGCGTTGGACTCGGGATCTCGTAGCGGTCGCCTCCCAGATGGCGGATCAGCCCCAGCTTCTCGGCCTTCTTCTGGGTCTTGGGGTCGAACGGGCCGCCCAATCGCTGCTCGAGCTCCTCGGTGGTGGCCAGCTCGGGTTCCTCCTCGGTGAACGAGGTGAGCAGAGCGCGGCGGAACTCGAACGGGGCGTCGCCGGACCCGTTCGAGGCTTCCACCAGCCGCTCGATGGCCTTGAGGTTGAACCCCTCAGCTTGAAGCTCCTGGATCGTCCTCAGGCGCGACACGTGGTCCCGGGAGTAGTAGCCGGTGCGTACCCGGATCTCCGCCGGGGGCAGCAGGCCACGCGACTGGTGGGCGCGCACGTTGCGCACGGTCATGCCGGCTTCGCGAGCCAACTCGTCGATGGTGAGGGTGGCTGAATCGGACATCGCCGTTGAAGTATGCCTGATTTGGTGGGACATCGGTTGATGTAACTTCACAATCGGCAGGAGTACCTTGTCCATATGCACGAATGCACAGAGGTCGAGATCCACGGCCACTCCGTGAGCTACCTCACCGCGGGGGACGGCCCGCCGGTGGTGCTGATCCACGGCGTGACGGGCAACTGCGAGCAGTGGGCTCCCGTCCTACCGCTGCTGTCGCAGCGGTTCACGGTGATCGCACCCGATCTGCTGGGCCACGGACGGTCGGCCAAGCCACGTGGTGACTACTCGCTCGGCGCCTACGCATCGGGCATCCGCGACCTCGCGGTGGCACTCGGGCATGACAAGGTCACGGTGGTGGGACACTCACTCGGCGGAGGCATCGCCATGCAGTTCGCCTACCAGTTTCCCGAGCGCTGCGAACGGCTCGTGCTCGTGTCGAGCGGAGGCCTCGGAGACGAGGTGCACCCGATGCTGCGCGCCGCGACCCTTCCCGGCTCGGAGCTCGTGCTGCCGTTTATCGCCGGCTCGCGCGTGCGAGCCGCCGGCGAGCTCGTGGCCGGCCTGCTCGAGAAGATCGGGCTCCAGCCGAGCTCGGACGTGGCGGAGATGGCCCGCGGGTACGGCTCGCTCGCCGACGCCGACGCGCGCCGGGCGTTCGTGCACACCCTGCGCTCGGTCATCGACCCGATGGGCCAGCGCGTGAACGCGAGCGACCGGCTCTACCTGGCAGCCGACATCCCGGCGCTGATCGTGTGGGGGCGCCGGGATCGCGTGATCCCGGTCAGCCACGCAGGAGCCGCCGAACGGGGCATGCCCGGCTCGCAGGTGGAGATCTTCGAGGGCTCAGGCCACTTCCCGCAGGTCGATCACCCAGCGCGTTTCGCGCAACTGCTCACCGACTTCATCGACTCCACGGTGCCTGCGGACCTCGACGCCGAAACCTTGCGCGACCGCGTGCTCGCGGGTGCGCCCGCCGCTGCGTAAGCTCAGCCGTCATGGCTGATGAGAAGCGGCTCAGCCGTCTGTCGCGGCGGGCGAGGGCGCTGGACGGAGGCGCCGGAGCGGTGAAGGCGGCGCAGGCGGCCCGCCGCCTGCTGCCGGGTGACGCCGCCTACGGCGATCCCCTCTCGATCGACAACAGCCAGCAGCCGGGCGAGTTCTGTCCGGGGTGGAGGTGGACGGCTACAGGCCCGAGCTGCGCGCCGGGGTGCATCTCGGCCGCCCGCGCAGGTTGGGCGGGGACTACCTGGGCGTGGACGTGAACATCGCGGCCCGGCTGATGGACGCCGGGTCGGGCAACGAGATCCTTGTGTCAGCTCCCGTGTGCGAAAAGCTGAGCGACGGCGCGTTCGACGTGAGCAGGAAGCGGTTCTTTCGCGCGAAGGGCGCGCCGAAGGACCTTCAGGTGTTCTCGGTCAAGCCGCGAGCCGCAACTGCCTGACGTGCTCGATCTCGCCCGTATGCGCGAGTCCTATCGCCTCGCGAAGCTGACCGAGGCAGACCTCGCTGCCAGCTGGCACCACCAGCTCGCGAACTGGCTCGAGGACGCGATGCGAAGCGAGGTGACCGAGCCGAGCGCCATGGTGGTGGCCACCGCCGGCGCGGATGGCGCGCCCGGAGCGAGGACCGTGCTGCTGAAGGGTCTCGACGAACGGGGCCTGGTCTTCAACACCAACCTGCGTTCGCGCAAGGGAAGAGAGCTGGCGGAGAACCCGCGTGCGTCAGCGGTTCTCGTCTGGCTGGACCTCCAGCGCCAGGTGATCGTGGACGGCAGCGTGGAAGCGGTAGAGGGCGCGGAGGCCGATGCCTACTTTGCGTCGCGGCCGCGAGGCTCGCGTATCGCGGCGATCGTCTCGTCGCAGTCCGAGGTCATCGCCTCCCGCGAGACGCTCGACCGCCGCTGGGAGGAGCTGGCCACCTCGCATCACGAGCCGACCCGTCCGGAGTGGTGGGGGGGTGTGAGGGTGGTGCCGTCGAGCGTGGAGTTTTGGCAGGGTCGCGAGAACCGCTTGCACGACCGTCTGCGCTACCGGCTCACGGGCTCCGGCGACTGGGTGATCGAGCGCCTGGCCCCCTAGAGGGGTCTGACCCCCTCAGTGGCCGCCGCCGGCTTGGTCGAGCTTCTCCTCGGCCTTCTTGATGGCGTCTTCGTCGCGGTCGCCCTGGCCGGGCGGCGTGGTGGCCTCATGAGTGGGGTCGGGCGGGCTCGTGGTGTCGCGCTCGTGACCCTCGTTGTCTTCGCGTTCTTCGATCATGGCGGTGGTTTACCCCGATAGTGCCGAGGCAACCACTCCGGGGAAGGACCGGGCGGGTTGGCCGCCCGGTCCGCCCGATGGCTCAGGTGCGGCGTTCGAGATCGTCGACGCGGTCGGACTCTTCGTCGGCGCGCCGCTCGGCGTCGGCCTGCTTCTCCTTCGCCTCGCCCTTGCTCTGCTCGTTCTGGCCCTGACGGCGCAGGGAGGGGTCGTCGGTCACGTCACCCGCAGCCTGCTTGGCCTTGCCCTTGATCTTGTCGATCATGCTCATGGTCACGCTCTCCTTATTCGAGGGACAGAGGGGGATTACCCGTGCCGGGGGGGCCCTAACCGGGTCCGACCTCCTCGCGGACACCGGCTGTCCGGGCAGCGACGCCCAGAAGACGACGCCGTGGTTGAACCACTCGGTCATGCGGCGCATGACCGCTCACCCGCGCCGCCCGGATCTCCGGACGGAGCGGGACCCGAGGAACTCTCGCGGTTTCGCGCCAATCGACATGGGTACCCGGAGCCAATGGCCAGCGTTGAGGGCCCGAACTGCGGAAGGCGGGGCAGTGGATGAGCGATGAACCGGCGAGCGACCTAGGCTTCGTAGCCGAGGTTGAGATCGGCGTCTTCGAACCTGGGCTGCGCCTGCGCGTGCCGGCGATCGAGGAGAGCCTGCCGGTTGCGCGCCAGGTGCTCCGCGCGCTGGGTGACACCGTCGCGGCTGAGGGCGA
>JBBJNU010000032.1:0-13846 GCA_037721005.1 Thermoleophilaceae bacterium | reverse complement strand
GGCCTGCGCCTCGCGCTCGGCCACGTCGGCGATCGTTGTTCGCCCGAGCACCGCTCGCACCGCCTCGATTGCCTCGTCCCACACGTCGGGGTGCTCCGCAGGCTCCGGGCCGAGCGGCCCCTCGAGCAGCTCCACCACCTCGAGCACCGTCACCTGTTCCGCGGGGCGGGCGAAGATATAGCCGCCCTTGACTCCCCGCTGGCTCTGAAGGATCCCTGCCCGGCGCAGCGTGGCAAAGAGCCCCTCGAGGAACTGAGCGGGTATGCCGCGCGCTCGCGCGATCTCCCCGATGGGCACCGGCCGGCTCGATCCTCGGCTCGCCAGCTCGGTGAGCGCCCTCACTGCGTACGGAGACTTCGAGGTGATGGCGAGCATGCGGGAATAGCTTATGGCCATGGGGATTGCCCCACGAACCCTGAGCCTGTGGCTCCCACCATTGGCTCTCATGGTCTTGATCTTCGTGCTGTCGGCGATGCCGAGCGACGGCGCCGATCGCGGTCCCCTCATATTGTTCGCGCGCAAGGCCGCGCACTTCACGGAGTACGCGCTGCTCCTGGCGCTGTGGTGGCGGGCGCTGTTCACGAGGGCGGCGGCGGTACCGGCGCTGGCCTTGGCGTTCTCGATCGCAGTGGCCTACGCGGCCACCGATGAGTTTCACCAGACGTTCGTGGACGGCAGGGTCGGTACCCCGCGCGATGTCGCACTCGACGCCGTGGGCGCCGCCGCAGCCGGCGCGCTCATTCTCTGGCGCCGGCAGAGCAGGCGTCGCGAGGTGGCCGCATGACCCAGAGGCCGGCGCTACGCCCTCTGCCGATCGACTCCCAGCGGCCGGTGATCGTGTTCGCCTGGGCGCGCCTCGGGCTCTCCCTGTTCTCGCTCGTGCTCGTGGCCGCGCTCGGGCTGCCCTTCTCAGAACGGCTCGCGCTGGTCGTGGCCGGTCTCGCACTGCCGTGGTGCGTGGGATACGTGCTGCTCGCCCGCCGCTCGCCGAGGCTTGCGCTCAGCCCGCTGATCGCCGTGGGCGACGTTCTCATCCTGGTTGCCATCGAGGCCGTGGCCCCCGAGACCTACGGGGCGGTGCGTTTCATGGCCCTGGCCTTCCTCGCGGTGCACGCCCACTTCCAAGGCGGGCGCATCGGGGTCGCGCTGGCGGCGTTTGGCGTATGTGCGCTCGCGCCCACCGCCCTCCTCGCCGGGCCAACCGGGATGCCGGAGAGGCTCCTGGCCCTCTACGAGCCCGTCTTCGCTGCCGCCTTGTTCGCCGCGACCGGGCTCGTAGGTAGCTTTCGCACTACCGAATCGGCGTCGCGCCTCCGGGCCCGCGAGCTCACGCGGCGCACCATGCGTTCCGAATCCGACGTGCGGCGAAAGGTCTCCGAGGCCCTGCACGACGGGCCCGTGCAGGAGCTGATCGGGCTCGACATGATGCTCACCGCAGCGAGGCGCGAGGCCGAACGCGAGGGCGCGCCCCGCACCCTTGCGCTGGTGGACGAGGCGCGCGACACCGCCGCGCGCAACGTGGTGGCCATGCGTGACGAGATGATGGACCTCGGTCCTCACGGATTCTCAGAGCTCACCTACGAAGCGGCGTGCGAGCGGTGCATCCCGACCTGGCGGCGGCGATACAAGGTGGAGACCCGCCTGCACGTCGATCTCGCTGAGCTGCCCTCAGAGACCGAAGGAGACCTGTTTCGCATCACCCAGGAGGCCGTCGTGAACGCCGCGAAGCACGGCGGGGCGACCAACGTGGAGATCACGCTCTCGATCACCGGCGGCCGGCTCGAGCTCGAGGTGCGAGACGACGGTTGCGGCTTCGACGCCTCCGACCCCTTCGCTTCGAGGGATCCGGGCCACATCGGACTGGCGGCCGTGCGCGAGCGCGCGGAGCTGCTCGGGGGAAGCCTTCGGATCGAAAGCTCGCCGCAGGGCACCACGCTTGCGGTGAGCGCGCCCCTGCCGGCCTAGCGTCTAGATCCAGCCGCGGTCGGTGGCTATCAGCACGGCCTGGGCCCGGTCGCTGGCGCCCAGCTTGGCGTAGGTGTTGTGCAGGTGGGTCCGCACGGTGCTCGTGGAAAGAGCGAGGTCCTGAGCGATCTGCTTGTACACCTTGCCGCCCGCAAGCTTCTTCAGCACGTCCAGCTCCCGGCCCGACAGTGGGCACGGGTCCACGTTTCGCTTGCCGCTGCTCGAGTAGGGCAGTTCGTACATCAGCTCGCGCAGGCTCTCGGGGGTCATCTCGAGCGCCCGCGCAGCCTGGATGAGCGAAGCGCGATCCACGGGCTGGCCGTGCCCGTAGTGGGCGAGCATGTCCGCCAGGCGCACCATCGCGGCCTGACCCTCGGCATGGTCGGAATGGTGGCGCTCGATGGCGGTGGCCAGGCTGTTGGGCAGGCCCCAGCGCCGGGCCAGAACACCGCCGACCAGAGCGTGGTCCACGCCGAGCTCGCGCCGCTCGCGGTGGATGCGGGCCTCGGGAGTCTTGGCGTCGTCGTGGATCTGATCGGGGTAGGCCGGATAGGCGTGCACGAGCACGAGCTTTCCGATGTCGTGCAGAAGAGCGGAGGTGAGGAGGTCGTCCCGGTGGGGATAGTCGAGCTCCCGGGCCAGGCGATCCGCCGCCGCCTGGGTGGCAACGGCGTGCAGGCGAAACTGCTCGGGAAGCCCGTCCCAGCCGGGAGTGCGCTCGAAGAAGTCGAACACCCGGGCCCGTGACGCGAGCTCCTCCACGCCGTCGGGCGTTAGTAGCTCCACCGCCTCCGGCACAGCCGAGATCTTTCCCTTGCGCTTCGAGGGGAGCCGGTTGGCCATACGCAGGACGGTCGTGACCAGGGCCACGTCTGATTCCACGGCGGCCACGACCTTGCCGTTGGAGCTGTGCTCCTCGCGAACGAGGCGCAGAACTCGGTTACGTGACTCGGCCAGCGCCGGAAAGGCCTCGAGGGCCTCGAAGGCGGCGGTGAGCCGGCGGCCGTGACCCTCGCTTGCACGCAAGGCACCTACGGCACTGGCTGGGGTCTTCGATACGAGTCCTTGCACTTGCTTGGCTTCCTTGCCGGGTACCTTCGGTCGGTCCGTCGGTTCGAAACATCTATCGGCAGCCTGGGGCGAAGGTTGAACGCTCTTATGTGGCCAGCTCGAGACGGCCCAGCGCAGCCCGCAGTCTCACGAGCGTCTCCTCCCGGCCCAGAGCCACCACGGACTCGAATATCCCGGGCGAGACGGTGCTCCCTGTGAGCGCCACCCGCAGCGGCTGGAAGACCTCCTTGGGCTTGACCTCGAGGCGCTCCACGACACCCCGCAACGCCTGTTCCACGCCCTCGTTCGTCCAGGGGTCCTCGAGCGCCTCCAGCTCCTCGCCGGCGATCCGCAACCTCTCCTCGGTCCCCTCGGTCATCACCTTGGCCCACGCCTTCTCGTCAGTGGGCTGGGGCTCCACGAGGAAGCCCGCCAGGGGCCAGAAGTCGGCCAGCGTCTGCATCTTCTCCTGGGCAACGGAGGCCGCGGGCTCGAGCCCCGTGCGGCCAGTGATCGCCTCGAGTCGTGTCGCCAGGTCCAAAGGCGCGAGCTCACGCAGGTAGCGGCCGTTCATCCACCGGAGCTTCTGCTCGTCGAACACGGCTGGAGACTTCGAGACCCGACCGAGCGAGAAGCCCTCGACGAGCTCGTCGGTGCTCAGGAAGGTGGTGGAGGCGTCGAGGCCCCAGCCGAGCAGGGCGATGTAGTTGCGAACGGCCTCCGGGAGGTAGCCCGATTCGCGCAGCGCCTGAACGGAGGCCGCGCCATGGCGCTTGGAGAGCTTCTTGCCGTCGAGACCGTGCAGCAGCGGGAGGTGCGCGAACACGGGTGGCTGGGCGCCCAGCGCCTCCATGATCATCGCCTGGCGCGGGGTGTTCGACAGGTGGTCGGCCCCGCGGATCACGTGGGTGATGTCCATGTCGAGGTCGTCGACCGAGACCGCGAGGTTGTAGAGCGCGCTGCCGTCCGAGCGCGCGATCACGAAGTCGTCGATCGAGTGGTGGGGGAAGGCGATCTCGCCGCGTATCGCGTCGTGTACGACGGTCTCTCCTTCGTCAGGCACCCGCAGCCGCACGGCGCCCTCGTCCTCATAGGCCCGGCCGTCGGCGAGCAGCCTGTCGATCTGCTCGCGGTGGCGAGATGCCCGTTCGACCTGCGAGATAGGTCCCTCGTCCCAGTCCAGCTCGAGCCAGCGCAGGGCCTCCAGGATCTGCTCTACGTTCTCCGGGGTGGAGCGCTCGCGGTCGGTGTCCTCGACGCGCAGCACGAACTTGCCGCCCTCCCCACGGGCCAGAAGCCAGTTGTAGAGTGCCGTGCGCGCGCCGCCGATGTGCAACACCCCCGTCGGGGACGGCGCGAAACGCACTCTCATGTTGCCCTCGCTCACGCCTCGATGCTAATCGGAGCCCACGTCTCGACGGCGGGCGGGCTCGTGAACGCCCACGCCCGCGGCGTCGAAATAGGCGCCGACGCGATCCAGGTGTTCAACCAGTCCCCGCGCATGTGGAAGCCCACACGCTGGAAGGGTCCCGACGTCTCCGAGTTTCTGGAGCTCATGTCCACAGGCCCGATCCGCTCGGTGGTGATCCACGCCGTGTACCTCATCAACTGCGCGACAAAGGATCCCGACATGCGCGAGAAGTCACACACCTCGCTCGTGCACTCGCTCCGGATGGGTGAGGCCATCGGCGCGGACGGCGTGGTTCTGCATCCCGGCTCCACGGTCGGCGAGCCCCACGGCGAGGCCCTCCAGCGTGTCGGCGAGGCCCTGCGCCGGGCACTCGAAGAGACCGAGTCCTGCGACCTCCTGCTCGAGGACACGGCCGGCGCAGGCAACACCCTCGGCCGCACCTTCGAGGAGCTGGCCGAGCTGATCGACCTGGCCGGCGGTGACCAGCGTCTCGGCATCTGCCTCGACTCATGCCACCTGCTGGCCTCTGGCTACGACGTTCGCACTGCGGATGCCTTGACCGAGACGATGGACGCCTGCGAGCGCGACGTCGGCAAGCAGCGGCTGCGCTGTGTGCACGTGAACGACTCCCATATGCCCCTCGGATCCAACCGCGACCGCCACGCGCCACTCGGAACGGGCGAGCTTGGCGCCCGGGGCTGCGCCGCCTTCTTCTCCGAGCCCCGCTTCGAGGGCATGCCCGCTCTCTTCGAGGGACCGGGTGAAGGCGGCAAGGCCGCTACGAAGATCGATATGCGCTGGGCGCGCGAGCTGCGCCGCAACGGCCTTCGGGCCCGCACGCGCCGAGCGGGCGGGGGGCTCAGCGCCGCTGATCGAAGAGAGGGGTGAGCGGGGGCGCCGCCTGAGGACTCGCCTTCTCACGGTCGATCGGCCCGACATCGCCGTCGAGCGCTCTAGCCGACGGGCTTCCGAAGAGTCCGGGCTGAAGACCTCCACGAGCAGATCCGAACCGGGATATGCGACGCAGACGCTGCCCGGCCGCTTCTCGCTCCATGTAGCCAGTCCCCCGGCGGGAGCCGGCGCTCGGGCCATGCCCTTCTGCCGAGAGGACCTGTCTGTCACGGCGTAGGCGCGCTGGTACGGGTACGTCGCAACGGTGAGGAAGCTAGCGCGACATCCGTGCCGGCTTCCTTGAGTGCGAGCGGGGTCCGCTCGACGCTCGGGCGAGGGCCGCGCTAGAGGATGTCGCGCAAGTCGAACCCGTCTTCGGCGGGCACCGGCTTGGCGAAGAAGCCCGGGTTCACGCACTCGAAGGGATCCCCGAAACCCTGGTAGGCACGCTCCACGGAGCTGCGGCACTGGGGTATTGGAAGCCCCGTCATCTTCACGCCGCCGAAGCCGTGGCGGGTGCGTTGGGCCTGTTCAAAGGCCTCCACGTCGATCTCGGCGCGGAACACCTTGTTCATGCAGCCCATGTAGCGCGTGCCGGTGTCCTCGTCGTCGAAGAGGTAAAGGAACTGACAGCCCGACTCGATGCAGCCGGAGGGATGGAGCACGCGGTCGCAAAAGGAGCAGCACTGCCTGCATTCGTGCAGCTCGTGCAGGTTCGCCGAGGCGCTTTCCACGCAGGCAGTGTAGCCCCAGAGGCTCGGCTCAGGCTGCTATTCGGCGGGCGGTTCCAGGGAGCTGCTCGAGCTCGGCGAAGCAGCTCCCGGTGGCCTTCACCTTGAACTCATCGCCGAGCATCAGCGTGCGCCGGCCGACGACAAGAACCAGCTCGTGCTCCCCCGGGTGGTTGCGGCACACGTCTTTGAGGTCCTCCAGGAACGAGTCGGGCACGCCGGGTTGCACGTCGATGGTCACGCGCCGGCGTATGGGGGCGGCTGCCGCGAGGGCCTCGGCGGCCACCACCTCCTCCGGAGTGGGCTCGAAGGCCTTCACGTCTTGGGCAACGAGCTTGACCTCGCCGGCTTCCTTCTGCTCCACGCGCCCCGTGACCATCACGACCCGGTCGGTCGCGACCACGTCGCCCCCCGCGGCAGCGAGAGCGGTGGCGAACACCACGAGCTCGACCGAGCCCTCGAGATCGTCGAGCGTGGCAAAGGCCATCGGCTCACCCTTGCGCGTGCGGATCTGCTTGCACTCCGTGATCATGCCGCCGACGGTCACCTGCTCGCCGTCCTTTCTCTGCGCCAGCTCGGCGATCGAGAACTGCGCAGCCGCCCTGAGCGCGAGGCGCACCTCTTTCAGCGGATGGCTCGAGAGGAAGAGCCCGAGCGTCTCTTTCTCCCAGACGTTGAGCTGCGCGCGCTCGTCGGGCAGCGCGGGCACCGGCAGGTCGGGCTCTTGGGCCGGGGAGCCTCCGCCCGACGCCGCGGGCTCTCCGAGGTCGAAGATCGACGATTGGCCCATCAGGGCGTCCTGCTGGGACTTGTTGCCCGCTCCCTGGGCCTGCTCGAGCACGCTGAGCATGCCGGTGCGAGTGGCTCCGGTCGAGTCGAGCGCTCCGCATTTCACGAGCGCCTCGATGGCCTTGCGGTTCACGCAGCGACAGTCCACGCGCTTGCAGAAGTCCCAGATCGAAAGGAAGCGCCCGTATTCCTCCCGCGCTTCGATGATGGCGTCCACCGCCGCCGCGCCCACTCCCTTGACGGCGTCGAGGCCAAAGCGCACGTTTCGCCCGCTGACCACGAAGCGGTGCCCACACTCGTTCACGTCGGGGGGGAGCACCTCGATCGCCATCTCCTCGCAGCACGACACGAAGAACGGCACCTTGTCCTTTGTCGACATGACCGACGAGATCAGCGCGGCCATGTACTCGGCCGGGTAGTTGGCCCGCAGCCACGCCGTTCGGTAGGAGATGAGCGCGTAGCAGGCGGCGTGCGAGCGGTTGAAGGAGTAGTCGGCGTTGGCCTCGTTGACGGCCCACAGGTGGTCGATCACGCTTTCCGCGGTACCGCTGGCCCGCGCCCCCTCGAAGAAGCGCGGCTTCATCTTCGCCATCGCCTCCCGGTTCTTCTTGCCGATCGCCTTGCGAAGGTCGTCGGCCTCGGCGCCCGAGAAGCCGGCCACGGTCTTGGCGATCTGCATGACCTGCTCCTGGTAGAGGATCACCGAGTACGTGGACTCGGTGAGGGGGCGCAGCCGGTCGTCGACGTAGGTCACGCCATCGGGGAAGCGCTTGTTGCGCGCGTAGGTGTCGATGAACTTCATCGCCCCCGGGCGGTAGAGGGCCACGAGCGCCACCAGGTCTTCGAACTCCGAGGGCTTGACCTTGCGCAGCGCTTCGCGCATGCCGTCGGACTCGAACTGAAACACGCCCACCGACTCGCCGCGGGCCATCATCTCGTAGGTCTTGGCGTCGTCGAGCGGCAGGGCGGTCATGTCGAGGCGCTCACCCGACGAGCGCTCGAGGATGTCCAGGCAGTCCTCGATCACATCGAGGTTGCGCAGGCCGAGGAAGTCCATCTTCAGCAGGCCGATCTCCTCGATCGGCTTCATCGAGTACTGGGTGACGGTGCGGTACGCGCGCTCGCCGTCGACCGCCGCGCCACGGTCCTCCATCAACTGGAGGGGCACGAGGTCGGTGAGCGGCCGGTCGGCGATCACGACGGCGGCTGCGTGAATGCCCGCGTTGCGCACGATGCCCTCGAGTCCCTTGGCCGTGTCGATCACCTGGCGGGCGTCGGGCTCGGAGTCGTAGGCCTTCTTCAGCTCGGGCTCCTCCTTGAGATAGTCGGCGAAGGATTTCGAGCGGCCCATGATCGGCTCGGGGATCAACTTGGCGAGGCGATCGCCCGTGCCGTAGTCGAAGCCGAGCACCCGGGCCGCGTCGCGCGTGGCGTTTCGCGGCAGCATCTTGCCGAAGGTCACAATCTGGGCGACCGAGTCGCGGCCGTACTTGTCGGCCACGTAGCGCATGACGCGGTCGCGGCCCTTCACCGAGAAATCGATGTCGATGTCCGGCATGGACACCCGCTCGGGATTGAGGAAACGCTCGAAAAGCAGGTCGTAGGCGATCGGGTCGACCTCGGTGATGTCGAGGCAGTAGGAGACGATCGAGCCCGCTGCCGAGCCACGGCCCGGCCCCACGGCGATGCCGTTGTCCTTGGCGTACTTCACGAAATCCCAGACGATGAGGAAGTACGCGTCGAAGCCCATGCGCCCGATCACCTCGAGCTCCATGTTCAGCCGCTCGACCGCCTCGGCGGGCGGTGGGTCTCCGTAGCGCCGGCGTAGGCCCTCCTCGGCCAGGCGGCGCAGATATTCGCCCTCTGGAACGCCCTCGGGCGCCTCGTAGCTCGGGATGAGCATCTTGCCGAGCTCCATCTCGACGTCGCAGCGCTCGGCGATCTCAAGTGAGGTGGGCACAGCCTCGGGCCACTGCCCGAACGCCTCCGCCATCTCCTCTGAGCTCTTGAGGAAGAACTCGTTGGTGTCAAAGGTGAGCTTGGGCTCGGCGATCGTGCTCTTGGTCTGCACGCACAGGAGCGCCGAGTGGTTGTGGTAGTCCTCGCGGCCGAGGTAGTGCACGTCGGCCGTGCCCACCACGGGGCGCCCGACCTCGCGGGCGATCCTGGCGATGCCCTCGTTGGCCTTGTCCTGGGGGGCGAGGCCGTTCTTCTGGACCTCGAAGTACACGTTCTCGGACCCGAAGACCTGCATCAGCTCGTCGGCGTGGGCCCGGGCCTCGGCCGGGTTGTCGGCCACGAGGCGCTGGCAGAAGCGCGACGCCAGACAGCCGGTGAGGGCGATCACCCCCGCGGAGTGGCGGTCCAGCAGCTCCATGTCCACGTTGGCCTTACCGCGCTTGTAGCCCTCCATGAAGCCGGCGCTCGTGAGCTTCACGAGGTTGCGAAAGCCCTCGTCGCTCTGCGCGAGCAGGGTGAGGTGGTTGCGTTCGTAGCGCACCGCCTCGGTACGGCGGTCGTCCACGTAGTAGGCCTCGAACCCCAAGATCGGCTTGATCCCGTGCTTCTTGCAGGCCTTGTAGTGATCGACGGCGCCGTTCATCACCCCGTGGTCGGTGAGGCCCAGGGCCGGCTGGCCGTAGGAGGCAGCCCGCTCGGCGAGAGATTCGATCTTGCAGGCGCCATCGAGCAACGAGTACTCGGAGTGGACGTGAAGGTGGGCGGCGGTCACAACGAGTTCGAATATACGATCGGGGTCCGACGCTCAGCCCCGATCCGGCCGTAACCCCCGCAAGGTGCGGTCGGGTATAACCATCTCGTGCTCAAACAAGGCCCCATACCCGTCTCTGTCCACGGCTTGATCGAATACGTGGCCGGTGTCGCCTTCGTGGTGGCACCCTTCCTCATCGACTACGAATCAGACGCCGCTACGGCGGTATCGATCGTCGTCGGGCTGGCCATCCTGGCCATAGCCGCGGCCACCGACGGGCCCACGAGCCTCGTGAACTCGATCCCCATCTCGGCCCACGTGGTGCTCGACTACGTGCTGGCTGTGCTCCTGGTGGCCCTGCCCTTCCTCGCCGGCTTCTCGGACGAGACCGCGCCGACTGCGTTCTTCATCGCGCTTGGCGTGGCCCATCTGCTGATTACGATCGGTACCCGCTTCCGCCCGGCTCGAGAAACTGCCTAGCCCCGTGCGTCTCTGACGCGGCGGCGGCCGCCGTCGAGGCGCGCGATCAACGCTGCTTCTTCACCGCGTTGGCACCGGAATCACGGGTCGCCGCCAACCCCCCCAGGAGCACGAGCCCGACCAGGCCGGCCGCGCCCAGCTTCGCGCGGTTCTGCGTGACCTTACGCTTGGCGACGCGGGTCCCGATCTGCCAGACGATCCAGCCGAGGATGCTGTATCCAGACGATTTCATCCGTCCTTCTTACCCCGGTTGCGGATTCGGTACGCCATCCGTGACTGCAGGCTCCACAGCTCGATGAAACCGGGGCTCGCCTGCTGGGAGAACAGGCCTCCGGACTCGCTGAAGCCGGCCAGCTCGGCGTCGTAGAGCGCGTTGGGCGAGGAACGGGCCACCGCCACCGCCCTGCCTTTGTAGAGGCGCATGGTCACCTCGCCCGTCACCTGCGTGCTCACGCTGTCCATGTAGGCGTTCAGATCCTGAAGCAGAGGCTCGTACCAAAGCCCCGCGTAGACGAGGAAGGCCCACTGCTCCTCTAGCCCCGGCTTGAAACGGTTCTGATGAATGGTGCCCACCAGGTGCTCGAGCTCGCGGTGGGCGGTGAGGATGATCTCGGCGGCCGGCACCTCATAGAGGTCGCGCACCTTGAGGCCCACGATGCGGTCCTCGATGTGGTCCACCACCCCCACCCCATGGCGAGCGCCCGCCTCCGCGCAGCGTTCGATCAGCTCCACCAGGCCCAGGCGCTCCCCGTCGATCGCCACCGGCACCCCGCCTTCGAACTCCACGCGCAGGTCCTGAGGCTCATCGGGAGCGTCGCGGGCGTGAGCCACGAGCTCGAACACGTCGTCGCGCGGAGGCTCTGAGAGGTCCTCGATCGGGCCCCCTTCGGAGGATCGGCCCCAGATGTTGTCGTCGATCGAGTAGGGCGGGGCCTCCGTTCCCCCCTTGACCGGGATGCCGTGCTCGCGCGCGTAGGCGATCTCCTCCTCGCGCCCCATCTGCCAACCCCTCACCGGGGCGATGATCTTCATCTCGGGGTCGAGGGCGATCACCGTCGATTCGATGCGCACCTGGTCGTTGCCCTTGCCCGTGCAGCCGTGGGCGATCGTGTCGCAACCCGCCTCCCGTGCCTTCTCGACCGCCAGCTTGGCTATCAGCGGCCGTCCCAGGGCGGTGAACAGCGGGTAGCCGCCGCCGTAGAGGGCGTTGGCCTTGATCGCGGGCAGCACATAGTGGGTGGCGAACTCCTCGCGCGCGTCGATCACCTGGCAGTCCAGCGCGCCGAGGTCGATCGCCTTGCCGCGCACCACGTCGAAGTTCTCGCCCGGCTGGCCCAGGTTCACGGTGAGCGCCACCACCTCGGCCTCGTACTCGTCCTGGATCCACTTGAGCATCACGCTCGTGTCGAGGCCGCCGGAGTAGAGGAGGAGCACACGGCCGACCTCGCCCGGGTCCGCCTCGTAGGAGGCGGTTCGATGGATCGTGTGGCGCTCGGCGTCGGACATGGCGGGGCAACCTACCAAGCGCCCACCGGTCAGCCGCGAACCGCGCCCACCGCGGGGAGTTCGCTCTGTCTAGCGGATCTCGCGCTCGCGAACGACCGGGCGCTCTTCCACGACCGTGTCGCGCCGACGGCCCCCCGCGCTGAGCAGGAAGAACACGGAGATCAGCAGCCCGATCAGCCCCACGACGATGAGGATCACGCCCGCCGTCTGAATGTTGAAGCCCCCGACCGTGAACGTGACGGCGTACTTGAGGATGGCTCCGACGGCGATAAGGAATATGGATGTGCCGATGTACATGTCGGTCATAATATCGGACAGCGCTCTCTGGAACTTGAGGGTTGCAAGGTCGCGGCAGCGAGCCCGCCGCTCCGGCCTGCCCCGCCTACGGGCTGAACAGCGCGGCTGCTCGCTCGGCGGACGCCAGGAGCCCGTCCACGGACTCCGCGCCGTCGGACAGGTGCGTCACCAGATTGGCCCCGAGGTAGAAGGTCACCCCCGCCAGGGCAAGCTCACGGGGCGGGGCCAAGGCGGCAAGAGGAGAACCGGCCAGCGCCTGCTCGACTCCCTCCTCGGCCAAGTCGATCCACGGCTCCGTCAACTCCATCACGCGGGCGCCCAGCGGCGGTCGCGCCACGCTGCCGGCCACCATCTCCGACACCACGGTGATGTGCCCGCTTTCGCGATCCTCGCGGTAGATCTCCCGCAGGAGCGCCAGGAGCTCGGTCAGGGAGGACGCTCCTCCCAACGTTGCACGGTGGCGCGCCAGGCGCTCCTCGCTGGACTGGCGCAGAGCCTCCACCAGCAGGTCGTCCAGGGTGTCGAAGTAGTAGAAGAGCAGACCCGGGTTGACCTTGGCAATCCCGGCTATGGCCCGCGCGCTGGCTCCCGAGAAGCCCTTCGTGCGCAGCGCCTCGAAGGTAGCGTCGACTATGCGCTGCTTGGTGGTGGGTTCTGGGGTGGACATAACTTGAACGATCGTTTAGTGTACTGGTTGAACGATCGATCAAACTCCTCGCAGGAGGTCTACGATGAACACACCCACAACCTTTGCCCCGCCCGAACGATCCACCGCCTTTCGGGTGTCGGATCCTGAGCGTGAGCAGACCGTGGAGTTCCTGCGCGAGAACCTGTTGGCGGGCCGCCTGAACCTTGATGAGTTCGAGACCCGGACCGAAGAGGCGTGGGCGGCGCGATACGTGCCCGGTCTGTGGCACGCCGTTCGCGAGCTGCCGGTGCCCGCAGCCCCCGCCCCCGTCCCGCCCGGGCGCCCGCCAGAAGCGGTGGGGTCGCTCGTGCTCAGCATGATCGGCGCAACGGTGCTCCTGTGCTCGTTCGGGCTGCTGTTCTTCGTGGCGCTTCCGTTGAGCGTCGCGGGATGGCTGATGGGCCGCGGCGTGCGACGCAACCCGGCGATTGCGAACGGACGCTCCATGGCCCGTGCCGGCGAGATCGTGGGGGCGCTGACCACGGTGATCATCTGCCTCGGCCTGAGCGCCGTGGTCGTGGCCGTGGCAATCGGTTGAGGACGGTTCAGGCGAGCGCGGCGCCGAGGCGCCGCAATGCGTCGTCCACCTCTTCCGCGCTCACGGTGAGCGGGGGCAGCAACCGGATGGTGTCGGGGCCCGTGGCGTTCACCACGAGGTGCTGCTCGAGGAGCAGCCGCCGGACCAGCGCCGGGGCGTCGTCGGCCGCGAAGGCCAGCATGAGGCCTCGGCCCCGCACCTCGAGACCGAGACCACGCAGGCCCGACGCCAGTTGCTCCCCCCTCCCGGCCACCCGCTCGAGGAAGCCGTCCTGCGTGATCACGTCGAGCACGGCGAGGGCGCCGGCGGCGATCACCGGCCCGCCCGCGAAGGTCGAGCCGTGGTCGCCGGGCTGAAAGGTGTCGGCGTAGCGCTCGCGTGCCAGACAGGCACCGATGGGCAGCCCCCCGCCGAGGCCCTTGGCCACGGTCATCACGTCGGGCGTGACACTCGACTCCTGCCAGGCCCACATCTGCCCCGTACGCCCCATTCCGCACTGGATCTCGTCCAGGATCAGCAGCGCGCCGTTTGAGTCGCAGGCTTCACGGGCTGCTAGCAACGTCTCGTCGGACAGAGGGTGGATGCCGCTCTCCCCCTGGATCGGCTCGAGCAGCACCGCGGCGGTCTTGTCGGTCACGGCGGCGGCGAGGGCGTCCGCGTCGTTGCGGGGCGCCACGTCGAAGCCTGGAACAAGTGGAGCGAAGGGGGCCTGCTTGGCCTCCTGCGGGGTGGCCGAGAGCGAGCCCATGGTCCGCCCGTGGAAGCCCCCCTCCATCGTCACGAACCGCCC
>JBBJNU010000187.1:0-3778 GCA_037721005.1 Thermoleophilaceae bacterium | reverse complement strand
GCCAGATCCTCGGCGAGCCGCTCGGCGCTGATGCCGTGGTACCTCCAGCTCTGATGGATGTACTTCATCGCGAAGTCGGTGCCGGGCGGGTCGAGCGGCTCAACCCCGCCGAAGGTGCCGAAGGCCTCCGGGCGAAAGTGCAGCGCGCCGAACGTGAGCCGGCGCCCGAGGTCCTGAAACGCCTCGTCTCCCCACTTCTCCGCCTCCCGGACCTCCTGTGCGATGCGCTCGGGAAAGAGCGGAGGCTCGGGGGCGAGCTCCTCGAGCCGCGCGAGAATCGCCCGCGAGCCATGCACGGGCTCGCCGTCCACCACCAGCCCCGGCACCGTGGTCTTGCCCTCGCCGTAGATCTTCTGCATCTCGTCCGTGTGCGAACCCGGAGCGAGGTCGATGCGGTCGTAGGCGAGGCCCTTGTGTTCGAGGGCCACTGCCGCAGTCATGCAGGGGTGAGACGGCGGCAGCGCGTGGAGAACCAGCTCAGGTGTGGACACAGCCCAAGCTTACGCCGAGTAGGCTGGGCGCATGCTCTCTGCCCTGTTCCGCCTCCTCGCGTTTAAGCGCCTCTACAACGCCTTCCGGTCCTTCCGCGCCAGCCGCCGGCGCTAGCCCAGACCGATGTTCTTCTTCTCCAACCGGCTCGGGTGCGGCGGTTCGATACTGGTATCCCTCATCGGCACTCTGATCCTGCTGCTGGTCCTCGGGGTCATCAACATCGACTGAGGCCCGTCCTGTGCGCCGGGCGGCCACCATCGGCGTCTACGGCTTCTCGTCCATGACCTTTCTGCAGACCCTCCAGGAGGCGGGCGTAGGGCGCCTTCTCGACGTACGCCAGCGCCGCGGCGTGCGCGGGGCCGAGTATGCGTGGGCGAACTCGGAGCGCCTCCAGGCAGCGCTGGCCGGAGCCGGTATCGCCTACGAGCACCGCAAGGACCTGGCTCCCACCACCGAGCTTCGCCGGCTCCAGTACCGCGAGGACGCCCGCCGCGGCGAGGGCAAGCGCTCGCGCACGCTGCTCGCTGAGGAGTACGTGCGCCGCTACACGGCCGAGATCCTCGACGAGGTTGACCTTGGGCCGCTCGTGCAACGCATGCCCGTCGACACAGCCACGGCCCTCCTCTGCGTGGAACGCGATCCCGTCGCGTGCCACCGTTCGCTCATCGCGAGGCGACTGGAAGCCGACCACGGGGTGACCCTGGAGCACCTCGTCCCGTGAAGCAGCGGTGACCACCGCCGCCGCCGTCCCGAGCACTCGGGGCGAGCTCGAGGGGGACGAGGCGCTGGACACCCTGCGGCGATGCGGCCGCAGGCGCCTCGTGCTCGACTCGATCGCTCGGTTCCGTGCCGCCGACGGCTTCAGCCACTCACGAGCCCTCGCGTTTCAGATCACCCTCACGCTGCTGCCCGCTCTCATCGCCGTAGTCGGTCTGGCGGAGGCTCTCGGACAGGAGACCTTCCGCAGGGTTGTGCAGGAGACCGTGAACTCCCTGGCACCCGGAGCGGTCGGGGACATCTTCACTGCCGCGCTCAAGCAGGGCAGCACGAGCGCCTCACAGGAGTCGGGGGAGACCGCGCTCACCGCGGGCTTCCTAGCGGCGCTTGTGGCAGGCACCGCCGCGCTCGCGCAGGTCGAGCGGGGCGCCAACCGGATCTACGGCCTGGAGCGCGACCGGCCCTTCTTGCGCAAGTACCTCATGGGGCTGGTGTTGGCGTTGAGCGCCGGAGTGCTGGCGCTGCTGTCGCTGATCGTGCTCGTCGGCGGTCGGGCGATACGCGAGGCGGTGAACGGCGGGGAGACCTTCGACCTCGTGTGGACGATCGCCCGCTGGCCCGTGGGCCTCGTGTTCGTGGTGGGCTCGATCGCCCTGCTCTTCGAGCACTCGCCCAAACGCCGGCAGCCAGAGGCGTCGTGGCTGGCCTTTGGCGCCGCGGCCGCCGCGGCTCTCTGGCTCGGCTTCATGGGCCTGCTCGCGGTCTACATCCAAGCCACCGACTCCTTCGGCGATACCTATGGACCTCTCGCCGGCACGATCGGGGTCCTGCTCTGGAGCTTTCTCACGTCGGTCGCCCTGTTCCTGGGGCTGTCCTTCGCTGCCCAGCTCGAGGCCGTGCGTGCGGGCGACCCCACGCCACAAACCGATCGCGACGAGAACAGCTGAGGCCCGGCTCTCCCTTCGCTCTCACGCAGATCTCCGACACTGCCGGCTTCCCGATGAAGCCCGGGAACAAGTGGGTGTACGCCGAGGCGGACACCGAGGGCAAGCGCGAGAAGGTCGTGGTGGAGGTGACCGACAAGGTCAAGACGATCGCCAGCGGCGTGAAGGCCCGCGTGATCCGCGACACCGCGAGCCCCAGCGCGATCGTCCGGCCGCGGGACTTCATCGAGCGAGCCCACCACCAAGTGCCACGAACGCCTGCACGGCCGGTCCGATCAAGATGGCGAAGGCGAGGGTGCCCAACCCCACGGTGCCACCCAGGGCCGCCCCGCCGGCTGTGGCGGTCACCTCAATGGCCGTCCTGATCAGCCGCAGCGATCTACCGGTGCGCATGTGCAGGCCCGTCATCAACCCGTCCCGGGGACCCGGGCCCAGGTGGCTCGTGAGGTACAGGCCGCTACCCGCGCCTACGAGCGCGATGCCAACGAGGATGAGCGCGAGCCGAAAAGGCAACTGACCGGGGCCATCCACGAGTGCGAGCGTGGCCGCGATCGCCAGCCCTACCACCACGGCGTTCAGAACGGTGCCCAGGCCCGGACGCTGGCGAAGCGGGATCCACAGAAGCAGCACCACGAACGAGAGCGCGATGGTCACGGCCCCGAGATTCCAGTCGGTCTGCTCGGCCACTCCCTCCGCGAGCACCGTCCACGGCGAGTTGCCGAGCGTGGCGAGCACGAGGCACGCCTCGCCGATGCCGAAGAGCCAGAGCCCGGCAAGAAGGCGGACGAGCGTTCGAAAGTCGGTACGCCAGAGCCCCGGATCGGGGCGTTGCACCGTCAGGCGGCTACCAGTGAGTCCGGCCCTATCTCGGCCACCGAGCGGCACCCCGAGAGTCCCATCGTCAGGTCGAAGTCGGCCTGAAAGTTCTCGATCACCTCGCGCACCCCGTCCTCCCCGGCGATGGCCAGGGCGTAGCAATAGGGCCGCCCGAGACCGACCGCGGTTGCTCCTAGCGCGAGCGCCTTGAAGGCGTCGGCTCCCGTTCGGATACCGCTGTCCATCACGATCGGAACCCTGCCGTCCACGGCCTCAGCAATAGCCGGCAGGGCCGCGATCGTGGAGATCGCGCCGTCAACCTGGCGACCGCCGTGGTTGGACACCCAAATGCCGTCCATGCCCTCCTCGACCGCCCGCCTGGCGTCGTCGGGATGAAGAATGCCCTTCAAGACGATCGGCAACGAGGTGCGCTCCCGGAGGAAGCCGAGGTCCTCCCAGGTGAGCCATGGGCGCGAGTACACACGAACGAACGCCTGCACCGCCGCCCTCGCCTTACCGGAGGTGAGAGCCCGGTCAAAGCGGTCCGGGTAGGCGCGGGCGAGCTCCACGAGCGTCTTGATGGCCGAGGGGGTGGGCGATGGGTCGGGAGTGTCGGGAATCTCCTCGCCGGCATCGGAGATGATCCGTGTGAAGACCGGATCGCTCGTGTACTGCGCTATCCCCTTACCCCGGAGGAAGGGCAGGTACGCCAGGTCGAGATCGTGGGTGCGCCAGCCGAGGATCGTGGTGTCGAGGGTCACCGCGATCGCGCTGCAGCCGCACGCCTCGGCCCGTCCGGCGAAGCTCTC
>JBBJNU010000186.1:0-3829 GCA_037721005.1 Thermoleophilaceae bacterium | reverse complement strand
CCGCCTGCTTGGCGATCACCCCCTCCGACGTGCCGGTGAGCCACTGCGCGGCGCCATCGGTGTCAGTCGCCACGGGGGATATCTCCACCGGTCCGAGGTCGAGTGACTCCAAGCGCTCGCGGCGCTCGCTGTAGTGGAGGTCGAGCAGAACGTCGTCGCCCACGGCGAGCACATCGAAGGCCACGTAGTGGGCGGGTGTCTCCGAGGCGAGCTTCTCCACGCGTGAGGCAGCCGGGTGGATGCGCTGGCTGAGCAGGTCGAACTCCTGAACGTCGTCCACGACCACGAGCATCTCCCCGTCGAGCACCACCCGGTCCAGAGGCATCGCCATCACCTGCTCGACCACCTCGGGGAAGTAGCGGTTCATCGCCTTTCCTCCCCGGCTCTGCAGCTGCACCTCGTCGCCGTCGCGGAACACGATCGTGCGAAAGCCGTCGAACTTGGGCTCGTAGCGCCAGCCCTCCCCCTCGGGCAGCTCCTTTGCCGACTTGGCGAGTTGGGGCTTGATCGGCGGGGAGAGGGGGAGGCTCACAGGCGCGGTGCGGCGCTCTTGCCGCGAAGGGCTCTGAGCATGAGATCCCCGCCTCGCGGTGACATGCCGTGAACGATGCGCAGGAGCCGCACGATCGGCGGGTGGTACACCCCGCGCTTGTCGGCCTCGATGCCCTCGATCACCTTGGCCACCAGACCGTCGGGTTCCACGGCTTCGTCCTTGCGATACCAGTCCGGCATCGTGTCGCGCTCGTGGTCGTGCAGGTGGCTCTTGATCTCGCCGGGGTACACGGTGGTGACCGATACGCCCGTGCCGTGCAGGTCGTGACGTAGGCCTTCTGAGAAGCCGCGCTGGGCGGCTTTGGTGGCCCCGTACACGGCCGCCTGGGGAAACGTGCGCAGAGCGGCGCCGGAGGACACGATGACCACGTGGCCGCGCCGGCGCTCGAGCATCCCCGGCAGCACGGCCCGCGCGGTGTGCAGCGTGCCGAGCCAGTTCACGCGCGTCATGCGCTCCTCGGCCTCGGGGTCGAGGGAGGTGTAGGGGCCGTAGTCGGCGACCCCGGCATTGGCCACCACCACGTCGGTGTGACCGAAGCGCTCGGCTGCCGCGAGGACCTCCCCGCGGTCCCCCACGTCGGCCACCAGGGTCAGGTGTCCCTCTCCCGGAAGCGAGGCGGCGAGAGCTTCGAGCTCCGCCTCGTTGCGAGCCAGCAATCCGAGCACGCAGCCCCGCGAGGCCAAGCCCCGCGCCAGCGCCTCGCCGATGCCCCGCGACGCGCCGGTGAGTAGAACTCGCGTGCCGGGCTCGAGTTTCACGGCGGTAGCATGGCACTCATGGCGCACGCCGAGCACAGCGAGGCCACGGTCGCGGAGGAGGAGTACCTCCAGGTGATCTTCTGGCTGCGCGAGGCGGGTCTGCCGATGACCGGCGCCAACGTGGCGCGCGCCATGCAGGTGTCGGCCCCCACGGTGCACGAGATGATCCGTCGCCTCGAGTCCGACGGCTATGTGACACGCAAGGGCGACAAGTCGATTTCTTTCACCGACACGGGGCAGGAGCACGCCGAAGGGATCGTTCGCCGGCACCGCCTGATCGAGCGCTTCCTCACCGATGTGTTCGACATTCCGTGGGACCAGGTGCACGAGGAGGCCGAGCGCCTCGAGCACTGGATGTCCCCGACGGTCGAGGAGCGCATGCTCAAGGCTATCGGTGACGCCCAGACCTGCCCCCACGGCCACCCGATCTTCACCGAGCGCCGCGAGCAGGGCGTGCCCCTGGCCGATGTGGAGGAGGGGGCAGAGGTACGTGTGCTGCGCTTCGAGAACGAGGCCGAGGACCTGCTGCACTACCTCATGGACTCGGGCCTAACGCCGGGGCTGAAGGGCAGCCTGGCCGAGTCGGGTGACGAGGTGGTCTCCATCGACGTGGACGGAAAGACGCACAGCGTGACCCGCAGCGTGGCGGAGACGGTGTCGGTGATCGCCGACCCGTCGCCACCTCCGCGCACGGCGCTGCCCGAGTCGCTCGTGCTCGCCAAGGAGCACTGGGGGCGCTAGCCCACGATCGCCCTGCGCGCCCGCAGGTCGTGGTAGAGCAGGGTGGAGAGCACCGCCACGTACGGCACCGTGACGGTCTCGACGGCGATGGTGCCCGCGAGGCTGACCGCCTCGCGGTCTGCCGCCTGCGCGATGGCCTCCACCGGAATGAGCACCACCACCACGACCAGAGCGACAAGGAGGTTGGCGAGGAGCACGATGCCGGCCGTCCGAAACCAGAAGCTCTCCACGACCTCGCTGCTGTGGCGCAGCGCTCCAACCGGCGTCTCGCTTTCGATCACCACCGCCTGCGAAACGAAGTACCAGCGCACGAACAGGTAGACCCCGGGCACCACCAGGAGGGCCAGCCCGAGCAGGACTCCCGCCCCAGCCAGAAGCACGGCCGCGAACACGCGCGGGAAGGCGTCCAGGGCCGCCTGTAGCGAGCTCCCGGCCCGGGGTTGCTCTCCCGCAGCGGCTTGCGCCAGCAGGTGAACTACCGCTGCGGTGAGCAGCGGAGCGGTCACGAAGAACCCCGTCGCGGCCGAGACGAGGCCGGCTGTACGCGAGGCTGTGTCCTGATAGGGCGCCGAGAGCTGCCCCAGCCCGACACCCGACACGATGATCTCCACCGGGGCGACGATCGCCAGCCCTACGAGCAGCAACGTGCCGGGGTAGCGGAAGAAGCAGGTCAGGGCGTCGCGCAGGAGCTCAGCCAGGTCGCGCGGGTGCCCGAGGTCGAGCCTCGGGCCGCTGCTCACGCCGGCTGGAGCTCGCGCCAAGCCGAAGCCAGGCGCGACACGGCTTCGTCGATCTGATCCGCGGGCACGCCGGAGTAGGCGATGCGCAGTGCGCTCTCCCCGCCTTCCAGTAGGAAATCGGTGCCCTTCACAAAGACCACACCGGCCTCCTCGGCCCGCTCGGAGAGGCTCTGCACGTCGGCTCCGTCGGGAAGCTCGACCCACAGGAAGTAGCCGCCTTGCGGAGACACGAAGCGCGCCTCGGGGATCTCCCGCTCGAGCGCGGCACAGAGAACGTCGCGGCGCTCGCGCAGGGCCTTCTTCACGGTGTCGATGGAGCGCTCGATGGCCCCCGACTCGCAGAACTCCGCCACGATCGCCTGCGAGACCATGTTCGGCGAGATGTAGGTGCCTGTCGCGATCCGCCTCGTCTCCGCGATCAGCTTGGCCGGCCCGGCCAGGTAGCCGACCCGGATGCCGGGGCACACGGTCTTCGAGAACGAGGACGCGTAAACGACCTTGTCGGCCGCGTCGAGCGACAGCATCGTGGGGAGGTCCTCGCCCTCGAAGCGAAGCTCCACGTAGGGGTCGTCCTCGAACAGGATGAAGTCGTATCGCTCGGCCAGCGCGACCAGGCGCTCGCGCTTCTCGAACGAGAGCGTGCACCCGGCAGGGTTGTGGAAGTTGGGGATGATGTGGGCGAGCTTGGGATGGGCGCCCTGGTCGAGAGCCTCCTCCAGACCATCCACGTCGATTCCGTCCTCCTGCAGCGGGATGGCAAGGATCTCGGCGCCGAGGCCGCGCAGCGAGAGCAAGGTGCGGTCATAGGTGGGGGCTTCGACCACCACCACGTCACCGCGCTCGACCACCTGCCCGAAGAGAAAGGCATCAGCCTGCATGGAGCCGTTCGTGGCGATCACCTGGGAGGGCTCCACGCCCTGGCGGTTGGCGATCCACTCCACCAACGGCTTGTAGCCCGCCGAGGTGCCGTAGGAGAAGGCGCCTGTTGGGTCCTTCTCAAAGGCGCGGTCGGCCGCCGCGCGCAGGTCGTCCACCGC
>JBBJNU010000185.1:0-3831 GCA_037721005.1 Thermoleophilaceae bacterium | reverse complement strand
GCCGGACGATCGAATGGGCTGTGGCCGAGGGGCTCATCACCCGCTCCCTTCCGGCCCTCGCCCAAGCGGACGCGTGAGTCCAGGCCCTCGGCATGATCCGGCGCACCTGCGGGCTCACCTGCGCGATATCCCCTGACCCACCCTCGCCGCGCAGCTCAGCACCCGGTCGTGCGTCGTGACCGTGCCCGGCACCGGAGCCACGGTGCGGGGCGTGACGGCGCGGGGTAGGGATTTGAACCCATCCACGCGTGCTCCTCGCGTGCACCACGATGCAACTTGGGCAGTTGCCGCCTCGCGTGGAGGCGCGCGCGCCTTCGGTTCCATCGCCTGAGGTAGCGTCACCCCGTGCCGCCCAAAGCGAGGAGGTCTGGGGGACCGGCGCGCCGCGTGCCGGGGAGCGCGCGGCTTCGCCGTCAGCTCGTCGAGCGGCTCGAGGAAAACGGCTGCTTGACGAGCCCGCCGGTGCGGAGAGCCTTCCTCACTGTGCCGCGCGAGCGCTTCCTCCCCGAGATCACCAAGCGCGAGGGACTCGAGCGGGTCTACCAGGACGAGGCGATCGTCACCTCGCACGACGAACGCGGCATCCCCACGAGCTCCTCCTCTCAGCCGTCCATGATGGCCTCGATGCTTGAGCAGCTCGACCTGCGCCCCGGCCAGCGGGTGCTCGAGGTCGGTGCAGGCACCGGCTACAACGCCGCGCTGCTGGCGAAGATCGTCGGCGCCCGGGGCCGGGTGATCTCGGTCGAGCTGGACCCCGCCACCGCACGACGCGCGCGCCGTGGCCTGGCGAGCGTGAAGTCACCGGCGAAGCTGGTGCGAGGCGACGGCCGCGAGGGTTGGCCGCGGGCCGGGCCCTACGACCGCATCATCGTGACCGCCAGCACGCCGACCGTGCCGCGCGCCTGGCACGAACAGCTCTCCGAGGGCGGCCTTCTCGAGCTGCCGCTGGTCCATCGACGAGGCCAGGCCCAGGCGATCGTCACCTTTTGCAAGCTCTCGCAGGCACTGCGCTCAGAGGCGGTGCTGTATGGCGGCTTCATGCCGCTGCGCGACGCTCCCGGTGCACCGGTTGCGTCGCCGCCTCCCAGTCTTGGCGCGATCGAGCGGATCGATGATCGGTCTCGCTCGCTCGCCCAGCTGAGCGGCGAGGCGCTCCGCCGGCTGTCGGCGGCGCGCAGGCAGCGGCTGCTATCGCTGGCGCTCTCCGAGCCGCGCGTCCACGAGCTCGGGCTGCGAGCTCCGCGTCCAGCGCTCAGCCTCTACCTGACGATCGAGGCACCCGAGGATCGGCTGGTCGGCGGCTGGCCACGCATCGGGGTGATCAGCGAGAACGGGGAAGGGCTTGCGCTCCTCGCCGGCGGCGCGAAGACCTTCACCCGCATCGAGTCCTATGGCGACAGGGACGCGGAGCGCCTGCTGCTGGGCCTGACCGAGGGATGGAAGCAGCGCGGCCGCCCGGCCGGGCACGACCTCCGGGTCGAGGTGAGCTTTCCACGGGGAGCTGCCGGCTCCGATGTCCGCCTGAGCTGGGGCTCGTAGCGGGCGCGTGAACACCCTTGGCTGGCCAATTCGACAACCCGCTCCTGCTGCGGCCACCCGTCGAGGCGCGTGATCGCCGCCGATCTCGACGGCTCTGCCTGCGACGTGCCCGCCCTGCTCACCGACAAGCTGCCGGGCGATCCGCCGCGGCAGCCGCGCGACATCGACGCTTTCGTGAGGCAACTCGCTGAGGCCCTGCCTGCGATCCATGCGATCGACAGCGAGGCGCGTACGCGGTTACCCCCGTACAGGCGCTACTACGAGGACCTAACTGCCGCCGCTCCTCCGGACTGGGCACGCAAGCCAGGCCTTTGGAAGCGGGCCTCGGCGGTGGCGGCCGGCGTCCCTCCGGCGGGCAGAGAGTGCTTCATCCACCGCGACTACCACCCAGGCAACACGCTCTGGAGCGATGGTCGCCTGACGGGAGTGGTCGACTGGACCCAGGCATCCTGGGGCCCGGCAGCCGTGGATACGGCGCATTTGCGGTGGAACCTCGCGGTCGGATACGGGCTCGATGCCGCCGATGGGTTTCTCGCCCACTACCGCCGTCTCTCATCCGACACGGAGGCCGACCAGCACTACTGGGATCTCGTCACCCTCCTCGACATCGCGCTTGCCGACCTCGATCTGGAGGACCTGCCGCCAACATGGGAGCTCGATCGGTTCGAGCAATACCTCGAGAGCGTGCTCGAGGGATGAGCGCCGACCGGGGGCGCGTCGATCGCGCCGTCGAGGCGGCCGTAGCCGTCGCGGCCGGCTGCGGCGTCGCGGCCACCACACCGCGCGTGCTGCATCACTCCAACAACGTCGTGGTTCACCTCACTCCGACCCCGGTCGTCGCGAAGGTCGCGATCTCACACCACCGAGCGTCCGGAGCGGGGTCGATCGCGCGTGAGCTCGCCGTCGGGCGTTATCTGGCTGAACAGGGCGCGCCCACGGTATCGCCGGCGACGATTCTTCCGGCGGGGCCCCATTACGCCGGTGGGCTGGTGCTGAGCTACTGGGACTGGTGCCCGAACGACCCGGACGGCGTGGTGGACGGCCGCGCGGTAGGGCGCAGCCTGGCCGCGCTGCACGGTGCGCTCGACGGCTACCCGGGAGAGCTGCCCCCGTTCACGGCTCATGTCGAGGACGCCGGCGCCATCCTTGCCGCCGAGCCGCTGCCGGCACTGCCCGGCGCCGACCGTGCGTTCCTGGCGGACCTGCACACGCGCCTTGTCGGGAAGCTCGCTGTGACGCCTGTCAGCGCTCGCGTTCTGCACGGCGAGGTCCATCTGGGAAATCTGCTCGCCGCCGACGATGGGCTTCGCTGGATCGATTTCGAGGCGGCCTGCGTCGGCCCGCTGGAGTGGGACTTGACCGGTCTCCCTGACGAAGCCCTCACGGCTTTCCCACTGGTCGACCGCGGGCTGCTGCCCCTTCTGCGTGACGTGCGCAGCTGCTGCGTAGCGGCCTGGTGTTGGAGGAATCCGGAGCGCGCACCGGAGTTGCGAGCAGCCGCCGAGTTTCACCTCGATCGGCTCCGCCGCCGGCACCCGTGAACCTCTTCAGCCGCTCGGCAGCCTTCAGGGAGCGCGGCGCGCGTGGCGACCGCAGCTCACGCACACGACGCTCTCGAGGTGGGCCTCCAGGCGCGCGGTCGGGATTTCCCCACTGCACACATCGCAGGTGCCGTAAGTCCCCTCGGCGAGCTTCGCCAGGGCGCGCTCCACTCGCTCCTTGGACGCGTTCAGGCTGTCGACTACGCCAACGTCGTTGAGCCGGCTCACCGCCTCGACCGTCCCGTCGCCGACCCGCTTGCCGAAGCTGATCCCGGATCCGCGTTCGGGCGCCCGCGTGAGGCCGGCGAGCCGGGCCTCCAACTCGGCGTGGCGCTCTCGTAGGCTGCGCTCGACCGATGCGGTCATGGGCGGGATGCTACGCGGAGGAGATGGCTGCCTCACGCGGGCATAGACAAGCGCAATGACCTGACCCGCCACGGACCCAGCCTAGGTCGCGGTCCCAGGGCCCGCGCGCAGCGTCCATCCAGGGGTCTTCCTGCCACCCCTGAATGGAACAGAACCGCCCCGAGCGGCCCACTGGCGACTCCTGAAGCCGACGCGGCCGCGGACCAACCGCGCGACGTTTCCACGTTAAAGTGATGCGCCAACACCGCGGAGGCCGCCCGATCCAACCGTCCACCTAGAATCGCCGCAATGATCGATCGCGACCAGGTCCTGCACGTGGCCCGCCTAGCCCGCCTGCGCCTCACCGAGGAGGAGGTCGAGCGCATGACGGGCGAGCTGTCGTCCA
>JBBJNU010000184.1:0-3831 GCA_037721005.1 Thermoleophilaceae bacterium | reverse complement strand
GCGGGCGGCCCCGGCGCTGGCCACGGCCACCAGGCCGATCGCCACGATCTCCCGAGCCCCGAGCACCTCCCCGAGCACCACGAAGCCCGCCAGGGCAGCCATCCCGGGCTCGAGGCTCATCAACACGCCGAACACCCGCGCGGGCAGGCGGCGAAGAGCCTCGAGCTCGAAGGAGTACGGGATGACCGAGGACAGCATCGCCACCCCGGCCCCCACCGCGAGCACCTCCGGGGAGAGCAGCTCGGAGCCGCCTTCGGCGATCCCGAACGGCAGCAGCACCGCGCTGGCCACGAACATGGCGAGGGCGAGGCCATACCCGCCCGAGAAGGCGGCCCCGGCGCGGGCCGCGAGGAGGATGTAGGCGGCCCAGAACCCCCCGGCGAGTAGGGCGAGGGCAACTCCAGCGGCGTCGGTGCTCCCGCCGCCCAGGTCGGCGAGCAGCAGGATTCCCACGGCGGCCAGCCCCACCCACACCAGGTCGAGAGCGCGACGCGACCCCGCCACGGCCACCCCGAGCGGACCCACGAACTCGAGCGTGACGGCGACTCCGAGGGGAATGCGGTCCAGGGCGGAGTAGAACGCGTAGTTCATACCGGCCAGGGACACTCCGTAGGCCAGCACGAGCACGATCTCGCGCCGGCCGAGCCCACGCACGGACGGTTGCCAGATCGCGCCGAGAACAACGGCGGCCAGGATCACGCGCAGCAGCACGGTGCCGCCGGGACCGACCTGGTCGAAAAGGGACTTGGCGAGCGAAGCGCCGGTCTGCACGGAGGCCACAGCGCCGATCACGAGCACGGTGGAGGGCACCGCGTCGATCGGAGTCCGACGCGCGGCAGCAGCTTCCGGCTGGCTCATCTCCCCACGCTAGCGCTGCCCGCGATACTCCGAGAGTGACCGACGAGTACGCCCGCCTCGAGCGCGCCTGTTCGGGGTTGCAGGCTCCGTTCGCCCTCGTGGACCTCGACGCGATGTGGTCGAACGCGGCCGAGATGCTCGCCCGCTCAGCCGATAAGCCGATCCGCGTGGCCTCCAAGTCGGTTCGCAGCCGGGCGCTGCTCGACAAGATCCTCGCCCACCACCCACGGCTGCGGGGGTTGATGACCTTCACGCTTTCGGAGACCCTCTGGCTGCACGGGCACGGTCACCGCGACCTCCTGCTCGCCTACCCCACAGCCGACCGGCTCGGGCTGGCGGAGCTCGGGCGCATCGAGTCGCACGACCGGCCGATCGTGATGGTCGATTGCTCCGCGGGCCTCGACTTCATCGCGCGCGCCGTGCCGTCGCCCGCCGCTCCCGTGCGGGTCTGCATCGAGCTCGACGTGGGCTTTCCTCTTCTACGCGGGCGCGTGAAGTTAGGGCCCAAGCGCTCTCCCATCCGCACCCCTGACGCCGCGGTAGCCCTGGTCAGGGAGATCGAGAGGCGCCCCGGCGTGGAACTGGCCGGCCTCATGGCCTACGAAGGGCACATCGCGGGGCTTGGGGACAGCCCGCTGAGAAAGCCGTTACACGCCCGGGCGATCCGATGGATGCAGCGCGCCTCCGCGGCGGAGATCTCCGAGCGCCGGGCCGCGGTGGTGGAGGCGGTCTCGGCGGTGAGCCCCCTGGGTCTCGTGAACGGAGGCGGCACGGGGAGCCTGCACACCACCTCCGCCGAGCCTGCGGTGTCTGAGCTCACGGCGGGCTCGGGCTTCTATGCCCCCACCCTCTTCGACCGTTATTCGGCTTTCCGGCTGCGCCCCGCGGCGATGTTCGCTCTACCGGTGGTCCGGCGCCCCGGAGCTCGGGTGGCGACGCTGCTCGGTGGCGGCTACCACGCATCGGGGACCGCGGGCCGCGACCGCCTCCCCGAGCCCTACCTGCCCGCCGGACTCGCTCTGGACCCGCTCGAGGGCGCCGGCGAGGTGCAGACCCCGGTGAAGGGCGGAGCCGCCGAAGCGCTCGCCGTAGGGGACAACGTGTACCTGCGCCACGCGAAGGCCGGCGAGCTGCTCGAGCGTTTCGCCAGCGTGCACCTTATGAGCCGAGGTGAGGTGGTCGATGAGGTTCCGAGCTACCGTGGTGAAGGGCAGTGCTTCCTCTAGCCCGGTATTGAGCGCAACCCTTCGCCTGCGGGCGTGTTCTCACCCTTTCATGCTCCGGCCCATCACCACAATCCTTTTCGCCGCGCTCCTGCTGGGGCTGGGCGCCCTCGCGCCGCCCGCGGGTGCTCAGGGCCAGACACGACCGAACATCGTGTTCGTGATGACCGACGACCAGACCGCGGAGTCGATGCGGGTGATGACCAAGGTCCGAGCCGTTCTGGAAGGCGAGGGCGCCAACTTCGCCCAGTCGATCTCGAGCTTCCCGCTGTGCTGCCCGTCGCGAGCCACCCAGCTCACGGGGCAGTACTCGCACAACAACGGCGTGACCCACAACGTCGAGCCCTTTGGCGGATACACCGCGCTGGACTATTCGAACACCCTGCCCGCCTGGTTGCAGACATCTGGCTATCGGACGGTCTTCCTCGGTCGCTTCCTCAACGGCTACGGCACCCAGAACACAGACGTGACGGAGGTGCCCGCGGGCTGGGACGACTGGCACGCGATGGTGGACCCCTCCACCTTCGATCTCAGCGCCTGGAAGATGAACGACAACGGCGCGATCTCGAGCCAGCCCGCCCAGAACCCCGGCGAGTTTCAGACCGACTACCTGGGCCGCCGGGCGTCCGAGCTGATCACCGAGAACGCCCCTTCGGACCAGCCCTTCTACCTGCATCTCTCGTTCGCCTCGCCGCACTCGAGCCGCCCGGCCGACCCCGACGATCCCCCGGTGCTTCGCACGCCGCACCCCGCTCCCCGCCACCAGAACGCCTTCGCGGGCACGCCGCTGCCCCAGCCTCCGAACTACAACGAGGCCAACATGCGCGACAAGCCTCAGGTGGTTAGAGACCGCACTCGCGTGACCGATCAGGGCACGAGGTCGATCCAGGAGAACTACCAGCAGGAGCTGGAGGCGCTGCTTTCGGTGGACGACGCCGTGGGCCGGATGCTCGCAACGCTGCGCGAAACCGGCGAGCTCGACAACACGCTGTTCATCTATACGTCTGACAACGGGTTCTTCCACGGCGAGCACCGCATCCGTTCGGAGAAGGTGCTGCCGTACGAGCCGGGCATCAGGGTACCGCTGCTCATGCGGGGGCCCGGCGTGCCCCGCGGGGTGCAGCCTCGTCAGCTCGTGGCCAACGTGGACCTCGCCCCCACGATTCTCGAGGCGGCGGGCGCGACCCCGCGCCGGCTTCAGGACGGCCGGTCGCTGCTCGGCCTCCTGCGCGACCAGGGCACGGAGTTCGGCCGGGAGGTCCTGCTCGAGAACGGAAACGGAGCCAACCAGATCCCGCCCTACACCGGAATCCGCAACGACCGTTTCTTGTTCGTGCGTCACAAGGCCACTGGCGAGCAGGAGCTCTACGACCTGCGCGTGGATCCCTTCGAGCTGCAGAACCTGGACGAGGACGAGCGCTACGACCGGCCTCGCCGGCTGCTCCAGAAGCGCCTGCGGGTCCTCGAAAACTGCGCCGGCAGCGCCTGCCTCGCCACGCAGCCGGCCGTGAAGCTGCGCCTGCGGGAGGTCCTTCCGCGCACGAGCCGCCGCAAGCCCGTGCCGCGACAGCTCGTGCGCCCCGTGCGCAGTTGCCTGCGCGGCGGTCTGCGGGCAACCCTCATCGGGGAAGAGGCCAAGCTCGTCGAGCGTGTGCGCTACTTCAGCGGGGAGAAGGTCCTCGGCACCAGGATCGTGGCCCCGTTCCGGATTGACGTAAAGCGCGCAAAGCTTCCGCCCGGAGGCGCGTCG
>JBBJNU010000183.1:0-3851 GCA_037721005.1 Thermoleophilaceae bacterium | reverse complement strand
ATGACGACATCGATCGGTTCAGTGGCGGATTGCGTCCAGCATGTCGTCGTTTCTCGCCACTCGACCACCATCGTCCCGAGCGTGGCGCCCACGGTGTCACGGCAGGCACACGCGACGCACGACCGCGTTACGACTTGGCGGCGAACCGGTGTGCTAGACGCCTGGGCGGCCCGGGCCGCCCCCACCGCCGCGGCGGCGCTGCCCGTCCATCACACGCCTGCCGCGGCCGGCGAAGTCGCGGGCCTGGCGGCGGTAGCGCTCCTTGTCGGCCTCCGGCAGCGCCTGCCAGCGCTCCCACGCCATGAGCAGCACGGGCCAGGCGCGGCGGCCCACCGAGGTGGCGCGCCCGAGGCGCGAGCGAGGCACCCTCGCCATCAGGCGGGCTCCGCTCCGGCCGGGGCATCCGCTGCGGACACCCGGCCACCTTCGAGATGGTCGAGGTACTCCAGGATGCGATGCGAGTCGGCTACCACCTGCTCACCGTCCACCAGCACCGGCACCCAGCGCTGGCCGCTCAGCTCATCCACCTCGGGCCTGTCGCGCTTGAGGAAGGGCACCCGCACCTCCGCGTAGTCGATGTCCATCGCGCGCAGCCGGCGTGCCACCCTGCCGCAGCGACACACGAGGTCGGTTGGAGCCTTGCACCGGTAGAGAACGGCCATACGCCCACTAGATTAGCCGCCGGAGCGCTGTCGGAAACCCAGCCCTCGCAGGGCGCGTCCGGCCGTGGAAAGGGCGTCCTCGGAAACCGAGATCGCGGCCCCGGCGAGCTTGTACTGCAGCCCCGGGGAGCGGCGAGAGCGCAGGATTCGGTCGTGCTCGCGGTCGAAGTACCAAGCCACGGTGGACTCGAGGGTCTCCTCGTGCGGTCGCGCCTTCCACTCCAGATCGCGCTTGGCCTTCGTGGAGCGGTAGGTCCAGAACTGGCTCGCCGCGAGCACCTCCTGTGGCGAGAGCGTGGTCCGGCCGGGTCCGATCTTCAGCATCCCGGCAACCCCCGCCGCGAGGGTACGCGGCACCTTCAATGGCGGATCCACTCCGCTGAGGCGCCCGAGGTCCGCGAAGAGCCGGTCGAAGGTGAAGTTGCGCCCGCCGAGGATGTAGCGCTCGCCCGGCTTTCCGTGCTCGTCGGCCGACAGGTGGCCCGTGGCCACGTCCCGAACATCGACCACGTTGAGACCGCCGTCCGCATAGGCGGACACGCGGCCGAGGAGAAAGGAGCGCACAAGACGCGTGGACGTGATGTGTATGTCCCCCGGTCCGAGCGCGACGGACGGATTCACGCAGACGACCGGCAACCCCTGCGCCGCCAGGCGGAAAGCCTCCGACTCCGCCTCGTGCACCGAGTTCACGTAGGGGATCCCGAGGTGGCCGGCCGTGAAGAGCTGATCCTCGTCGGCCGCCTCGCCTCTCCGTGCGGGGCCGAGGGCCGCCGCGCTCGAGGTGAGGATCACCCGGTCCACCTCAGCGCGCAGGCACTCGCCGAGCACGGTGTGGACGCCTCCGAGGTTCACCTCGAACAGGCGCTGGGAGTCCTCAGGCCGAACGGATGACATCCCCGCGGCGTGGAAGACCTTGCCGACCCCCTTCAGCGCCCGTCGTACCGCGCGGCGGTCGAGCACGTCGCACTTGACCTGCTCCAGGTCGAGATCATCGATCTCCGAGGTGTCCGAGCCTTCCCGAACGGTGATCCGAAGGTCGTCTCCTCTCTCCACGAGGGCACGGGCGAGGTGGCCGCCGATGAACCCGGTGGCGCCAGTGAGAAGCGTTTTCGCCATGCGCCCGCGAGTCTAAGCAGGAGAGGGATAGGCTGGCGAGCGATGCCCCCCGTAGCCGTGGTGACCGACACCACCTCCTATCTCCCCGCGGAGATCACTACTGAGCTCGACGTGACCCTGGTGCCCCTTTACGTCGTCTTCGGTCCGGACCGAGTCGAGCGCGAGACCGACATCACGGACTACCTCGCCTTCTTCGAGGAGCTCCGCGGGGTGGAGTCGCTTCCTACGACCTCGCAGCCCTCGGTGGGGGACTTCATCAGCGCCTACGAGCCGCTGCTGGCGGCGGGGCGGGACGTGGTCTCGATCCACATCTCGGCGGGGCTGTCGGGCACGGCCGGCTCGGCCACGCAGGCCGCGGACCAGCTCGCGCGCGAGGACAAGGGCGGCGAGCGCATACACGTGATCGACTCCGAGACCGCGGCGGGTGGCCTGGGGATGGTCGTGCTCGCTGCTGCCCGGGCAGCAGCATCGGGCGCCACCGCGGAGGAGGTGACCGAGCGTGCTCGGGGCACCCGAGCGGACCTGAAGATGTGGTTCGCGGTCGACACGCTCGAGTTCCTCAGGCGTGGGGGGCGGATAGGCGCGGCGAGCGCATGGATCGGCTCGACTCTGCGAATCAAGCCCATCCTCACCGTGGAGAGGGAACTGGCTCCGGTCGAGCGCGTGCGCACGAGCTCGCGCGCCTTCGAGCGCATGGTGGACTACGCCCGGCAGCGCCACGAGTCGGGTGCCGACGCATGGGTGGTCCAGCACATCGCCGCGCCCGACCAGGCCGAGCGCCTGGTTGAGCGCTGTCACGAGATCTTCGGGTGCGGCCCGCTCTTCGTGAGCGAGATCGGGCCCGTGATAAGCACCCACGCCGGGCCCGGGCTCCTAGGCGTCGGGTCGATCTCAGAGCACCTGACCCAGTAGCCGGTGGCGTCCGGCGGCGGCCGGACAATGGCCAGCGTCACCAAGCCGAGCGAGACAATCACCAGCCGGGTCGTCGTGCGCTCCGTGCTCATCATCGTCGGCGTGGCGATAGGGCTGTACGTGCTCTATCTGCTCCGCCGCCCGATCGGCTGGCTGCTCATCGCCACCTTCCTGGCGGTGGCCCTCACCGGGCCGGTCAACTTCCTGAGCCAGCGGATGAAGCGCGGCTTCGCCATCACGATCGTGTACCTCGCGCTCCTCGCCGTGCCCGTGATCCTTGGCACCCTGATCGTGCCTCCGTTGGTGACCGAGGGCAACAACCTCGCCGAGAACGCCCCGCAGTACGCCAACGACGTGACTTCGTTCGTGAACGAGAACAAGCGCCTGCGCGAGCTGAACACCGACTACGACATAACCACCTCGCTCGAGGAGCAGGCCAGCAAGCTGCCCGAGAAGCTCGGAGGCGCCGCGGCCACCCTGCGCGATCTCGGTCTCGGAATCGTGAACTCGATCTTCGCCCTGGTCACGATTCTCATCCTCACCGCGTTCATGCTCGGCAGCGGCCGGGGGTGGGTGCAGACCGGTCTCCGTTACCTCCCAGAAGACCACGCGGAACAGACCGCACGCGTGCTCGGCCGGTCCTCGTACGCGGTTGGGGCCTACGTGGCGGGGGCCCTGGCGCAGGCCACCATCGCGGGCGTCCTCTCCTACCTCGTCCTGCTCGTGCTCGGCGTTCCCTTTGCGGGACCACTTGCCTTGATCGTCTTCTTCCTGGACCTGATCCCGCTCATCGGCGCAACGATCGGGGCGTTCGTGGTGGGCGTGGTCACGCTCTTCAGCGACTTCCCAACGGCCACGATCGTCTGGGTCATCTTCTCGGTCGTCTACCAGCAGGTGGAGAACAACCTCATCCAGCCGCAGATCCAGAAGCGGGCAGTGAACATCAACCCGTTCCTGGTGGTGGTCGCGGTGCTATTCGGTAGCGCGCTGCTGGGTGTGCTCGGGGCGCTGGTGGCCGTACCTGTGGCGGCGTCGATCCAGATCGCCCTCCGCGAGTACGCCGAGGTGCGCGGCATCAAGCCGCGGTCCGCGCCGCAGCCCATCCCACTGCCCCAGGACGAGGACGACCCGGATTCACCCGCCGGCCCCGCGGAACCCGAG
>JBBJNU010000182.1:0-3856 GCA_037721005.1 Thermoleophilaceae bacterium | reverse complement strand
CCTGACGGCCTGCCCGAAGACGAGCGGGTGGCGAGCTAGCGCCTGATCGTGACGGGCGCCCCCGGACCTACCCGCGAGGACAGCCAGGTGATCTGAGCGTTGGAAAGTCGCACGCAGCCGTGGGAGGCCGCGGTCCCGGGTGTTCCTCCGAGGTTGGCCACCCCGTGCAAGGCGATCTGGCCCGGACCGCCCTCGAACTCCTGCAACACGTTTGAGCGAGCGCTCAGCGCCAGCGCGAAGGGAGCGCCGGCGCTTGTCCTGAGCATTCGCACGCTCTCCTCGACAAAGAAGCGTCCACGGGGAGTGGGAGTCGCGGGCTTGCCGACCACCACCGAGAAGGAACGCACTCGACGCCCATGGCGGTACACCACGACCTTCCGCTGCGCCGTTCTCACGACTAGACGCCAGCTCGTGGTGCTCCGCACGGTCCCCCGTTCCTTGATCCAGCCGCTTCTCCCGTTGGGGCGCCCGGGGACGAGGACCTCGAGCCAGCGGACGCCTTGCGCGGTGGTGGTGTGGTCCAAGACGGGCAGCACGGTCTGGCCGCCGGTGATCGGGCGCGACGCCTGCACCCTGGTCACCCCCACCGCGCCGTCGCGGACTCGAGAGACCACCTTGTGCGAAGTGACAAGCGCGGCAAGCTCCTGCGCCGGCTTCACCGCGGGATCGCCGCCGGCGCTGGCCGATGTCGGGGGCGCGGCCGCCCCGGTGCTCGTGACCATGAGCACCGCGAGGCCGGCCCCGTAGAGCCCCCGCATCAGTCGAGCTTCTCGATGGCCAGAGAAGCGTTCGTGTTGGTGGCCGTTCCGCCCGCAAGCGTCTGCAGGCTGACCGCCGAGCTCGATGAGTGGTTCTTGAGCGTGAGAACGTCGCTGGCACCCAGCGTCACGATCACCTGTCCCGTGTTCTGCTGGGTCCCGGCTCCGGATCCGTACACCGTGCCCGGTATCAGGGCCCCGTTCCTGAAGAGAGCAAACTGGCCTGGCTCGGTTCCCGATACCGAAAAGTCGACCCTGTAGGTGCCGGCGTTCACGAACTGGACCCCGGCGGTGCCGGGAGCGTGCGTGATGCCCGCTGTCAGCAGCCCATTTGAATCGAAGGTCACGTCGGCCTCGATAGGCACCGTCTCTGCACCAAGGTTGTAGATGTAGGCGTACTCCGACAGGCCGTTCGCCGGGCCGGTCGCGCCGGCCGGACCGGCTGGTCCGACGCCGCCGCTGGCTCCTGTCTCGCCCTGGGGTCCGGCCGGTCCCGCAGGTCCGGCGGGTCCGGCGGACCCCGCAGGCCCACTGGCTCCGGTTGTGCCTTGCGCTCCGGCGTTTCCCTGGACGCCCGGCAGGCCCTGGGGACCCGTTGAGCCCCTCGCCCCGGTGCGACCCCTCGCTCCGGTCCTGCCGCGAGAGCCGGTGTCGCCGGCCGGTCCACGCGCGCCCGGCTTGCCCCGGGGGCCCCTGGGGCCTCCTCGGCCGCCGCCGCGCGTGGTGTCGTCACAGCGCGATGACTGAGACTTGGTGGCGCCGGTGAACGCCGTCGGACCGCACGGCGGCAGCGGAGCCGCGGCAGGGGCCGCGACGGCTGATCCCGCCGAACCGAACAGGAGCGACGAGCTCACGGCAAAGAGCATGAACTTCCGATATCGCGGACCACGCATGTCCGACCTACCTTCCGTTTCGTGGGTGTGACGGAAGCGAAATGTCGGCAGATCAACCCCGGGGGTTGAGGTCGGCAGGTAAGCGCCCGTCAAGAAGCCCATCGGCTCGAGCATCACGCAACGTGATCTCGGCTACCAAGTTTGGGCATTCACCCCCCGTCCAGGTTATGTATAGATCCCTATACAGGGTTAATGCTGTTTGCCCCTAATGCCGATGGTGAGGGCGTGGGGCTTTCATCCATCCTCTAGCGCGCGCCGGCCCCGCCTCGAAGCCCGCATCGGCGGGCGACGCGTCCGGCGCGGATGCCCTCGGGGTCAACGCCTCGAGTGCGTCGTCAAAGGTCCTGCCGTGGGACCGCTTTACCAGCGTCGCCATTGCCGTGTTCCTGTTTGTCGCCATCGGCGCGCTGCGGCTGGTGTCCGACGATCCGAGCATCGCGATCACCATCTTCTTCCTCGTGCCCATCGCCCTCCTGGCGATGGAATACGGCCTTCGCGGCGGAGTAATCAGCGCCGCCGGCGCCACGGGGCTCGTGGTGGCCTGGGTGCTGTTGCGCGATGTCGGCCTCCCGTTGCAGGAGGTCGTATTGCGCTGCACGCTCCTCGTCCTGCTCGGAACCTGCTTCGGCCTGTTGGGCGATCGCCTGTCTCAGGCGGGGGCCCTGCTCGACGACCAGGTCCTCTACATGGAGGGCCTGACCGCTCACGGCCTCGTGCGGCTTGACCCCGCGGGGCGCATCACTGGATGGAACCAGGGCGCAACCGAGATCCTCGGGTACTCGAAGACCGAGGCCAGCTCGCACGGCCTCGCGCTCATCCTGGGCGGCGAGGCGGAGGCCGGAAACCTTCCCGCCAAGATGCTCGAGGGCGCCGCCACCCGCGGGCTCTGGGAAGAAGAGAGGTGGGTCGTAGAGAGGGGCGGACAGCGCCGCTGGGCCGCGCTGAGCCTCACTCCCCTCGCGGACGGCGGCGACGCCGGCTTCGCCCTCGTTCTTCGTGACCTCACCGCCACAAGAGCCGCCCGCCACGAGAGCACGCGTATGTGGGAGGTCTCGTTCGAGATGCTCGCCACGCTTCGCTTCGACGGCTACTTCCAGCGGGTCAACCCGCACTGGGAGGAAGTACTGGGTTGGACCAGCGACGAGCTCCTGGCCCGGCCCTCGCTGGACTTCGTGCATCCCGACGACCGAGACCGCACGGCGGAAGAGGGCCGCAGGCTCGCCCGAGGTAGTCACGAGACCGTCTCGTTCGAGAACCGCTACCGCTGCCGCGACGGTTCCTACCGCTGGCTGCTCTGGAACAGCAAGGCCAGCGCCGAGGACAATCTCATCTACGCCGCGGCTCGCGACATCACCGTGCGTAAGGAGCAGGAGGACGCCCTCGGGGCCCAGGATGCACAGCTGCGCGCACAGGCCGCGGACCTCGAGCAGCGCGTGGAGGGACGTACCGTCGAGCTGGCAGGCGCGAACAAGGAGCTCGAGGCCTTCAGCTATTCGATCGCGCATGACCTGCGCGCTCCTTTGCGAGCCATCGACGGCTACAGCCACGCCATCCTGGAGGACTACGCCGAGGATCTCCCCGCGGAGGCCCAGGCCGATCTCGCGCGAGTTCGCAAGGCCTCCCAGCGGATGTCCACGCTGATCGACGAGCTGCTCGGGCTCTCGCGCATTACTCGGCGTGAACTGCTGAGCGCTCCGGTGGACCTGAGCGCCCTCGCCTCGGAGATCACCGCCGATCTGCAACTCGACGACACCAGCCGGGACGTCCGGGTGGAGATCGAGGGCGGGCTCGACGCGACAGGCGATCCCGAGCTGCTGCGCCTGGTGCTTCAAAACCTTCTCGAGAACGCCTGGAAGTTCACGGCCCAGACCGAGCACGCCTCGGTCGAGCTGGGCAGGGTCGGCGTCGCCAACGGGCACTCGACCTTCGCCGTGCGCGACAACGGCGCCGGCTTTGACATGCGTTACGCCGACAAGCTCTTCCGCCCGTTCGAGCGCCTGCACCGCCACGAAGAGTTCAGTGGCACGGGAGTCGGCCTGACCACCGTTGCTCGCGTGCTGAGCCGCCACGGCGGAAAGATCTGGGCGGAATCCACGCCCGGCGAGGGCGCCTCGTTCTTCTTCGACCTTCCAACCAGACAAGGAGCGCCATGAACGAAGCACCCATACTCCTCGTAGAGGACAACCCCGACGACGAAGCCTTGAC
>JBBJNU010000181.1:0-3871 GCA_037721005.1 Thermoleophilaceae bacterium | reverse complement strand
GGCTCTCACTTGTCGTCGAAGTCGAAGTCCCGCGGCGGCTTCTGCTCGAACCAGAGCCGATCGTGCTCGGGCGTTTCCTGAAGGAACTCAGGAGTCTCTTCGAGCACATCCTCGTCGTCGGGCTCGTCGCCGGCGACAACTGCAGCAGGAGGCTCGTTGTCGGCAAAGGGTTCGTCGTCCGCGAAAGGATCGTGATCAGCGAACGGCTCGAGCTCGGCCGGTGCTGGGGCGTCGTGGAGCTCTTCGGGATCGGGGAGGGCGTCGACATCCTCCACTGGCAGCAGCACGGCGGTCTCGGAGGTCTCGCCCTCCACCCCCTGCATCTCCGGCCCTTCGGACTCCTCGTCGGGCGCCGGGCTCTCGCGACGCGCCGGACCCAACGCCTCCTGCTCTTGAAGGCGCAGATCCTCCTCGCTCGCGCCGTGCTGGCGTTTGAGCTCGATGTGCTGGCGAATCGCGTCGTCGAGAACGCCCATCGGCGGCGTAGCCTACGTCACGGCAACGTCAGACCACCAGGGCGCCCTCCTCCGCCCGTTCCACCCGGTTCTTGCCCGCGCGCTTGGCCCGGAAGAGGGCCACGTCGGCCGCGGCGATCAGATCCTTCTCCGAAGCCGAGCCCGGCACCGAAGCGGCGCCGAGGCTGGCCGTCACCCGGAGCTCCCCGGCCTCGTCCGGGAGGATCAGCCTGATCGCTTCGATCCCGGACCGTATGCGCTCGGCCACGCGCTGCGCCCCGTCGAGATCGGTCTGGGGAAGCACCAGCGCCAGCTCCTCGCCCCCGTAGCGCGCCGGCTCGTCGATGTCCCGCGAGTGCTCGCGCAGCACCCGGCTCACGGCCCGCAGCACCTCGTCGCCCTGCTGGTGGCCGTAGGTGTCGTTCACCCGCTTGAAGTTGTCGATGTCCAGCAGGACGAAGCCGACAGGCGTGTCGTGGCGGCGCCCGCGGCCGAGCTCCCGGTCGAGGGCGCTGTGCATCTCACGCACGTTCGACAGGCCGGTGAGCTCGTCGGTCACGGCCTGTCGGCGAACGGTCTCGTGGAGGTCGGCGTTCTCGATCGACACCACGGCCTGACCGCCCAGGTAGGCAAGCAGCTCGGCCTCCTCGCGGCTGAAGGGGTGGCTTTCGCGCGCGATGGAGATCACGGCGATGTAGGCCGCGTCCGTGCGCTCACCCAGACGGGCGCGCAGCGGCATGGAGAGGGTGTGGACCCCGTCGTGGTCACCGAGGATCGGCTCGTGTTGCTCAGCCGGCGCGGCGTCGTCGCTCTGCACCTCGAGGAGGTCGCTCGCCGTCTGGGGGCCCACCTCGACCGCCACTCGCTCGGCCCGCTCGATGGCGTCATCGAAGGTGTGCGACTTCCCAGCTTCCACCGCCTCGAGCACGCGGTTATCCAGCGCGAGGCCACGGCCGCAGTCGGCCTGGCAGGCGTCGACTGCCGTCTCGATCACGAGTCTGAACACGCTCTGGGAGTCGAGCCCTGTGGCGAAGGCCTCGCCGACACGCCGGATGGTCTCCCCGAGCTCCTCATGCTTGCGTTGCACCTCGATGATCTTCGCCTCGAGCTGGCCCGACATGCTGTTGAACTCGCGCCCGAGCTGGGCGAACTCGTCGTTGCCCTTCGTAGCGACCGGCCTGTCGAATCTTCCCCCGGCGAGCCGGCGCGCGGCCTCCAAGAATGCATCGATCTGCAGGTGCAGCGCTCGCGAGACAGCGATCGACGAGGCCAGGGCGGCAAGGAGCAGCCCGAGGAGGATCGCGCCGAACACCAGACGGCGATCCCTGTTGGCGACGCCCGCCGCGGTCACGTCGCTCACCGCGACGATCTCCTCGGCGGCGCCGGGCGTTTTCCCCACGGCGGTGAAACGCGCGCGGTAGGTGCGCCCGGCGGCTCGGTACTCGCCCGAGCGCCTTGTGGCGGGTTGTCTCGTGCCGGCCACGGGCTTCCCGCTGCGCAGCACCGCCACGTCCAGGCCGGTGCGCCGCGACGCGGACCGGGAGAGCCGGCGGGCGTCGGTGACCGACACGGCCAGCACGCCCATGCGCCGGCCGTCGGACGCGGTGAGCTTGAGTGGGGCCGGGGCTACGCCGCGCCGCGAGCCGCCAAAGGCCACCTCGCCCCCGGAGGGGTCCAGCAGCAGGATGGAGACGGCGGAGGCGTCGGCCCCAGCCAGCCGGCGTATCTGAGAAGCGGCAGCGACACGATCCCCGCCGCGCAGCGCTGTTTGCAGCCCCTCGTCGCGGGCGATCCGCCGGAGGTCGTCCTTCGCGGCGGCCCGGCCCTCCGCGTAGAGGGATGACGCCACCTGCAAGGCCACGGCAAGGCCGGCGTCGACCTTGCCGTCCTCACTGCCCTCGGTGAGCGGGAAGACCACGGCGGCCATCGCCGATATGGGCAGCACCACGATCAGGGCGAAGAAGAAGCGCAAGCGGCTTCGAAAGCTCATGGGCGACCCCGGAGAAAGCGCACCCTTGCGCTATCGGCAGGGCGGCGGGCCGATCTTGAGCCGTTCTTGGGCTTACTTCATGGCGCGGGCGATCACCACGCGCTGGATCTCGTTCGTACCCTCGTAGATCTGCGTGATCTTGGCGTCGCGCATCATGCGCTCGAGCGGATAGTCGTTCACGTAGCCGTAGCCCCCGAGCACCTGCACGGCCTCGACCGTCACGTACATGGCGGCGTCGGAGGCGAAGAGCTTGGCCATCGACGTGAGCTTGCCGACACCGGGCTCTGCGCGATCGACGCCCGCGCAAGCGCGGTAGAGCAACTCGCGCGCGGCCGCCGTCTGGGTCTCCATGTCCGCGAGCTTGAACTGGATCCCCTGCATCTCGATGATCGGCTTTCCGAAGGCGATCCGCTCGCGCGCGTAGGAGACCGCGTAGTCGATCGCCCCCTGCGCGATGCCCACGGCCTGAGCCGCCGCGCCGAGCCGCGTGCGCTCGAGCGTGGCCATGGCCACGCCCATGCCGCGATCCTCCTCGCCGATCAGGTTCTCGGCCGGAATGCGGACGTCGGTGAAGCTCGGCTGCCCGGTGGGCGAGCCCTTGATGCCCATCTTCTTCTCGAGCTTGCCGGAATCGAACCCTTCGCGGTCCTTTTCGACGATGAAGGCCGACATGCGGTTGGTCTCGCGGTTCGTCTTTGCGAAGACCACGTAGAAGTCGGCCACCCCGGCGTTGGTGATCCAGTTCTTCTGGCCGTTGATCACCCATTCGTCGCCATCGCGCACCGCCGTGGTGCGCATCGATGCCGGGTCGGATCCCGCCTCGGGCTCAGACAGGCAGAACGCGGGCGACAGCTCTCCAGAGGCGCAGCGCGGCAGCCACTTCTGCTTCTGCTCGTCCGAGCCGAACAGGGTGATCGGCAGCGTGCCCAGCTCCTGAATCATGAGGATCAGCGCTACGGCGGCGGAGGCCTTGGCCAGTTCCTCCACGGCCATCTGCAGCATCAGCGTTCCGGTGCCGGTGCCGCCGTACTCCTCCTCGAAGGGCAGGGCCAGCACGTCGTGCTCGGCCAGCAGCTCGCGCAGGTCCCACGGGTACTCGTCGGCGCGGTCGATGTCGGCGGCACGGGGCGCCACGCGGTCGGTGGCGAGCGCGCGGATGGTCTCGCGGAAGTCGAGGTGCTCCTGGGGGAGTGCGTAGAGGTCGGAGTTCATGTGCTCGCGAGCGTATCCGGCGTTCTAGTGCGCATCAGTAGTGGGCGCACTCGAAGCGCGCTCCGCCTCCCTGGCCCGTCCGGTTGTACTCGCGCCACGCGGCCTCCTTCTCCGGCGAGCACTCCGACGAGAAGGAGGACATGGCAACGCCCGTGCCTTCGGGCAACACGGCCACGAAGCGAGCGCTAAGCCCGCTGAGCGTGATCACCAGACG
>JBBJNU010000180.1:0-3901 GCA_037721005.1 Thermoleophilaceae bacterium | reverse complement strand
TCTCTCCTCAGTCGCGGCTGCGGCCGCCGCGGCCGCCGGAGCGCTCGACGTTCTTCGTGACGTCGACGTAGTGCAGGAGGCCGACCTCGCGGGCCCGCTTCACGGCCCGGGCCATCTTCGACTGGTCGCGCCGGCTCAGGCCGGTCACGCGCCGCGAGCGGATCTTCCCGCGCTCGGTCACGAAGCGCTGGAGCAGAGGAACGTTCTTGTAGTCGATCCTCTCGATCTCCTCGCGCGGGAGCTTCGAGTAGCGGCGGGCCTCTACGCGTGCGCCACCGGGCCGCCGGGCGCGGTCCTTGTCCTTTGGAGTCGGTCGAGCCATCGCCCGTAGGGTGACACAAACTCACAGTCGACCCGTCCTTCCGCCGAGACCGGCGGCTCTCCCAGCACCGCGCCGGTCTCCCGTGCCACGCCGACCGGGGTTGCACGGCGGCTCCCGGCTTTGTTAGGGTCGCCTAACTGTGGAGGACATCAGCCCCCCGAGCAGCTCCGACGGCATCCCCTACCTCGCGGTGCGCGCCCACTTGGCCCCGATCGCCGACTGAGCCGTGCCCAGGGTCGAGGCCAAGAAGCGTTGCTGTAAGTCCGGACCGCGCTGTCGGCGCTGCCCGGTCACGCTCGACCGCCTGAGCAAGCACGGTCTCGCCAAGCGCAAGGGCGACGGCACCTACAAGGTCGCGAAGAAGCTGCCGAAGAAGCGCCTCAAGGCCGCCCGGGCGCGCTGAGCAAGCGCGCGGCGGGGCTCTACCTCGTCGCGTCGGCGTGTGCGTGGGCGCCGCCGGGGTGATCGGCCACGCCCCCGAAGGTGTGGACTGGGAGCTGCTCGGCCTCGGCTCGGCGGCCTCTTAGCAAAGCCTCCGGCGGGTTCACAGCGCTTTCACGGCAGGGCTGAATCTGCGTAACACCAGGGGTTTTGTGTGCCCGTAGCGTGCCGGAACAGGTTGAGCCTCCTGCGCATGATCAGCCCCGAGGCCCGTAAAGCGGGTTTCGCGGCCTTCGCCGGAGCCTCCGCCGTCGCGGCGCTCGGGCTAGTGGCGACGGCTGACCCCCCACAGCGCCCGAGGGCGGCGGCCGGTCCGGTCGAGGTACAGATCCTCGGCGTGAACGACTTCCACGGCCATCTCGACTCACCACGGGCGATACCGCGCGAGGACGGCGGGCCACCGGTGCCCGTGGGCGGGGCCGCGGCGCTGGACGCCCACCTCGATCGCGCCGAGCAGAGCCATCCCGGCCGCACGATCCGCGTCCACGCCGGCGACATGGCCGGGGCCACCCCCCTAATCTCGAGCCACTTCCACGACGAGCCCTCGATCCGCGCGACCAACCTCATGGACTTCGACGTCGGCACGCTCGGCAATCACGAGTTCGACGAGGGGGGCGATGAGCTCCTGCGGCTTCTGCAAGGGGGACAGCGCAACGACGGCAAGCAGTTCAAGACCAACGAGCACGGGGATGAGGTGAACACCTCCGCGGCTGACTACGAGGGCAGCAGCTACCCGTGGATCGCGGCCAATACCGAGGACACCGCGAAACGCCTCGAGCTGCCGCCTACGAAGGTGATCGAGCGCGACGGCGTGAAGATCGGGTTCATCGGCGTGACCACCGAGCAGACCTCGCGCTTTCTGCTCACTGAGCACGGCCGGCGTTTCCGCTGGCTCGACATCTCAACCGTGGTGAACCGCCACGCCCGGGAACTGCAGGCTCAAGGCGTGGAGGCCATCGTGGTGCTCGCGCACTCCGGAGCCTTCGAATCCGGCCCCGACGCGGCCAGTGGTGAGATCGTGGACGAGACGAGCGAGATGACCTCTGCGGTGGATCTCGTGGTTGCCGGCCACTCGCAGTCTCAGCTCAACGTGCGCGTGCCCAACCGCGAAGGCGGTGGCGACAAGCTGGTCGTGGAGTCACTCGCGTACGGCACGGCCTTCGACCGCGTGCGGCTCACGGTCGACCGCCGAACCGGTCACGTACTCAGCAAGGCCGCCGAGACACCGCGCACGTGGAACGACGAGGTGACACCCGACCCCGAGCAGGTCACCTTGCGCGAGCGCTACCGCGACGCGCTCGGTGGTCTGGCCGACCGCCCGCTGGGTACGGCGGAGAGCGTCCTCGAGCGACGGCGCCCGGGCACGGACACGGACGGCGGCAACCTGGGCGCCGTGGCCGCCCGCGCGCAGCGACGCATGGCCGGCGCCGACTTCGCCTTCGTGGACGGACACAACATGCGCGCCTCGGTGGACGCCGGACCGATCACCTACGCCGAGCTCTTCGAGGCTCACGCCTACGAGCACCCCGTGATGCGCATGACCCTCACCGGTGCCGAGGTCCGCGAAGTTCTCGCCCAGCAGGCGGACCCGGCCCGCGGCGATACGTTACATCTGGCCGGGCCGGCCCTCGAGGACATCTCCCCCACGAGGAGCTACGTGGTGGCGGCCAACCGGTTGCTGGTGGACCGCGGGGAGGTGGACGTGTTCCGCCGCGGCAATCGCGAGATGGAGGAGGTGGGAACCGACCTCGAAGCGCTCGTAGAGGAGGTCGAGCGTAGCGGCGTCGTGCGCTGAAGCGCGCGGCTACACGTGAGGCGTGTCGGGCGCTGGGGGAAAGGCCTTGCCCACCAGCATCTCGGTGATGGCCCCGGGTTCGAGGGGCCGCGCGAAGAAGTACCCCTGCCCGATATCGCAATCCAGGCCGCTGAGCGAATCGAGTTGGTCGCGGCGCTCTATGCCTTCGGCCACGATCTGCATGTTGAGCGCGCCCCCGAGCTCCACCACGGACTTCACGAGTGCGGCGTCGCCGGCGCCACTGGCCAGGTCGTTCACGAACGAGCGGTCCATCTTCACCATGTCGATCGGAAACTCGCGCAGGTAGGAGAGCGCCGAGTAGCCCGTGCCGAAGTCATCGATCGCCACTCGGACGCCCAGACCCTGCAGCTCGGACAGCTCTCGGCTCACCGCCTTGCGGTCCTGCATGAGAACGGACTCCGTTATCTCGAGCACGAGGAGAGACGGGTCCACGCCACTCTCGGAGGTGGCCTCCCTCACCTGGCGCACCACGGTGCCGGGCTGGCGGAACTGCCGGGCCGAGACGTTCACGCTCACGTAAATCGGGTGTTCGGCCCCACCGGTGTCCTGCCACTCCTTGGCCTGGCGACACGCCTCCCCGAGCACCCAGCGCCCGAGCTCCACGATCAGTCCCGTCTCCTCGGCTACCGGGATGAAGTCCTCGGGCGAGATCTCGCCAAGCTCGGAGTGAGTCCAGCGCGCCAGCGCCTCCGCCCCGAGCACCTGTCCGTCCTCGAGTCTCACCAGCGGCTGGTACTGCACGGTCAGCTCGCCGTCGCGCAGCGCGCGGCGAAGATCGCCGCTGAGTTGCAGGCGCTTGCGCGCGGCCATGTGCATCGTCGCGCGAAACACTTCGGTGCGCCCCTTGCCCGACGCCTTCGCCGCGTACATGGCCATGTCCGCGTTGCGTAGGAGATCCTCGCTGCTCGCCCCGTTGTCGGCAAGCGCAATGCCCACGCTCGAATGCATGAACAGCTCGTGGCCCGCCACCTCGAAGGGCTTGTCGTCGAGCGTCGTGTGCAGGCGACTTGCCACGTCCTCGGCCTGCGTGATGCCCTCCGGTGTCTCCACCAGGACCGCGAACTCATCCCCGCCCAGCCGGGCCACCGTGTCTTCGGATCGCGTGCACTGATCCAGGCGACCGGCCAGCTTGCGCAGGAGCTCGTCCCCGGCTGCGTGACCCAGCGAGTCGTTCACCGTCTTGAAGTCGTCGAGATCCACGAAGAGCACGGCGAGCCCGTGGCCGTGGCGGCGCACACGGGCCACGGCGTGCCGGACGCGATCCTCGAACAGGGCCCGGTTCGGCAACCCGGTGAGGGGATCGTGGAAGGCCTGGTGGCGCA
>JBBJNU010000179.1:0-3914 GCA_037721005.1 Thermoleophilaceae bacterium | reverse complement strand
GTCGCTCTTCGTGGTGGCCTGGCTTGCGGCCTACGCCGGCGCCTTCTGGGCCCTGTGCCTGCGCGAGAGCGAGCGGGGGAGGGTGCGGGAGGCGCTGCGCTCCAGGCTCATCCCGGCATCTCCTTCGCAAGATCCGGCATAGACCCGTCGCCACCCTCCTCGGCCAGGGCCATGGCGTGAGCCGCGCTCAACAGCCCGAGGATTCCCAGGAAGACCGTGCTGCTCACCTCGATGAACGTCACCGAGAACTGGTTGGTGACCAGATAGACGGCCAGAACCCCGAGCATGCCGGTCCCGAGCCGCCCGAGAAGGCCGGGCGCCCTCCTGACCCTGAGTGCGGCACGCGTTGCGACCGTGAGCAGCGCCAGCAGGACTGACAGCCCTATGAGCCCTTGCTCGGCCAGGTGCTGGAGGAAGATGTTGTGCGCATCGGGAGGAGGCTTGAAGACCGTGTCCGGGAGGAACTGCTTTCCGGCCACCCGCGCATCCGCATACGCTTCCGGAAAGCCTCCTAGGCCCACTCCGAACACCGGGTGCTCGGTCCAGATGAACTGCGCTGTCTCGAAGAAGTCGGCCCGCGTCGCGAACTCCGAGCCGCTGCTCGAGAGCGTGGCAAAGCGCTCCTCCACCATGCGCGGGGCGGCCGTGAGCAGGAGGATCACGAGCGCCGGTACCAGCAAGAGTGCCCTGCGGTCCCGCAGCAGCAGGATCGGCGCCACCCCGAGGGCGAGCAACGCGGCCCGGGAGAAGCTCACGTAGAGGCCGAGGAGCACGAGGGCCAACGCGCCCAGGAAGAGCCATCGCCCGCGCCGTGCCACGAAGGCGCCGGCGAGGATCAGCGGCGCCAGCATCGCGAAGAAACCGCCTGCTGCGTTCGGGTGGCCCAGGCCACCTGTGGCCCGCTGCACGAGCTCACCGGTGGACGTCAGGAAGCCCTCGCTCCCGGCGTACCCAGTGCCGTACTGGTATCCGGCATAGCCACCCAGGATGGCACCGGCCACGGCGATCCCCCCGAGCACCCATGCGATGTCCGCCCGCGTTCGTACGACGAACGCCACCGAGAGGAAGAGCAGGAAGCCGGTGAACAGGCTGCGCAGGATCGGGATCGATGCCGACAGGTCCCCTCCGAGCGCCGCGGCCGCGAAGGCTGCCGCGAGGTAGACCGACACGGCCACGGACATACGGGGTGGCTCCGCGCCCTCGCGCCGGTTGACCAGATGCACCAGCGAAACGAGCGAGACGAAGGCCACCCATCCGAGTGGCAGCAGCCACACGGGCGCCTGGCCGCCCTCCGGGGCTGGGAGGCTCGCGAGCCCCGCGTTTCCGACCGGCAGGAGCACAAAGGCGATCGCGATGCCGATCACCGGACGCCAGATCGTCACGCATGCCGCTGCCAGCCCGAGCAGCGCCAGCAGAACCGTGAACGGGCCTGCCAGGAAGGCGCCCAGGGCGAAGACGGCCCCCAGCAGCATCGCCCCCAGCACGAGCGCGGCGTCCACACGCAGGTCACGCTGTGCGAGCCGGGGACTGCCCAGAGCGGTCAGGAAACGGCCTCCTTGCTCGACTTCGCCCGCCGCCGCCCACGCAACCGACGACGCGACCGACGACGCGACCCGCCTTCCCCCGGAGCGGTTCCTCCGGTGCCGGGACGGTGGTACGTGGTCTTGTCGTCCGCATCATCGAAGCGGTTGATGACCAAGCCCGACACCTTCGCGCTCGCCCTCCGCAGCTGGTCGATCGAGCGGATCACGGCGGCTCGGCGGGTGCGGTCGGCATCGAGCACCAGCACCACGGCCTCGGCCTTGGCCGCGACGAGCACGGCATCGGAGCCGGTCGACAGGGGCGGCGTGTCGTACACCACGAGGTCGAAGGCCTCGCGAGCCTCGCGGTCGAAGCGGGCGAAGGAGGGAGATCGCAGGAGCGCCGTCGAGTTGGGCGGGGTGGGGCCCGAGGACACGAACGGCAGCATGCCCGAGTGCTCCACGAGCAGGTCACGCAGCGGCTGGGGCCTGACCAGGTAGCTCGACAGGCCCGCGCCCTTGGTCCCCTCCACGCCGAGCATCCGGGCCAGCGACGGTCGCCTCAGGTCCGCGTCCACCAGAAGCACCTTGAGGCCGAGTCCCATCGCCGCGTGGGCGAGGCTTGCCGCACAAGTCGACTTGCCCTCGCCCTCGCGCGGGCTCGTCACGACCAGGGTGGCGGGCTCGCGGCCCTCGTGAAGGAAGGCCAGGTTGGTCAGAAGGATCCGGAAGGCGTCCTCTGCCACGTTCGCGCGGACGTCGAAGCTCCCGTCCTCCAGCGCGAAGTCCACCTGCCCTCCGCCGGACAGCGTCGGCACGCGCCCGATGATGGGCAGGTCGAGCAGCTCGGTGGTCGACCGGTCGACGCGCAGGCCCTGGTCGAGGCGCTCACGAAGCAGGGCTACCACGAGCGCTGCACCCAGCGCCAGGAGACCGGCCACGAGGAGGTACAGCTTCGGCTTGGGGCGGCTCGGCGACGACGCCCTGGCCGGGGCATCCGCCACGCTGACGCGGCTCGAGGTGACTCCGCTGTCGCGGAGCTGCTGGGCCCGCTGGATGAAGACGTCGGCGTACTCGCTTCCGATGAGGCGGGCGCGCTCCGGGGTCGAGCCCTCCGACTCGATCTTCACAAGCTGGCTCTGGCTGAGCGGCTGTACCTCCACCGAGCCCTCTATCTCCGCGGTGGACGCCTCGAACGGCAGCTCCCCGGCCACGGTCGCCGCGACGGCGGAGGTCTGCAGGAGCTCCGCGAATGTCTTGCTGAGAACCTGGCTGAGCTGGGTGGCCTCGAAGTCCGACCCCTCCTGGCTGCCCGGGCTGATAAACAGCAGCGTTGTGCTCGAGTAGACCTTCGGCAGCGAGAAGGTCACGGCCGCCGCGGCAGCCATCGTGACCAAGAACGTGATGAGCGCTATCAACCGGCGCTTCCACAGGACCTGCAGCAGCTCGTCGGCCCTCAACCCGGCTTCCTCTCATTCGATGCCAGTCTCAGCGCCGCGGGCCCGTCGGCGAGCTTGCGACAGGTCCCGACGGTAGCGGTATCGCGTGCGGACCGTCCGCTCATCGCCTTGCCTCGTCAAGTCGCGGATCCCGCCTGAGGTCCCGGTGCTTCCATTGCAGGTAGTAGAAGTCGCGCAGCGCGCGGCGGCTCTTCGCTCCGTATGGCGACTGGTTGGTGACCTTCTGGAACCTGTGCACTATGCGCGCCTCCGGGGCGTACCAGACCGACTGCCCGGTCGCCCACGTGCGCAGGCACCAGTCCAGGTCCTCGCCGCCATATGAGGAGATCCTGGGATCGTAGGGGCCGATCTCCTCCGCCAGCTCCCTCCGCCACATCTGGGCGGCGCCCATCACCCACACGACGGGCCGGCCGTAGGTGTGATCGAAGTCCATCATGAGGTGGTGGCGGTGGCTCGCAGGATCCGGCATCAGCCGTGCCACCGGACCGCGCCGGATGAAGGGAAGCATCAGCGGGGACCAGCGTCGGCAGGAGAGCTGAAGCTCGCCGTCGGGGTGATCCAGCCTGGGTCCGGCGATGCCCACGTCCGGGCGTCTCTCCAGGATCGCGGCGAGCGCCTCGACGGCGCCCTCGCACACCTCAGTATCGGCGTCGAGCATGAGCACGTAGCGGCCGCGCACGTGCGAGAGCGCGGTGTTGCGCCCCGCCACGAGCCCCGAGTTCCGTGACTTCGCGATCATACGGGCGAGGGGATGCCTCTCCCCCACCGCCTCCGGCGTGCCGTCGCCCGAACCGTCGTCCACGACGATGCACTCGTGGTCCAGCCGCACGTGCGCGTCGATCGAGGCCAGGCAGCGGAGGACGTCCTCCCGCGCGCGCCATGCCACGATCACGATCGACACCTCGGGAGACCTGGTCACGTGCCCGCACGCATC
>JBBJNU010000031.1:0-14441 GCA_037721005.1 Thermoleophilaceae bacterium | reverse complement strand
ATCGTGCGCTGGGAGGCCACGGCCTCCTTCACGATCTCCGTGGCCTTGTCGTAGCCGATGTGCGGGTTGAGCGCAGTCGCGATAGCCGGCGTGGACTCAGCGTGGCGGGTGAGGGCGTCGATGTTGGCCTCCAGGCCGTCCACGCATTTCTCCGCGAGCATGCTGCAAGCGCTCGAGAGGATGGCGATCGAATCGAGCAGGTTGCGGGCCATGACTGGCACGCGCACGTTCAGTTCGAAGGCGCCCTGGGTGCCGGCGATGGTGATGACCGTGTCGTTGCCGATCACCTGAGCGGCCACCTGCAACACCACCTCGGGGATCACCGGGTTCACCTTGCCGGGCATGATCGAGGAGCCCTTCTGCAGCTCGGGTAGGGAGATCTCGGTGAGGCCAGTGCGCGGCCCCGAGCCCATGAGCACGAGGTCGTTGGCGATCTTGGTGAGCGATACGGCCACCACCTTCATCGCCCCCGAAAGCTCTACGAGCCCGTCGCGGTTGCCCTGGGCTTCGAAGGGATCGGCGGGGCCGGCCACTTCGAGGCCGGTGCTCTCGCGGAGCTTGGCGCGGGCGCCTTCGGCGAAGTCACGGTGGGTGTTCAGACCGGTGCCGGTGGCGGTGCCGCCGAGCGGAATCTGACACGCGCGCGGGAGGGCGTCGCTCACCCGGGCGTGGCCCAGGCGGATCTGCGTGGCGTAGCCCCCGAACTCCTGCCCGAGGGTGACCGGCACCGCGTCCATCATGTGGGTGCGCCCGGCCTTCACCACGTCGGCGAACTCGAGGGCCTTTGTGTCGAGCGACGCCGCGAGCGTCTCGAGCGCGGGCAGCAGGCGGTTCACCGTCTCGGACACCGCGGCGAGGTGCACCGCCGAAGGGAACACGTCGTTGGAGGACTGCCCCATGTTCACGTGGTCGTTCGGGTGCACGCCGTCGCCCGCGAGGTTCGCCATCACCTCGTTCGCGTTCATGTTCGATGAGGTGCCCGACCCGGTCTGGAACACGTCGATGGGGAACTGGTCGTCGTGCTCGCCCGCGCCCACCGCGTCGCCGGCCGCGGCGATGCGTTGCGCGAGATCGGAGTCGAGGAGCCCGAGGTCGGCGTTGGCCCGCGCGGCCGCGGCCTTGATGTGACCGAGCATCCGGACCACCGCCACAGGCACGGGCTCGCCCGAGACGGGAAAATTGTCAACTGCCTTGCTGGTTTCCGGGCCCCAAAGTTCCATTTCCTGAGCCTACTCAGCCGCCGCGGCGCCCAGCCCGTTCGCCCAGTCGGAAGGCCTTCGACTCGGTGTCTACCGGCAGCAACTCCTGTTCGAGACGGCGCACCATCTCGTAGTTCACGCCCTGCTCGGCGGACTCGCTGCGACGCACCGCGCCGATCAGATATCCGAGCTGCGTGGCCTCCGGTGAATTCGGGTCCTTTACGGCGGCCGAGGAGAGGGAGGCCGCCGTGTCGAGATAGGCGGTGCCCACGTCGCGCAGCTCGCCGCTGTCGCTCTCGTCGCCCAGGCAGGCAGAGAGCGGCGTGCCGTCGATCCTCACGTCAGCGGGAGCGGCCCGCAGCGCCTCCCGCACGGTGGGCGCGCCCTCCCGGCACGCGGCGGGGAGGACCTCTCTTCCCTCGCGGCTGCAGCCAGCTATGCAAAGCGCCAGCAAGAGACAGAGGAGAGGACGTATTCCGGGCGATTTCAAGGGCGATCCTCTGCATTGTGGAGTCCCACCGGGCGAAATGCACGGGTTCGTGCTCCCTTGGCGACGATGGGCACGGACGCCCACATCAGGTTCTGTTCACGCTGCGGAGATCTGGAGGAGCTCTCACCGCGGCGCGTGTGTGCGTCGTGCGGCATGGGCGTGCTGCTCGCGGCGGAGCGGGGCGAGGAGCCGCCCTCACCCGGCTCGGCCTTTCTCGTATGCACCTCTGACATGCGAGTCAGCGCCGTCTCCGAGGCGGCTGAAATGTTTCTCGGACGCGAGGCCGAGGTGCTCGGTGAGCCGCTCATGACCCTGGTGAACGGTGACGAGATAGCCCGGGTCACGGCATGCGGGCCTCCCAGCGCGACCCTCGTGACACTGCAAAAACCCCTGCACCACTTGCGGAAAGGTCTCGCTGCCGTCAGAAACCAGTGACTCATGAGCGGAATCAGGACCAATGCGGCGGCCGAACTGCTGGGCGTGAGCCCGAACACACTGCGTAGCTGGGAGCGGCGCTTCGACTATCCCAAGCCCCGCCGGACCACCGGCGGGCACCGCCAATACGAGCTGATCGAGCTCGAGGCGCTGCGCCGCGCACTGCTGGAGACCCACAACATCTCGTCTGCCATCCAGGTCGCTCGCCAGCGCGGTGAGGGCCCGAGCTCGCCGAGCCGCCTGATGGACGCCTTCGACCAGTTCGACGAGGGCGCCGCCGACCGGGTGCTGGAAGAGAGCCTCGCCGTGCGCTCGGTGGACCGCACGGTCGAAGAGGTGCTGCTTCCGGCCATCGAGCTGGCCGAGGGCCGCGAGGGCCGCGAGGCGGAATGGGAGCTGGCGTGTCGCTGGGCAACGGGCTGGTTGCACGCCGCCCGGCGCGTGGTGCCGGCCGCCTCCCGAGCGGAGGGGGTGCTGCTGTTCGATTCCTCCGATCGGCTCGACCACGAGTCGCTGCAGGTGCAGGCGCTCGAGCTGGCCATCCGCAGAGCCGGCTTCCGGTCGCTGCTCCTCTCCTCCGATCTTGCTCCCGAGCGCGTCGCTCGCGCCATGCGGGCAGTCGAGCCCAGCGCGTTCGTGTTCTGCGGCGGGCACGCCACGCTCGACGTGCTTGGACGCCTCGTGTACACGGTTCGTCAGGTGGGTTCGGCGGCCCCGGTGTTCGAGTACCGCGACGCCATGCCGGTCACGGGAAATCACTCCATACCTTCCCTGGGCCTCGTGCCAACCGAGGCAGCGGAGCGACTGAAGGCCTTTGTGGACACGAGACACCTCGAGCACCCCGGGGCCGAGCACCCCGGCGCGGTGGTCGCCCTCAGCAGCGAATCGGTCCGCCTGCCTGCCTAGCATCGCGCGGCGATGCCGCACTTCGAGCTCGGTGACCCGCTCGCCCACCGGGCCCTCCAGGCGCTGCTGCGGGCGGAGACCTCGGTCAGGAGAGCCCTGGCCGCGGACCTCGAGCGCGAGGGCGTCTCGACTCCGGGGTTCTACGCGCTCGTAGTGCTCACCACAGCGGGCGGCACGGCCGAGCTCCGGGCTCTGCGGCGGCGCCTCGGCTGGTCGAAGGCGAACGCCACCGAGGTGACCCTCACGCTGGAGTCGCGCGGCCTCGTGCGGCGCCGGCGCCTCGCCCACGATCGCCGCGCGAGCGCGGTGGACCTCACATCCGCCGGACGCGACCTCGTGGAACGCCTCTTCCCGGGCCACTCCGATCGTGTCTCCTCCGCGTTCTCTGCGCTCGACGAGGCAGAGAAGCGCTCCCTCGCCGAGATCTGCCGCAAGCTCGCTGCCTAGTTGCCTCCGGGCTGGCGGTCCTCTACGGCGTCCAGCCGCTTGGACAGCTCGGTGACCCGGCCGTCCGCTCGGTCGCCCACCCGCTCGACCGCGCGGCCGGTGCCGGCGGCGGTGTCGATCGCGTCGACCACGTCGCGCTCCACCCGCCGAAGGCGCTTGTCGAGACGGGAGAGCTGCGTGCCCACTCGGCGGAGGTCGCTCTCCTCGGCCTTGCCGGCGGTGGACTCCTCGAGCTTGCTCACGTCGGACTCCTCGCCCGTGCGTTGCAAGCGCTGCTGAGCCTCGTCCAGACGCCGTTCGAGCTGATTCACGCGGCCCTCGTCGGCGGAGTCCTCGTTCTGCAGCAGCGCGTAGATGGCCACGGCGGTGGCCAGGACGGCGAGCGCGCCGAGGAGGGCGAGCCAGCGCCGAAGCGACTTGAAGTCCTCGACGACCAAAGGTCCCAGCCGCGAACGCTCCCGAACGACTTCGCGCTCGCGGCGAGGGGGCTCGCGCTGTGGGTCGGGCGGAGGCTCGGAGACTCCCATCGGCGGCCAGTGTAGGCCGTTCGTAGGATGTCACCATGGCCCAGTACGAGCCCGTGGATCCGCGGCAGAGCTTTCCCGCGCTCGAGGAGGAGATCCTCGAGCGCTGGCGCGAGCGCGATGTGTTCGGCGAGTCGGTGCGCCGCCGCGCGGGAGCCGAGCCGTTCGTGTTCTACGAGGGGCCGCCTACCGCCAACGGCCGCCCGGGTGCCCACCACGTGCTCTCACGCGTCTTCAAGGACGTATTTCCCCGCTACCGCACGATGCGCGGGCGGCTCGTTCACCGCAAGGGCGGATGGGACTGCCACGGGCTGCCCGTCGAGCTGGAGATCGAGAAGCAGCTCGGCTTTCACTCAAAGGACGACATCGAGCGCTACGGCGTTGCCGAGTTCAACGCCAAGTGCCGCGAGTCGGTGCTCCGCTACATCGACGAGTGGAACCGGCTGACCGAGCGGATCGGTTTCTGGCTCGACACCGACGACGCCTACTTCACCCTCGACGACTCCTACATCGAGTCGGTCTGGTGGTCCCTCAAGCAGGTCTGGGACAAGGGGCTGCTCTACGAGGGATACAAGGTGGTGCCCTACTGCCCGCGCTGCGGCACGGCCCTCTCCTCGCACGAGGTGTCGCTCGGCTACCGCGACGTGGTGGACCCCTCGGTGTTCGTGCGCTTTCCCGTTCGTGGCGAGGAGGGCGTGTCGCTGCTCGGCTGGACCACCACTCCCTGGACGCTTCTCTCCAACGCGGCCCTCGCCGTGAACCCCGAGGTCACCTACGTGCGTGCGCGCGTGGGTGACGAGACGCTGATCATGGCGGAGGCGCTGGTCGAGCGCGTGTTGGGCGAAGGTGTGCAGACGAGCGGGCCGGTGGAGGTCGAGGGGCTCGCCTACGAGCCGCCCTTCCCGTACATCGCCGACTACGGGGAACGCGGGCACACCGTGCTGCCGGCCGATTTCGTCACCGTCGACGACGGCACCGGCGTGGTGCATACCGCCGTGGCCTTTGGCGAGGACGACTTTCGCCTCGGCGAGGCCTTCGGCCTCAAGGTGCAGAACCCGGTCCGTCCCGACGGGACCTTCGACGAGCGCATCGTGCCCTTCGCCGGGCGTAACGTGAAGGAGGCCGACCCCGACATCATCGAAGCGCTGCGCGAGTCGGGCCGGCTGTTTCGCGCGGAGGATTACGAGCACTCCTATCCGCACTGCTGGCGCTGCGAGACGCCGCTTCTCTACTACGCCAAGTCGAGCTGGTATGTGCGCACCACGGCGGTAAAGGACCGCCTGCTTGCCTCGAACGAGGCGGTCGCCTGGCATCCCGAGCACGTGAAGCACGGCCGCTTCGGCAACTGGCTGGAGAACAATGTGGACTGGGCGCTCTCGCGCGAGCGCTACTGGGGCACGCCCCTGCCCATCTGGCGCTCGGAGGACGGTGAGGATGCCATCTGTGTTGGCTCGCGCTCAGAACTGGCCGAGCTCGGTGCCGAGGTGCCCGAGGACCTTCACCGTCCCTACGTGGACCACGTCTCCTTCGAGCGCGACGGCAAGACCTACCGCCGAGTCCCTGACCTCATCGACGTCTGGTGGGACTCGGGCTGCATGCCCTTCGCCCAGTGGCACGCGCCGTTCGAGAATGAGGACAAGTTCGAGGAGCGCTTCCCGGCCGACTACATCTGCGAGGCCCTCGACCAGACCCGCGGCTGGTTCTACTCCCTGCTTGCGGTCTCGACGCTGCTCTACGGCCGCTCCTCATACGAGACGGTCCTGTGCCTCGGTCTCGTGCTGGACGGCGAGGGACAGAAGATGTCCAAGACCAAGGGCAACACGGTGGCCCCGTGGGAGGTGTTGGACGCCCACGGCGCGGACGCGATGCGCTGGTACTACTTCACGTCCAAGCAGCCGTGGGACGGCTACCGCTTCTCGCTCGACGCCGTGGGCGAGTCGGTGCGTCAGTTCATGAAGACGCTGTGGAACACCTATGGCTTCTTTGTTCTCTATGCGAACGTGAACGAGATCGGCGACGAGCCGGGAGAGCCCACGGACCTCGATCGCTGGGCGCTGTCGCGGTTGGCGGCCACCACCGAGATCGCGATCGAGCGGCTGGATGACTACGACACCACCACCGCGGGGCGGGCCATCTCGGCCTACGTGGAGGACCTGTCGAACTGGTACGTGCGCCGCTCGCGCCGGCGCTTCTGGGAAGGCGATCCGGCCGCCTTCGCCACGCTGCGCGAGTGCCTCCTGGGCGTGAGCAAGCTGGCTGCTCCGCTGGTGCCCTTCATCACCGACTCGATCTACAGCAACCTCGACGGTTCCGAGCCGTCGGTGCACCTGTGTGACTACCCCGAGCCGGGTCCGCGAGATGAGCAGCTCGAGTTCCAGATGGGTCTCGCGCGTAAGGCGGTGGGCCTCGGCCGCGAGGCTCGCGCCCACGGCAAGCTCAAGGTGCGCCAGCCGCTGCGCGAGGCGGTGGTGGTGGCGGCCGGGCGCGAGCGCGAGGCCATCGGCCGCTTCGAGGGGCTCCTGCTCGACGAGTTGAACGTGAAGGGCGTGCGCTATGTGTCCGAGGCCGACGAGCTCGGGAGGTTCGAGCTCAAGCCCAACTACCGCACGCTCGGCCCGCGCTTCGGCAAGCACATGCCCCACGTGGCCGCCGCCGTGGCCGGCCTCGACGCGGCCCGCGCTGCGCGCACGCTGCGCGACGGGGGCGAGGTGCATGTGGCCATCGACGGGCGAGACCACGCGCTCGGCATCGACGACGTGACCATGGCCCTTCAGCCCCTCGACGGCTACCAGGTGGAGCGCTCGGGCTCACACGCCGTGGCGCTCGACACCACCCTCGACGAAGACCTGCTGCGCGAAGGGCTCGCGCGCGAGGTGGTGCATGCGGTACAGAACGCGCGAAAGGAAGCCGGCCTCGACGTGGAGGACCGGATCGACCTGGCCCTCGGGGGAGACGAGTCGCTGCTTTGTGCGGTCCGTGCCCATGAAGGCTACGTGACCGGGGAGACGCTGGCGACGTCGCTGGACCTGGCGGGGGCCAACGGCGTCGAGACCCGGGTGGACGGCCGCGACCTCTCCATCGGCATCACTCGGGCCTGACCAGGCGGGCGATTGCCTCCTCCGGCTCGAGACCGAGTCGGCGTACCACGCGGATGAGGGTCATCTCCGGCTCGGTCACCGATCCCTCCAGGTCCTCGGGTCCCAGCAGCCGGCCGGGAGAGAGGTCAAAGATGCTCGCCATGTGGATGTAGGCCCACAGCGGCGGACTGGCAAATCCCCGCTCGACGCGGGAGACGAAGCTCGCGCTGTAGGGCTTCCCGTCGGCCCGGTAGAGCTTGTCGGCCAGATCGCTCAGCCGGAGCCCGTCGCGCTCGCGCAGGAGCCTGACCCGCCGGCCGACCACCTGACCCCAGTCGCATCGGTACCTCGACTGCCACGCAGGGCCGAAGTCTGGGTGGTAGGGAGACAGGGCAACCGGAACTCTCACGCTGTCTTAAGGCTCCGGGCGTCGAAAGTTCGCCCCCCACCCCCGTACCGTTATCGCTCGCAGGGGCACTGGGGGTTTCGGCAAGAAAATTGCGTGGGGCCCAAACCGGTTGCGCCCCACGCAAACGGTTTGCTCAAACCCCCCAGCGTGTTGAGAGGGTCAACAGGTCCCGGCTCCGCACGTCCCTCGGGGAGGAGGTCTCGCCCCCGACCCCCCGGTCTGGTCACTCGGCCACCACCTTGATTTGAGGGTCCGCAGCCGGAGTGGATCTCGGTCCTGGCGACCGGCCTCCTGACTCGCCGCGGCTCAGGCGCCGTCGGTGCCCTGCACCACGCCGCCGATCGCCCACTCGCTCTTGGGGGAGTCGACGAAGCGGATCCACACTTGCTCGGCGGGCATCTTGCCCACATCGGCGAGCAACTCGGTGAGCCGCTCGGCGATCTCGCGCTTCTGATCCGCCGAGCGGCCCTCGAACCACTCGATGGTCACTACCGGCACGGCGTACCCGTCTCTTAGCCGAGGGCCGGCTCGATCTCCTGAACGAGCCGGTTCTTGGGCATCGCGCCGACAATCTGGTGGGCTACCTCGCCGTTCTTGAAGAGCAGCAACGTCGGGATGGACATCACGTTGTAGCTCGCGGCGGTCTGTGGGTTGTCGTCCACGTTGAGCTTCACGACCTTTACGTCATCGCGCTCGCCGGCCAGCTCCTCGAGGTGAGGAGCCACGACGCGGCAGGGACCGCACCAGGGCGCCCAGAAGTCCACCAGCACGGGCTCGGGGGACTCGATCACCTCGGCCTGGAAGTTGTTGTCCGAAACTTCGCTGACTGAACCGGCCACTGTGACTCCTCTGTCGTGGGTCTAACGCTTCAGAAAGTATAGCGCCGGCACCTTCCAGAACGCCTCGAGCGCTATCCGCGCCGACATCTTGGACTCTCCCACCCGGCGTTCCCTGAACGTGATCGGAATCTCACGGACCCTGAACCCCCTCTTGAGCGTGCGGTAGGTCATCTCGATCTGGAAGCCGTAGCCGTCGGTGCCCACCCCGTCGAGGTCGAGAGCCTCGAGCACCCTCCGGCTGAAGCATTTGAATCCGCCGGTCAGGTCGCGGACGGGCACACGCAGTATGAGCTGGGCGTAGAGGCAGCCGCCGCGGCTGATCAGGCGCCGCCCGAGGCCCCAGTCGGTCACGCCGCCTCCGCTCACGTAGCGCGAACCGAGCACGAGATCGGCGTGCTCGCTGGCGGCGATGAGGCGGGGCAGGTCGGCCGGGTCGTGCGAGAAATCGGAGTCCATCTCGAGCACCAGCTCCGCACCGCCTGCGAGCGCCCTGGCGAAGCCGGCCAGATAGGCCGGCCCGATCCCCTCCTTTCGTTTGCGGTGAAGGACCTCGACCCCGTCGTTGTCCCCGGCGAGGCGGTCGGCGATGGCGCCGGTGCCGTCTGGAGAACCGTCGTCCACCACGAGGACTCGGTGGGGCCGCCCGGTGGAGGCCAGATTGAGAAGCGCCGCCCCCACGATCGCCTCGATGTTCTCGGCCTCGTTGTAGGTCGGCAGCACGAGCCAGGCGCCGGACATGGGCGCGTAGGCTAGTTCGGCAGATGAAGAACTCAGAGATCGCGGAGCAATTCGAGGAGCTGGCCTCCCTCTACGAGCTCGACGGCGCGGTCTCCTACCGGGTGCTGGCCTACCGCACGGCGGCCAAGGCCATCCGCGAATCAGGGGCCTCGGTTGCTGAGATGTCGCGCCAGGGGCGCGCGGCGGAGCTGCCCGGCATCGGCAAGACCATCGCCGAGAAGGTGGCAGCCCTGCTCGACACCGGATCGATCCCTGCAGCCGAGAAGCTCAAGGCCAAGATTCCCGTAGGCCTCGTGCCGATCACGAAGATTCCGGGACTTGGCCCAAAGCGGGTGCGGCTGCTGCACACGGAGATCGGGGTCACGAACCTTGACGACCTCAGGCAGGCGGCCGAGGACGGACGCCTGAAGGACGTGCGTGGGTTCGGCTCGAAGGCCGAGGACAACGTGATCGCAGCGCTGGCTGAGGGAGCCGACGGAACGTCCAAGCCCCGCACGCTTCTCTCGAAGGCCCTGGCGCTCGGGGAGGAGCTCGTGGGGGGCCTACGGGACCACCCCGCCGCGCTGCGGATCGAGCTGGCGGGGAGCGCTCGCCGCCGAGCGGAGACCTGCAAGGACCTCGATATCGTCGCCGCCGCAAGCGACCCCGCCGCGCTCGTGGAGGCGTTCGCGAAGCTGCCGGCCATCGACGAGGTGACCACCTCCGGTCAGGCCGGCGCCAAGGCGCTCACGCACCAGGGCATACCGGTGGACCTGCGCATCGTGCCTGAGGCGAGCTTCGGCAACCTGCTCCAGCACTTCACCGGCTCGGGGCGTCACAACGAGGCGCTGCGAACCGCGGCGGTCAAGCGCGGCCTGCACGTGAGCGAATACGGGATCGTCGACGACGAGACCTCCACCACCCACACGAGCGAGACCGAGGAGGGGGTTTACGACCGGCTCGGGATGGCCTACGTGGAGCCCGAGCTGCGCGAGGACCGCGGCGAGCTGGATGCCGCACGGCGAGGGGAGCTGCCGGAGCTGGTGCGCATGGAGGAGATACGCGGCGACCTCCACTCCCACACAGTGGTATCGGACGGTCGCAACACCCTCGCCGAGATGGCGGCCGCGGCCCTCGAGCGCGGCCTCGACTACCTGGCCGTGACCGACCACTCGGCCACCCACGGCTTCGGCAACCACGTGACCCCGGACGACCTACGCCGCCAGATCGAGCGGGTGGCGAAGCTCAACGAGACCCTCGACGACGGCTTTCGCGTGCTCGCGGGAACGGAGACCAACATCCTCCCCGACGGGTCGGTGGACTACGACGACGAGCTGCTGTCCGAGCTCGACTGGGTCGTGGCGAGCGTGCACACCTCCTTTCGCATCTCCGAGGAGGAGATGACCGACAGGATCGTGACGGCGATCGAGCACCCCCTTGTGGACGTGATCGCCCACCCCACCGGCCGGCTGATCACAAAGCGCGAGCCCTACGCGGTCGACCTTGATCGGGTGATCGAGGCGGCAGCGCGCACCGGCACGTTCCTGGAGATCAACGCCAACCCCAACCGCCGCGACCTCTCCGACGTGTACGCCCGCGCAGCAGCGCAGGCGGGCGTGAAGATCCTGATCGACTCCGATGCGCACGGCGCCGAGACCTTGGCCAACATGCGCTACGGCGTGGCCACCGCGCGCCGCGCCTGGCTCACCGCAGATGACGTGGCCAACACCCGATCATGGGATGGCCTCAGAGCCCTGCGCCCCCGCTAGCTCGAGCTTGCGCAGCCCGGGCGTGCGCACGAGCTTGGGCGCGCCGAACGGAGGGCTCTTGTCGAAGTGAAACTGCACGCCGTCGCGCTCCTCGATGGCCTGCACTGCCGACGCCTGCTTGCGCCAGGTGAGCGAGACGGCGATCGCGTAGCCCGCGGCGATGGCCGGCACGGGTGGCACTAGGAAGGCAACCGCGCCCGCAGCGAGCGTGAACAGGCCGAGCGGCCACAGGCGATTGAAGATCACGTTGCCCGGCTCGAGCTCGGGGAGGGTGTTGGTGGACCTCGCGCCGGCCAGGAGGCGGGCGATCCCGGGTGAGGGCTGCATGCGCCGGCCGAGCCAGAGGCCCGCTGCGGCCGCCACCGCCCACCAGGCCACGGCCACGGTGAGGGCCAGTGTGTCGTCGTCGCGGCTGGCGCCGGCGATCGCGGCTATGGCGAGCGCGGTGCCGGCGGCCCCGAAGAGCAGGACCGCGGTGCGTAGGAAGTCACCGAAGCGCATGGTCCAGAGCCGTGAGTACTTCCAGGAAACCTTCCACTCCGTCCACCACGAGATCGGCTCGCTCGACTATCGCCGCGGGACCCTCGGCCGAGCGCACCCCCACCCGCACAGCAGCATCGATCGCCCGGGATTCCACGAGGGCATCGAGGGCGTCAAAGGCGTCGAGGTCGGTCACGTCGTCTCCCCCGTAGAGGGCGCAGGACGCCGGCCTGCGCTCGAGCAACGTTCGCACTCCCTGGCCTTTGTTCATCGGCACCGGCGGACGGATTTCGAGCACCTTGCGCCCCCAGTGGATGTCGAGCCCCGCGGTGTGTGCCTGCCGGGCCACGCCCTCGAGCAGCGTCTGGGCCGCCTGCTCATCGGCTGCGCCGCGCCAATGGAAGGCCTTGATCGGGCCCTTGTCCTCGAGGCGCACCCCGAGTCGTTCGGTGTCTGTGCGTTCGGCTTGATCACGGGCAAACTCACGCACACGGCCCTCCCATGAGGCGAAGGCCTCGGCCAGCTCCGGCCGGTCGTCGCCAGGCTCGAGCAGCTCGGCGCCATGAGACCCCACGTAGGCGATCGAGGCCAGGCCCACCAGGCGCCGCGCCTCCGCTACGGAGCGCCCGGAGACACATGCCACCGCGCCGTAGGAGCGCGCGAGCCGGCCGAGCAGGAGCGACACCTCCTCGCCCACGCACGCGTCCTCGGCGCGGTCGACGATGGGCGCCAGGGTGCCGTCGATGTCGCAGAAGATCGCGGCGCCGCGGGGGTCTGCGGTGAGCGGGCGGAGTGCCTCGTGGAGGACCGGGTCGGTGGCTGCGGACACCTGACCTAGTATGCCGTCGCGATGTCCCCCAGGGTGGCCCGGCTCGCCGCGATCGCCACGGCGGCGGGCGCCTTCAGTGGTCTCTTCGGGGTGGGCGGCGGCACCATCATCGTGCCGCTCCTGATCCTGTGGTTCTCCTACGGCGAGCGCGAGGCCACCGGCACCTCGCTCGCCGCCATCGCCGTGATCGCCGCGATGGCCGCGGGGGCCCACGCCCTGTACGGCAACGTGGACCCGCTCGCGGCGCTCCTGATTGGTGCGCCGGCGGTGGGGGGCATCCTCGCGGGCACCGCCCTGCAACAGCGCATACCCGAGCGCGCGGTGGCGGGCGCCTTCGCCGTGCTGCTGGTGTGCTCGGCAGTGGCGCTGGTGCTCTGACCATGGAGGCCACCGATCTCCTAGCCGCTCTCGCCATCGGCTTCGCCGCCGGCATGGCTGGAGGGCTCGTGGGGGTAGGGGGCGGCGTGCTCTTCGTGCCGGGCCTCGTGATCTTCCTCGGCCTCTCCCAGCTCGAAGGCGAGGCCACCTCGCTTCTGGCCATCGTGCTCGTGGCCGTGGTGGGCGCGTGGCGCCAGCACTCCTACGGCAACCTGCGCCTAAAGGACGGTCTCGTGATCGGGGCGCTGTCCCCGCTGGGCGTGGTGGTCGGCACCGTCGCGGCCAACGCTGTTTCGGAGCGGGCGCTCGAGCTGTCCTTTGCCGCTGTGCAGATCGTCTTCGCGTACCGCCTGGCACGGAGGGCCCTCGGGCGGCGCGAGGAGGTAGCCTCGCCCCCGTGACGATTCTCAACTTCGAGACCCGCGAGGGCCCCGAGACGCACATCGCGCTTCGGGGCGAGCTCGACCTCTCCACCACCGACAGGGTTCAGCGCGAGCTCGAGCGGGTCGAGGCGGCAAGTCCAAGCGTGTTGAAGCTCGACCTCTCGGGGCTCACGTTCCTGGACTCGACCGGGCTCCGACTGATCGTGGCCGCCGACCAGCGCGCCCGGGAGTCCAATCGCCGATTCGTCGTGGTCAAGGGCCCCGCCGCGGTGCAACGCGTGTTCTCGATCACCAAGCTCGACGGGCGCCTCGACATGGTGGACGAGGCGTAAGGTTGTCCTCCATGGTCACCGAACCGGAGGTCCGACCGGAGATAGCCGCTCTGCTGGCGCGCGGTGAGGAGAAGGGCTGTCTCGACCTCTCGGAGCTCGAAGAACGAGTCCAGACCCTCGAGTTGGCCGACCACGAGCTCGACACCCTGCACGAGCGCATCGAGGCGCGGGGAATCGAGCTGTCGGACGACCGCGGGCGCTCGGAGGTGGCCGAGACCCGCTACCGCCCGGAAGAGCTCGCAGGCACGACCACCGACGCGTTGCAGCTCTTCCTCAACGAGCTGCGCCGCCACCCGTTGCTAACAAAGGACGAGGAGATCGAGCTGGCCAAGGCGATCGAGTCGGGAGATCTGCAGGCCAAGGAGCGGATGATCAATTCCAACCTGCGGCTGGTCGTGTCCATCGCGAAGAAGTACCAGGGGCAGGATCTCTCCCTCCTCGATCTGATCCAGGAGGGCATCTTCGGTCTCATCAGGGCGTCGGAGAAGTTCGACTACCGCAAGGGCTACAAGTTCTCCACCTACGCCACCTTCTGGATCCGCCAGGCGATCCAGCGCGGGCTCGCCAACAAGGCCCGCACCATCCGGATCCCGGTGCACATCGGCCAGCGCGAGCGCAAGATCGTTCGCGCGTCACGGGAGCTGAGCCCCCGCCTCGGGCGCGAGCCCACCGACGCGGAGATCGCGACGGAGTCCGAGCTCCCGATCGAGCAGGTTGCGGAGGTCCGGGCCGCGGCGCGCACGGTCACGAGCCTCGACCGCGCGGTTGGTGAGGACGGCGGTACCTCCTTCGGCGATCTGCTGCCGAGCGAGGGCCCGGCGCTCGAGGAGGAGATCCAGGTGAACCTCGGCAACGAGGCGCTGCGCCGAACGGTCAGCGAGCTGCCCGATCCCGAACGGCGAGTTATCCGCCTGCGCTACGGCATCGAGGGCGGTGAGCCCAAGCCGTTGCGAGAGACCGGTCGCGAGCTGGGGCTGTCAGCCGAACGCGTGCGCCAGCTGGAGTCGAGAGCGCTCGAGCGCCTCGCCACGCAACGTGAACTGGACGGCCTGAGGGAGGTCGCGTGAAGGTTCTCGTGATGGTCTCCGAGCCGGTTTCGAGCGAGGTCGTGAAGGACGCAATCGGTGAGAAGGCGGCCAGGGACGCCGAGGTGCTGGTGGTGGCCCCGGCGCTGAACTCGAAGCTGCGGTTCTTCGCCTCCGATCCCGACGAGGCCATCGCCCGCGC
>JBBJNU010000178.1:0-3965 GCA_037721005.1 Thermoleophilaceae bacterium | reverse complement strand
AGTCGAACGCCTCGTGGCGCATGAACGCCTCGATCTTCTTCATACCGTCACCTCCTCGTTGCGTGCAGCGGTCGCGGGACCCCCGATGGACCCGGACACGCCCGTGACGGCGGCCGGGCCGGTGGAAGCCGCCCCGATCTCAGGCAGCGGGATGAACTGCTCCGGGTACCCGTACATGCCGTGCTCGACGATGTCGAGACCAGCGTCCTCCTCCTCCTCGCTCACCCGCAGGCCGATCGTGGCCTTGATGATCGCGAACGTGGCGTAGCTCATTCCGAACACGAACAGGAATGCGATCACCACGCCCACCGCCTGGGCGATGAGCTGATCGAAGCCTCCGCCGTAGAGGAGGCCGCCCTTGGGGTTGCCGAAGGCGTTGTACTCGGCCAGCCGCGGTGCTGTGAACAGGCCGCAGGACAACGTGCCCCAGATGCCGGCCAGCCCGTGCGCCGACAGCGCGCCGATCGGGTCATCGAGCTTCTTGTCGATGGCGATCACCCCGAACACCACGATGAGCCCGGCCACGAAACCGATCGGCGGGCCCGCCCACGTCTCCACGTAGCCCGAGGGCGCCGTGATGGCCACCAGTCCGGCGATCGCGCCGTTGCCCACCATGCCGATGTCCACGGTCTTCAGGCGGATCTGCGAGGCCACGAACGCCCCGAGGATGCCGCCACCCGCGCCGAGCAGGGTCACTACCGCCACGTCGGCAAGCCGAGCGTCGGTGATGTTCAGGGTAGAGCCGGCGTTGAAGCCGAACCACCCCACGAACAGGATGATCACGCCGAGGCCCACCATCGGCATCGAGTGCCCCGGGATGATCCGCGGCTTGCCGTCTGGGCCGTACTTGCCCTTACGCGGGCCGAGGAGCAGAAGCGCGGCGAGGGCTCCGGTGGCGCCGATGAGGTGCACCGCCGTCGAACCGGCAAAGTCCTGCATGCCGGTGGGCAGGAGGAACGTGTCGCCGTTCTGCAGCCAGCCACCGCCGAAGACCCAGTGCGAGCCGATCGGGTAGATGATCGACGCGAACACGATCGCGTAGATCACGTACGCCGAGTACTTGATCCGCTCGAGGGTCGAGCCCCAGACGATGGCCAGCGACACCGCGCAGAACGCGAACTGGAACAGGAACTTGGCCTCGATGGAAGCATCCGAGAAGGCCATGACCGGCAGACCGGAGTTCCCGGCCAGATCGTCGACGCCGCCTGTGCCGGCCACCTGAAGGAAGAACCCGTTCGAGCCGATGATCTTGGCCAGCGTCTCTCCGGTGCCGAACACGTCCCCCGACCCGAAGGCGAAGGCAAAGCCCACCGCCCAATAGCAGATGGCCGCGATCGAGAGGTTGGTCAGGATCTTGGCCACGCCGGTTCCCGCATTTTTCGCGCGGGAGAAGCCGATCTCCAGCATGGCGAAGCCGGCCTGCATGAACAGGACGAGGATCGCCGCGACCACCACCCAGAGGGTGTTGAGCGGGACGGAGTCCGGCAGCGTGCCTTCGCCCGCCTGCTTGAGCTCATCCGCCGAGGCGAACGCCGCGGCGGGCAGAATTGCCAGGGCGAGCAGGGCCAACAGGCCAACGGGCCCGGCCCTCTTCAGACTTGATCTCATAGGTGCGAGCGCCTCCAAACCCCGACAGCACGAAGCTGCCGGATCGCAAATCTCAGGACATCGCCCAAGTTAGGTTCAGAGGGGCGCGGAGTCTTTATCCACCTGTCGAAGATTTGGAGAGCGATGCTCTCCCATCGGTAGTAGGGGTCAGACCCCTTGAGCGGGGTCGACTCAGGTGTGTGATCCCTTCAGGGGAGCAGCTTGAGGCGGCGAATCTGCGGCGCGGCGCCAGGGACGGTCACGCGCACCCGCAGGGCAATCGCTCGCCCTCGGCGCTGGGAGCGGCGCAGCACAGCGCGGCCCCGGCGGTTCATTCGAGCGACCGTGATCACCGACTGTCCTGCGCGCAAAGCCTTCGACCCGCGGGCGTAGCGCTTGCCGCGACGGGTGACCCCGACGGCGCAGCGCCCGTTGCCGGCCGCCCGGCATCGGACTCGCACACCCCGGCGCAGCACGGTTCGGATGCGCTGGGTGCGCCGGAAGGAGATGGCCGCCGCGCTGCCTGTCGAACCGGAACTTCCACCGGGGCCGTCGCTTCCGCCGCCGTCGCTTCCGCCGCCGTCGCTTCCGCCGCCGTCGCTTCCGCCGCCGCCGCCGGTGCTTTCGCCTGACCCGCCAAGGCCCTCGACGGCGCGTCGCGCATTCACTATGCCGGCGCCGAACTCCGGGTCGGGACCCGGGGGACCCGCGTCACTGGCGGTGGCGAGGATCCGGTTCACCACCTGCTGCCCTCTCAAACCCCTGGACACGAGCAGGGCTGCCACGCCGGCCACGTGTGGCGCAGCCTGCGAAGTGCCGGCCAGCTCGGTGTAAGAACTCGCGCTCTCATTGAACAGCGAAAGGATGTCGCGCCCTAGCAGCGCCGAGCCTCCTGGCGCGACCACACCGAGTCCCGAGCCGAAGCTGGAGAAGAAGCTTCGCTGTCGGTTCTCGTCGACCGAGCCTACGCAGAGAATCCGCCCCCGTCCGGAGGGCTGCTCGCACACCGGCAACCCAGAGTTACCGGCCGCCGCCACGACCACGACGCCCGCGTCGAGCGCCCTGTCGATGGCCTGCGCGAAATCCGAGCCCGAGTCGCTCACGGCGCCGAGCTGGTCGCCAAGGCTCAGGTTGATCACGTCTGCCCCGCGGGCCACCGCGAAGTCGATTCCCCTGGCCACGCCGTCCGAGGAACCCGACCCGTTGTTGCCAAGCACCCTCACCGGTATGTACATGGCGCCGGGCGCCACGCTGGAGACCCCGATTCCGTTGCCCGAGTTCGCGCCAGATATACCCAGCACGTGGGTGCCGTGACCGTCCCCCTCGCGGCCCACGCTCGGGTCGGCATCGTCATCCACGAAGTCGAAGCCGGGGAGCAGCCTGCCCTGAAGGTCTTGATGATCGGCGCGCACGCCGCTGTCGACCACCGCGACCACAGCACCCTGTCCGGTGGTGACGCGGTGCGCGGCATCGGACTCCACGATGTCGAGCCCGTACTGCTGGGGGCGCAACGGATCGCCGGCGGCGACGGCGGCACCCGGCAGCGCGAGCAAAACGGCGCACACGGCGGCAGATGCCATGCCGCGCATCACCTGTCTCCCTGGTCGGCTCCCTTGCCCGGCGCGCACCGCCCCAATCATCGCAGGATCGCCGCGGCGCGTCAGCGGTTCAGGCCGGAACTTCGTCGGCGGCGCGCCGCTCGCCCTCGAGGCGCGAGGCGTCGTCCTCTGGATCCCCCTCGGGAGGCACGCTGCCGCCCCGCTCGGTACCGGCGATGATCTCGTCGGGAGCCGGCTCCTTGGGCAGGAAGCCCGACTTCATGCCGAAGTAGACCGCCTCGGGGTGGTGGGCGATGATCGCCACCGTGGACTGCTCGGGCATCACGGCGTAGGCGTCCGAGAGGTACATGCCGATCGATTCGAGGCCCAGCAGGCGCCAGACCTTCTCGTGCTCGGACTGGTCGGGGCAGGCCGGGTAGCCCCACGAGTAGCGCCGGCCCTGGCCCGCGTCGATGCCGAGCTCCGAGCGGGCCTGCGAATGGAGCCACTCCGCCAGGCCCTCGGCCGTCTGCACGCCGAGGCCGTGCACGTAGAGCTGCTCGGCGAACTCGCCCTCCTGCTCGAGCTTCGCCATCACGTCGGTGACCTCGGGCCCGACCGTGACGCCCTGCAGGGCCACCACGTCGCGCTCGCCCAAGTCGACCGGCCGGTAAAAGTCAGACAGGCAGATGCGGTCGTGGCGCGGTTGGCGCGGGAAGGTGAGGCGTTCGAGCTCCTTGTCGTGGTCCTCGGGGTCGAAGACCACGAGGTCGTTGCCGTCCGACGCGCACGGGAAGTAGCCGAGCTTCGCGCGCGGGCGCAGGTAGTCCTGCTCGGCCC